>CAZWJX010000021.1:18484-21095 GCA_964634695.1 uncultured Syntrophobacterales bacterium | reverse complement strand
TGGAGCAAAGGTATCCAGAGAGTCAATAAGATCTTTTTGTGCCGGCTTGAGAATTTCAACAAACTCGCCTCTGTCATCTGCTCCAACGTATACTTCCATGACATTGCCGTTTAATACTTCGAAAATTCTCACGGGGAAGGCATCCAGTATTTCATTGCAGATAAAAACGCCGGATAAAGGCGGAATTTCTAAAATGTCCTTCCACCAGAAAAGACGAGAATTTATATTCTTAAGCCTTTCTCGCTGGATCGCGGCAAAATGGGGATTCAGTTCCACCAGATGGTAGGATAGATGGGGCGATATGGGGCTACCCTGTAGAGAGGAAAGTATGTCATTGGCCAGATGACCCATACCGGGACCTATTTCTACGATGTGGAAGTCCGTGGGGGTTCCCATATCCTGCCATATTCTGATGATATGGCGGCTCAAAAGCGCACCGAAAACCTTTCCCACATGGGAAGCCGTGAAAAAATCACCGTCCTGCCCGATGACCGGGACGTTTCGTAAATAGTATCCCATCCCCGGCTCGTACAGAGCCATTTCCATAAAACGTTCGAAGGGAATTTCCTTCTTCGATTTTATTTCCGCAAGGATTAAATCCCGAAGGTTACTGGCCATTTGATTGAACCTTCTTTTTAGTCCGAATCCTCCTCTGTGTCATTGCTAGCCCGAACGAAGTGAGGTCGAAGCAATCTCTCTGTTGCCCTTTCCCTTGTCATTGCGATCGAAGCGAAGCAATCACCACGGCTGCTTCGCAGCCTCGCAATGACGGCTTTGCAATGACGGCTTTGGTATAGATTGTCACGCGCCCTGCGGGCGCTCGTAATGACGCAAAAAAAGTGTCATTGCGGGGAGCGGAGCGACGAAGCAATCTCTCATTGTGTTCCTTTTGAGATTGCCACGGCCGCCTCACGGCGGCCTCGCAACGACGTAATAGGAAACACAGCCTCGCAATGCCAAAAACGGGGATTGCTACGTCCACTTCGTAGGTTCTCAATGACACAATGGGGGTTGTATTGCCCCTCACAATTTTCCGGTCTCTCATTTAACGACAGAACCGGGCTGTGTTGGTTTTTCCGGCGTGATAAGATAAAGTCCGTTGGGTGCTCCCGCGGCAAGGACCATTCCGTGAGATTCTACTCCCATGAGCTTTGCCGGTTTGAGATTGGCCACAATAACAACCTGTTTTCCTATTAGATCAGCCGGTTCGTAATACTCAGCAATTCCTGCAACCACCTGCCGGATTTCGCCGATGTCCACTCTGAGCTTCATGAGCTTCTTTGATTTGGGAATACGTTCGGCTTCGACAATAGTTCCCACAACAAGCTTTATCTTCTGGAATTCTTCAATGGAGATCATTTCATCGGTGCTTTTCAAAGCCTCTTCTCCTTTATCCTTGACTTCCTGTTGCTTTTTCTTCTGTCGCCAGGCATCCAGATCAACTCGCGGGAATAGGGCGTCGCCCTTTTCTACCGGAACACCGGCCCGGAGAACTGGCAGTGAAGAGTCTCGAGACCAGGCCAGATCAAAGGCTTTCTTGGGACACCCGAGCCTTTCGAATATTTTTTCAGCAGTTTCTGGCATGAAGGGAGCAATGAACACCGCAACTAGATGGTTAACTTCAAGGAGAAGCCTCATCACCTTTGCAAGCCTTTCTTTTTCACTACGTTTGGCGAGCTCCCATGGTGCCACCTCGTCTATGTATTTATTGGCCCGATTGATCAGGTCCCACACAACAATGAGCGCCTTGTGAAACTCCATGCCCTGCATGGCTTCTACGTAAGCCGTTTTAGTTTCATCGCACTTATTGAAAAGCTCCTCATCGTAAGTGTTTCCGCCAGGGGGAGTCCAGTCGGGAGTTAACCCTTCGCAGAATCTCTGAACCATGGCAGCCGTGCGGCTGAAAAGATTTCCCAGATCGTTTGCCAGATCCGCATTGAGCCGCTGTATGAGAGCTTCTTCGCTGAAGTTTGCGTCCAGCCCGAAGACCATTTCTCGCATTAGAAAATACCGGAAAGCGTCCAGCCCGTAGATGTTCACAAGGTCGAGGGGGCGCACCACCGTGCCCTTGCTTTTGCTCATCTTGGCTTCTTCTATCTTCCAGTATCCATGGACATGAAGCCCCCGGTAGGGTGCAATACCGGCAGCTTTGAGCATGGTAGGCCAGTAAATGGCATGGGGCTTTAGAATGTCCTTGGCTATAAGGTGATGGGAAACGGGCCAGAACTTATGGAAAAGCTCGCCATCGGGGTAACCGAGGGCGGAAATATAATTTATGAGCGCATCGAACCACACGTATGTGACGTAACGATCATCGAAAGGCAGGGGAATTCCCCAGCTCAGTCTTTCCTTGGGTCTGGAGATGCATAAGTCTTCGAGGGGCTCTCTGAGGAATCCAAGCACTTCATTGCGGTATCTTTCGGGCGTTATGAAATCGGGATTTTCGTTTATGTAGTCGATAAGCCAGGATTGGTACTTACTCATCCTGAAGAAGTAGTTTTCTTCTTCCCTGGGAACCGGCGGTTTATCGTGATCGGGGCATTTGCCATCCACGAGTTCGCGCTCGGTAAGAAAACGCTCACATCCTACACAGTAAAGCCCTCGATAGGAG
>CAZWJX010000021.1:11766-18474 GCA_964634695.1 uncultured Syntrophobacterales bacterium | reverse complement strand
CCCGACTCGTAAACTTTCTGCAGAACATATTGAACAACCTTTTTGTGTTCGGCCGATGTGGTCCTGATAAAGTAATTGTAAGAAATGTTGAGCTTCGGCCAGGTGTTTCTGAACATCTCGCTGATCTTGTCAGCGTATTCCTGAGGGCTCAGGCCAGATTCCTGAGCGGCCTGCACAATCTTGTCGCCGTGTTCGTCAGTTCCGGTCAGGAAAAACGTTTCGTACTCCATGAGCCTGTAAAACCGGTTAAGAACATCCGCCACTATGGTCGTGTAGGCATGACCTATATGGGGCGGGGCATTCACGTAATAAATTGGTGTGGTGATGTAAAATCTCTTCGCCATTACTGTTCCTCTTCTGCTTCCGTGGTGTTAAGGCTTTCCTCCTCGAGTTCTTCCTCGGACTCTTCTTTATCGAAAAAATCGCTCTGAGCAATAGCCAGAGCCTTCCGGCAGAATTCATCGTCAAGGGGCGGATAAACAATTTCAATCTGTCTGCCGTCCTCCAGTTCAACAGTTACGCTTCTTGCGAGAACGTTCTGTCGTATAACCCTTCCTTTCCCTTCCGGCGTATCGATCTTTCGACCTACCTTTGGGAGTCCTTCTTTGAGCACTGAATAGACTGTGTGTTCGTACTGAAGACAGCACATAAGTCTTCCACAGGAGCCTGATATTTTCAGCGGATTAAGACTCAGGTTTTGATCTTTTGCCATCTTGAGGGATACGGGATGGAATTTTTTAAGAAACTGAGCGCAGCACAGAGGGCGACCGCACATACCCAAACCGCCCACTGCTGATGCATGGTTGCGCACCCCGATTTGTCTTAATTTAATTCTCATGCGTAGATGTTTTACCAGATCCTTCAAGAGTTCTCTGAAGTCCACCCGTCCATCGGCCGTAAAGTAGAAGATGATCTTCGATTCGTCAAAGAGAAGTTCTACATCTACAAGCTTCATGGGGAGATTATGCGCCGCTATGCGTTCCAGACAGAATTCCTTAGCCTTTTGTTCTCGTTCCCGATGATTCAAGTATTTCTGAACATCTTCTGGTGTTGCGGGGCCTTTGATATATTTAAGCTGCACGGATTCTTCTTCGGCATGGATGGGAATGGGGTCTTCTACCACGACTCCCACGGCCAGCCCTTCGGGCGATTCCGCCAGAACATAGTCGCCTTTCTTTACATCCCACGGACCAGGATCAAAATGCCAGATGAAGCTTCTTTCTCTGAATCTAACTCCAATGCGCTTTCTCATATAAATCTTCCTTTATCCGAATCCCGATTTCCTCGAGAAGTAGTGTTTTGTTCACGTTAAACCTGAGCGCCTGTTCGGCTTCTTCGATTGTTTCAAAAAAGTCAAGACATTTGTCAAGATATCGGGCAGAGCTTTCACCCGTATGGCTCACAAAATTGCGTATGTAGATGACTAGCCACACTTTCAGATGCCGGAGCAGGGTTTCGAGATCATCATATTCTTCAAGCCATTTGCCGACTTCAAAGAAAAATTGCCACATGGGGATGTGGGCTATTGATTCCACCCGGGAAGATAGGGTCTTCCAGGGATAAGGAGTTTCGTGGGAGATGAGTTCCATAAGCCTGCTGTAGCTGCCGTCGGCTAATAGAACACAGGATGTGGCATCAGGTTCTGGAATATCCTGCCGGTTTTCACGAAGAACCTTTATGAGTTCGGCCTGAGGCATGGGCTGTAAAGCTATCCTGCAGCAACGGGATCGTATGGTCGGAAGTATCTGGTAATAGCGGGACGTTGTGAGGATGAAGACGTTACCTTCCGGCGGTTCTTCAAGTATTTTCAGCAGGGCATTGGATGCTTCATCGCCCAGCTTTTCGGCTTCTTCGATGATAATAACTCTGAAGCGCCCCTTTCCCGTCCGATAAGAGGTTTCTTCCATGACGGCTCTGATCTGGTCGATCTTTATTACGTTTCCTTCGGTGCTTACTATCAAAAGATCCTGATGCACGAAAGCATCCACCTTTCGGCATGATCCACACTCTCCACAGGCTTCGATATTATCACCGGGACTTTCACAGAGGAGGCTCTTAGCCACGGCAAGAGCAAAGGCTTTTTTGCCGATCCCTTCCTTTCCCGTCAGCAGGATAGCGTGAGGAAGGCGTTTTTCGCTTATAAGTTTTTTTATGACCTTTTCGGCTCTCGTCTGTGCCGCTAAAGTCGAAAATTCCATCGTTGAAGCCTTTCCATCAGAGCTTTGTCTATGACAGCATAGACTTCATTCAAGGGCATTGATGCGTCAACAATCGTAAACCGATCGTCGTTTTTTCGGGCAAGTTCGATATAGCCTTTTCTGACGCGTTCGAAAAAGTCCCGACCGAGCCTTTCCCATCTGGTTCTCAGGTCGTTACGGGAAGACAATCGTTTTTCCGCAACGTCCACAGGACAATCAAGAAGGACTGTCCATTCGGGAGTGAAATTTTCGGAAACCATCCGATAAATTGCTTCCAGCTTTTGCACGTCAAGTCCCTGTCCGTAGCCCTGATAGGCAATCGTTGCGTCCTGAAAACGATCCAGAATAACCCATACGCCTCGCTCAAGAGCCGGACGAATGTTTTTTTCAATATTTTCGATTCTGGCAGCGTAAAAAAGCAAAACATCCACCCATGGAGAAGAGGTCTCCATCTGACCCCTTAAAAGGATATTCCTGAGAGTTTCACCAATTGGAGTTGAACCGGGTTCTCTCAGAAGAATCGCTTCTATTCCAAGCGCCTCAAGACGCTCTTTTAACCACATGGCTACAGTGGATTTCCCGGATCCGTCGATCCCTTCTAAACTAATCACCTTCGGATTTGTCATTTAGCTCTACAATTATCCTTTCAAAAAGTTCCTGGATGGATTTCTGACCTCTGGTTGGAAGTTCCATTTTCGTGTCTTCCTCTTTTTCATGTGTGTGGCCGGGAACAGGGATGAAAAACTGCCTGGCGTAAAGCTTCTGGTATTCTGTCCATCTTTCCTGAGCACCTGTTTCTTCGTAGATCTGGTTTACGCTTGCCATTTTTGCGTCGAGGTTGTCGGCCATATGAAGCGCCAGAGCTTCTCGAGTCATGGGAAGTCGCACTGCTCCGGTCTCAATTTCGCCATGATGGCTCAAAATCATGTGCCTTAAAAGGGTTGCTGTTTCTGACGGAAATGACGGGATTGAGCGAATCAGTTCGTTCAGTATCTGCACACCCAGAACCGTGTGACCTATTAGCTTTCCTTCGTCCGTTAAATCGAGTTTCCAGTCGTAGCGGTATTCTCTGATTTTGCCAATGTCGTGAATAAGGGCTCCCGTAAGAAGCAGGGGCTTATCAAGAAAAGGATATAAATCGCACAGAATGCTACAGAGCCTTACCACGTTAAGGGTGTGTTCGAGCAACCCGCCGATGTAAGCGTGGTGAACCTTCACAGCACCAGGCGCTTTTTTGAAAAATTCCACCAACTCCTTATCTCGAAAGAACCTCTCAAGAAGCGTTTTGTAAGGTCCTGAAAAAGCCGGCTTGAGACATTCCTTCAGTTCTTTCAGAAGCTTCTCCGGATTTTCCTTCGATGCAGGAACGAAATCGGACGGGTTGACTTCATTAATATCAACCAGCTCGATTTTTTCGATAACTATCTGAGCAGTATTGTTGAAAGACTCCACCTGTCCCGTTATGTAGACAACTCCTTCTGTCGGGACGCTATCAAAGTCTATATCGGCGTTATCCCAGATTTTTGCTTTGATTGATCCTGTTCTGTCCTGGAGAAGCAGGTGAACATAAGGCTTTCCCGTCTTTGTGGGGAGAACCTTCTTCTCTCCAATTACAAACAGAGATTCTATCCTGACCGGTTGATTTTCTTTAGCCATTTCGTTGATTTCTCTAACGAAATTCTTCTTCATTAATAAATCCTCTTCTTTAACAAAAATCTGCGAATAACCCTGAAAGTGGAGGTTATGTTAGCACAAAAAAGGCGTTGTTCTACAGATGTTTTATTAAGGTGTGGGGTTCGCGATGATATCCGTTTACGTCATTGCGAGGCCACGAAGTGGCCGTGGCAATCTATACCAAAGCTGTCATTGCAAAGCCGTCATTACAAAGCCGTCACTGCGAGACTGCCGTAAGGCAGCCGTGGCAATCTCACAAGAGGCAATGACGAATGCGTGTGTCATTGCGAGCGCCCGGAAGGCGCGTGGTGATTGCTTCACTTCGTTCGCAATGACGAGATTGCTTCGTCGTCAGCAGAGGCGGACTCCTCGCAATGACACAATTTATATTACGAACATAGCGAAACAATCATTTTATCTTGCCCTCCACGGTGTAGGCGAACATGGGGATGTAAATCAGCGTTAGGAACGTCCCGACGAGAAGTCCACCCACAGCCACATCGGCCAGGGGAGATAACCGTTCCAGGCCGACGGCCCACTCCAGAGCGATGGGGATCATACCGGCTATGGTGCCAAAGGCGGTCATAAAGACCGGTCGGAAACGTACACGCACACTTTCCATGGCAGCTTCAAAAGGTGTTTCGCCTTTTTTCCTGAACTCTTGATAAAAATCGATCAGCAAAATCGAATTTTTTATGATAACACCGAAGAGAAGTAAGACACCCACCATACTGGGCATGCAACTCGGTTTGTTGAATGTGAGCATCCCCCATGAGGCTCCGATCATAGCCAGAGGAAGCACCAGGATCATGACAACAGCCAGACGCACCGACTGGTAAATCGCCACTAAAGCCATCAGTAACAAAGTGATACCGATAGCGATGGCTTTGATCACCCGACCAAAGGAGTCTTTCATCTGTTTGATATCGCCCTCCTGGCTGATTTCCACGCCTTTGATGTCAGCCTTTTTCAATGCGGTCTCCACGTCTCCAGTCAACATCGAGACAGGACGAAGGCTTCGATAGCCGAACACGTCCAGGGAATATAGCATCTGGTTACGCTCGATTTTGTTGGCTGTCAGCCCGTAGTCGATCTGCGCCAGAGCCGCCAGCGGCACAGGCCCTTTAGGTGTCTGAATGGGGATCAGTTGTAGCTGATCCAGATTACCATCGAAGGGGCGGTTGAAATACAGGCGAACGAATTGGTTCTGCATGGAAACCAGGGTGGAACTGACCGCCAGTGGTTGCCCGGCAAGAGGCAGTTGAGCCGCGATTTCTACAGGAGTTATTCCATAAGACAGAGCGCGGTTGATGTCGATATTTAGCCTGGCTTCGGTAAAATCGTTGTCCCAACTGGAGTTAACCGATGTCAGACCTTTCACTTCACTCAGAGCGGTCTCTACTTTTTTCGCGACCGCAGGCAGCACTCGATAGTCTTCGGCCAGCAATCGCACATCGATTGGAGCCTTTAAGCTGGACATGGCGGTGGCACCAAAATCATACACATCTACCGCCTTAACGTTTTGCAAAGTGGACAACTTTGAACGGATTTCATCCTCGAGCTGCCAGATATTTTTTTTGCGGCGAAACCGATCCACGCAGTTTATGGTCATCATAGCCTCGGTTGGCAGGGAGCCCGATCCCAGAGAAAGTACACCGGGCTCGGAACCCAAACTAACCGAGCTCATAACAACCTCAGGTTGCTGGTGAAGCCACTCAAGAAATGGTTTGAGTCGTTTTTCCGCCACGTCCACCGGCTCGTTTGCGGAAAACTTGACATGGGCTTTAATGATTCCGGTATCCATTGGTGGCATCAAGTCCCGGCCAATTACCGGCATGATGTTTTTTACGCTGAGGACCAGCAGTGCCACTACGGCGACGGTCATCATCAATCGCCGCAAGCCAGAACGTCCTCCAGCAGAAAATCTCAGGATGTTCAGATAAAAGTCCACAAGGCGTCCGAAGCTCTTTTCGTAGAACCGTTCAATAAATAGCTCGAAACGCGTTTTGGAAGTTCCTTTACGGTAGAGAACAAGGGAGATGGCGGGTATAAACGTGATAGACAGGAAATAGGAGACCACCAGGGCGATGATCAGTGTAGAGATGAGATCCCGGAAGATTCTCTGGGGAAAATCGCCCACAAACATGAACGGAAACATGATTATTACGGTGGCAATAGTACCGGCAAACACCGGTGCGATCACTTCCTTTGTTCCATTTATAATCGAGGTGTTCAAATCCTGCTTTAATTCAACCATGTGGCGCTCGATGTTTTCCAGGACTACGACAGCGTCATCCACCAGCATTCCCAGAGCCAGAATGATGGCTGTATAAATGACCATGTTCAGTTCTCCGCCGGTCATCCATACGATGGCTATGGTGGCAAAGAACACCATGGGAATGGAGGCCAGGGCTGCAACAACGGCCCGCAGATTGCCCAGAAACAGCAGGATGACCAGCAGGGTAAATATGATGGCGTCGCGCAGAGCTTCAAGCATGTTGGTGTTGGTGGTCTGAATCAGATTGCGCTGGGTGTCGGCAAGCTCAAATCGGATATTGGGATATCGTTATTTCAGTTTTTCTATTATCTCACGCCCGGCTGTGCTGGTGGAAAGAACTGATCCGCCCGGTGCGCGCTGGATTGCCAGAGCAATGGCAGCCTTGCCGTTACCTATGTAACCTGAAAAGCGCTTTTGATGTTCCCATTTGATACTGGCAATATCACCCAGCCACACGTTGGGAGCCACGGGCAGCATCTTCAGCTCTTCGACACTGGCTCTTTCACTATAGATGGTGATTGTGTGGAAGGAATTATCATCGATGCTGAAACCGATTGG
>CAZWJX010000021.1:6765-11756 GCA_964634695.1 uncultured Syntrophobacterales bacterium | reverse complement strand
GTCCAGACTTAAACCAACAGCCCTGGCTTTGAACGGATCAATATTTATGTTAATAGCGCTCTGGTATCCTCCGAAGACCTCTACGTTGCCAATCCGTGGATCCCGCAGCAGAGCGGGTTTGATATCGCTTTCGGCTATTTTGCGCACATCGTCCAGAGTCATGCCACCGCCAGCGGGCGACAGGGCGAAAACATCCACCGGCAGCACATGGGAGCCAGCGATGTAAATAGAGGGATTAACCTCCGGTGGCAGCTTGCCACGAACCTTGTTGATGGCGTTGTTAACATCCAGCGCCGCCGGTTCAAGCCCCTTCTCGTACTCGAACTCGGCTGTAACGATGGACATCCCGGCAATGTTGACAGAACTAACCTGGCGAATCAGGGACAGAGTGGAAACTTCCTCTTCAATGGGCTTGGAGACGGTGGCGGCCACCACATCGGGCGTACCGCCTGGTACCTGGCTCATTACGATGATCGTTGGACGGTCGCTGTCCGGGAAAAGATTTTTTGGCATAGTAATCAGGCCGTAAACGCCCAGCACGAAAAGGCCTGCGATCAGGCTGTAGAGCAAGTACGGACGCTTGTAAAAGAAATCGAACATTGTCCTCTGTCCTTCTATAAACTGTTTTTTGTTATCACAGGAACACCGGCCGCAACCCGCAATAAAATATCCGGCTTTGCCACAATGACCTTTTTGCCCGCAAGGTTTTGTTCGACCGTCACGCCCTCGGCCCCACGAGCTTTGATGGTGACGTTCAGCCGTTCAACCTTGCCGTCAGAAGAGAGCACAAACACAGAAGAAGAATCGTTCATTGTCAGCAGGGCGTCCGCCGGCAAAAGCACATCCTCACCCTCATAGACTACCACTCGTACATTGACGTATTCTCCCTCAACCATTCTAGTGTTTTGAGGCAGTGGAGCTACGTACTGCACCAGTCCCGTCTCTCCGGCTAGATCCTTGGGGGTAAGGGGAATGGTATGGTCCTGCAATATGATCTTTTTGGCGGGAATCGATGACGGCAGGGAAAGGTTAATGTAAAGTCCTTCTCTGTTTGCAATCCGGAATAAAGGCTTGCCGGGCGTCGCCAGGTCACCAGGATTGACCAGAGCCTGACTTAATCTGCCGGACACCGGAGCCACTATACGAGCGTAGCTTGACAATTCTTCAATTTCCTTCACTTCCTGCATAATGCTTGCCCGTTCCTGAACCAGGCGTTCGATTGATGCCTCCTCCTGCTGTTTTTGCTCCAGAGAAGCACCACCAACTTTGAACAGTTCGATGGTGCGCTGGTAAGCCTGACGCTTAGCCTCGATTTCTGCATCTAGTCCGGCTTTTTTGGCCATCAGCGCTTTGCGTTTGGCTTCCAGGTCGCCGATATCGATCAGAGCAATGAGTTCTCCATCGCGAACAGTTTCTCCTTCCCGCTTCAAAACCCTGATGATCCGGCCGGTGATCCGGGTGGATAACACCGTTGAAGCATTCGAGGCCACCACGCCCATGGCCGGCAACGTCAGTACGACCGGCTGGACATTGAGTTCGGTGACAGCCACTACGGCTGGTAGGACCGGGGCCGGAGTTGCTTTGGCAAGGTCGGCTTTCCTTTTTTTGAGTAACATCACTCCGGCGATGACGATCAGTATAAGAACTATGATGACTAGAATGCGTTTTTTCATTTCACGACTCCTCTCAAATCCGTGCCGTAAAGCACCGCCTGTTGGGCTACAATCTGCCACATTTGTTGACGTGCCTGATATAGCGAAGCCTGAGCGGCAAGCACATCACTTTCATAGCGCAGATACTCCTCCGTGGTTATGCGACCAGATTGCAATGCGACCTTGGCAATGGTCAGCAGTTTCTGGCTGTGGTTGACCGATTTTTCAGCTACAGCAATAGAGTTTTCTATAACCTTAATTTTGCGATCCAGTGTGTCGGCTAAAGCGAGCACATCGAGGCGCGTTTGTTCCAGACGTCTTTTAGCCTTTTCCAGTTGAACACGGGCAATTGACTCGTCGCTGCTGAGTGTGCGGTCGAACAGGGGAAACTTCAACATCAGAGCGACCTGATTATAGTCTCGATGAATATGTTTATCGGTGTTGTACGCCTCACCATCATTGCCGGAAACATAACCGGTGATCCACAGAGTCGGCCAGCGGGTAGCACGCCGACGCTGGAGCTCTTTTTCAGCGGCTTCGGTATTGTACTGCTCGGCAATTACAGACAGAAAGTTAGAAGTCTTATCCGGTAAACGCTCCAAATTCATATCCACCGCTGCGGTAAGCTCCATGCCGGTCAAGGTTTGGATTTCTCGGAGAGTGTCCAGGCGCTTAATTTCCACGTCGTTACGCTGCTGATCAAGGTCGTTCAGAACCTTCTCAATCTTTAGAAGCTCGGATTCGGGGGCCCTGCCTGTTTTAACTTTGAGCGACATATCCTCAAGAGTTTTAGCAAGCGATGCGCGACGAGCATCGATCGCTGCTTCAAGAGCCTGGAAATAGGCCAGAGCACTGTTAAGGGATACCACGGAAGCCTGACGTCCGAGCAAATCAAGTTGATGATCAACTTTGGCTTTATCTCGCAGTAACATCATCTTTTGCTGCAATACGTACAGCTCCCGGACATACAGCGGGGCTTCAAAGCTTAGTCCGTAGCGCAATATCTCGCGGGAAAAAGGGATCGACTCTCCGGCCTGAACATTAACCTCGGTGGGCGGTAAGGGACGCAGATTGGTCGGTGAATTGTAGCTCTCGAAACGACCAAAAAGTTCCAGTTTTGGATACAAAGCGGCCGTGGCCCTCTCCTTTTGTAGTTTGCTCTCATGGACAGACATTTCGCTGACCTTGTAACCGGGTTGACGCTCTACCGCATCCAAAAGATCTCTGATGGTTAGAGCCATACAGCTGGTACTCCAGAAAACTGCCGACAGAACCATAATGAATACACAGCGTTTCATCTTTCAACTCCTTCACACAGGATTGAAACCGTATTTTTGGAGTTTCTTCCAGCACCAGGTTACTTCTCTTTTAGCGGAACTTACCTCTCTTGTGGAATATTAAAGATTGTTTGCTTCAAAAAGTTTCTCCCACAGAGCCTTTCCTCCTCTGTCCCAAATCTGTCTGAACCAGGGCATAAATAATTCCTGCCGACATTGCTCTGTGTTCATAATCTATCATACGCCCCGAGCCTTCGTTTTCCGGCAAAGCATTATACGTGCCATATAGAGGGAGCTTATTTTTACAGGGGAATTGGGATGGATAGTTATATAAAACGACAATCTTGTCGAACTGGATTGTCAAATTTGTCGAATCAGACGATTAATCAAAATATCTATGCGGACAGGGCTTTTCCTTACAGATTCACCATCTAGCACATTGATCCTGACTTGACTTGATTCTGTGGCGCCGGATATCGTAGTCCGGACATGTAAGGTGTGCCCGGAATGAAAGGGTTTTCCTGGGCTAGAATCAGATCGGGAGGTTATGGGTGAGTGTAGAGCTCAGCTACTTTTTATGTCCCATAAGATATCTCCGGATGTTTTTAGAGCTGGCGTGGTTTAATCTTCTCGGCAAGTGGCGGAAAAAGCTTTCGGCTGTTTCTTACGTTCCCGAAACGTGGAAGAAAGGTTGGGACAATGTGAGAGAAAACGATGAACAACCTATGTGGAGCAGTATTGCCTTTTCCGGTAAGATACCTTCTCTTCCACCTTACACCAGAGGCTGGCTCATAATATCCGATCGAGGAGTTTATTTTCTTTGTAAGCGGCAGGGTGTCGTAAAATTACTGTTCAGGAGAGGAAGACCGCCCCTGTGGAAATGGCACAAGGGAAATCTGCTGGCGGAGGGCGTTTTCATGTTTGACGAGGGTGAGGAGTGGCGCGTTTTTATTCCCGGGGGCGAAGATCTGTTTCGTGCAAGACTTTTCCATTTTGAGCTGAGAGAGAACTAGCCGATGATTGACGATCTGTTGCAAAAAATATCGTGGAGCGGGTACACTCTACCGCCCGAAGTTTTTTACGAACTGTGGAGGCGTGTCTCTTTTTATCTTGCCGTTGCTGAAGATCGAAAAGCGATCCCCTTTTTATGGGTCAGCATCATGGGCGGGACGGGGACCGGGAAGTCTACGATTTTCAATTCCCTGTGTGGAGCCTATCTAAGCCTTACAGGTGTTGAAAGGCCCAAAACTCAGGGGCCTATAGCTGCCTTTCCCGAAGGAAAGGCTGTCATCAGTCTCACCTGCTTCAAAACCGTTGATGCCAGATCGACCGCTGTTTCGCCTTTTAATGGTTCTCCCGGCGTGCTTACTGTAACCGAGCATTCGGCGCCTTTCCCGTGGATCTTTGTGGACAGCCCGGATATAGACAGCCTGGCAAGGGATCACCACAAGATGGCTGAGGATATTTTTCAGCTTAGCGATTTTGTGATCTTTGTTGTCAGTCAGGAAAAATACGCCGATGAGCGGTTGAACCGGTTCCTGAGGCGCGTTGTTGACGAGCGTAAAAAGTTTCTGGTCGTGGTTAACAAGGCTACCGATGAGCTTAGGCCGGGAGATGTTCTTCAGATTTTTCAATCTCAGGGCCTTCGTATAAGCGAGCCTGATCTGGTTATCCTTCCCTTTACTCGTCCTTTAAACGGTCAGATCCGGCATACGGAAGAATGGAACACTCTTGTAAAACGCCTTGACGACGAGGCGGGAGGAGAGCGCTGGAAAGCCATCAAAAATCAGGAAACCGAGCGGTTCATCGCAAGGCTGCGTGACGCGTGCAGCGAACTGGCGTCTGTTGTCAGAGGAGAACGGGAGGCCCTTGTAGGGCTCATTCGCGAAATAAAGGATCTTTCCGAAAGAGCGGTCTATGAAGTTCTGGAAAAGCACATTGCTACCGTGAGAGATCACACTCGATCTCACCTCCAGCCGCAGATTAAAGCTCTGTATAGCCGATACGATATTCTGGGAAAGCCAAGGCGAGCTATAGGTCAGGCTGTATCTCAAGTTCTTGA
>CAZWJX010000021.1:0-6755 GCA_964634695.1 uncultured Syntrophobacterales bacterium | reverse complement strand
TCTTGAAGTCTTTGGCATAAAATTAACCGATGATGCTGACGATTCCCGGGAAGGCACACTCAGAAAAATTGAAGAACAGATTGACCATTCTCCTGTGTTTCATGCTGTTGATTTTCTGGTGACGGAGGTTTTAAGACGTGTTCCCGCCGACAGGAAGCCTCTGGGGGATGTTTTGAGGAGTCGCGATGTGATTCTGTCCAGAGAAGATGTCCACGATCTTATGCTTAACCATTCAAAAGAGCTATTCGACTGGCTTGAAAAGGAATTTCAACAGATGATGCAGGGGATACCGAAAACCAAAGAGCTGGGGATTTATTCATCTTTTGCGCTCTGGGGCGTCTTTATTCTGGGAATTGAGGCTGCAATGGGAGGAGGCATAACGCCGCTAAGGGCGGCAATCGATGCAATCATTGCTCCTTTTATTACTAAGGCGACGGTAGAATTTTTTGCGAGCCACGAGATATACCGCATAGTTGAAGAACTGTCCAAACGTTATAAGCAGGGAATACAGTCCATAATTTTCCGGCAGCGTGATCGCTTCATATCTTGCATAGAACCTTTTATTCCCGAAGAAAACTTGACGAAATCGCTTGAGACTGTTTGCCAGAATTACTCAACGGCTTGAAAGTCCTTAAAACATCACAGGAAATACACTATGGCTAATGATCCGGTCAAAAAAATCGAAGAACGATTGATTGAAATCTCAGGTCTAATCGAAAAACTTCCTGACTGGGTCTGTTCTTCAGAAAAAAAAGAAGCTCTTAAAATCGGGATTGCAAATCTCGAAAGGAGACTTCGGGAATACAGCGAGAATCTCTTGCTCATTGGTTTCCTGGGAGGAACAGGCGTCGGAAAATCCACGATTATGAATGCTCTCTCAGGAGAGGTCATTTCCACTGCAAGCCACCGCCGTCCTCACACTCATGAAGTTATTCTATACGCTCATTCGGAAGCCTCTCTTCCCGATGAAGTCTCAAACTCCGGCATACCGCTGGTTATTCATCGCCATAGAGCCGAAAAGGCACGTCAACTCGTTCTCTGTGATGTGCCGGATTTCGATAGCATCGCTACGGAACACCGGGAACTGGTTCAGAATTTCCTTCATCGACTTGATTTGCTAGTATGGGTTGCGTCGCCTGAAAAGTATGCCGATGAGGCTTTCTACCAGTTCCTTTATGAAACATCTAAAAGGAAAGATCCGAACAATTTCTACTTCGTCCTCAATAAGATTGACACCATTTCCGGTGAGGCCGAAAAACTGGAACAACTGGCCGTAAGCTTTGCCGACTATCTTGCGAGGTACGGCATAGAACGCCCCAGAATTTTCCTGATTTCGGCGCTTGATGTTCTGGAAAAGAAACCGTCCACATTCTGGAACCAGTGGCATCTTTTTGAACGGGAGATCTTTCGAGAGCGTCAACTGAAAGAGATACAGGAGATCAAGCGCAGCAATTTTCTCCGGGAACTGGAACAGATAGAGGCAAGTATAGCCAGGGCGGCTCAGGCGTGCATTGAGGCATCGGATCACATAAAAGCCGTGAGACAGGAGCTCTCAGAAGTCCTGCCCGACTGGGAACGTGAAGGAAATAGAATAGCTAAAACTCTTGTTGGTAAGGAAAATATCGAAAGACTTCTTTCCGATGTCTATGATGTAAGTCGGCTTAAAGGCCCAGCATATCTGATAGAGCGTGTGGCAAGATTGGGGAGAGGGGTTAAGTACAACGGGGGGTTGGGACTGACTATTCCAGAATCTACAAGAACACCTTTTATGGCGCTTTCAGATAGACTTAACCGGGTGTTGCTTCTTCGATCGGTGCCGCAACAGCTTTTTGATGAAATTTCTGGTTTGTATACACCGGATCGTTTATGGGCTGTTTGGAAAGATCGGATTACGCTCATATTCGAAGAAGAACTCGAAAAGTTTGCGTCCAGAAAATCGGTTGCCTTTAGTTTTTTGCAAAATTTTGCATACTGGGCGCTCGTTGCCATCTTTGTTATTTCCCTTGGGGAATTTCGTTACCAGATGGGAGGATCCCTGTGGATCTGGCTGGGCGAAAGAGTGCTGCGTTTTTTTGAAAAGCTTTTTACGCTGGAAGGACTGGGAGCTCTGTTGTCTTTATTAATTCTCGAGATGATCGTCGGTTACTTCTTCTTCAGGATTTACAGGAAGAGCTTGCAGGAGAAGGCTCAAAGAGTTATAGAGAGGCTTACGGCCGGGGCGGTTGAAGTCTGGAAAGATGTCTTTATGGAGGTTTTAAGTCGCCTGGCATCCATAGAGGAAAATTATGCTTCGTGGAAAACAGAAATATTGGAAAGACGAGGTGAAATATGACCGTTCTTAGTGTTGTGCTCACTTTATTGATACTATTTGTTCCGTTACTCCCGACCTTCTGGGCAATACAGGATATTCCAAAACGGAGGTTTTCTTCGACAAAACGTAAGATTATCTGGTTCTTGACCGTGTCAACCATACCATTTTTTGGTGCCATCGGATATCTGATTTTTGAGCGCCGTAAAACTGAACCGATGGTTTACTTGCCGGAAAATAATGTCTAAATCTGCACCGGAGGAAGATCTCTTATGCTGACGACTTTAAGAAAAAATGCTTCGTCGTGGATTATTAAGACAATTCTCATATTGATTGTCATTGTGTTCGTTCTCTGGGGAGGATATTCCTATCAGGAACGTCGCAAAAGCCATCTGGTGAAAATTGATGACACTTACATAACGTGGCAGCAATATGCCAGAGCTTATGATCAACTCAGGGACTATTATCGTCAACAGCTGGGGCAAAATTTTTCCGAAGAGATGCTGAACAAACTCAATCTGAAGCAACAAGCGCTTGATCTTCTAATCGATCAAACGCTTCTTTTGAAGAAAGCTGCAGAACTGGGCATCAGTGTTTCGCCGGCGGAACTTCAGGAAACCATCAGATCGATCCCGGCATTTCAAACCAACGGTCAGTTTGACGTAAGAAGGTATCGTTTGATTCTTCAGCAAAATCGGACAACGCCCGAAGTGTTTGAATACCAGATGATGCAATCTCTTACGGTTAAGAAGCTTGAAGATATGGTTATGAGACAGGTAACGGTTTCTGACGATGAAGTTAAAGACTATGTTCGGCTGCTTAGAACTGAGAAGCAGTTTCTGTGCGTAAATTTTCCATGGGCAAAATATGAGCCGGGCGTTTCTGTAACTGAGGACGCTCTCAAGGCTTATTACTCCTCTCATGAAAAAGCCTACGAAGAACCGGAGAAACGCCGTATTGCCTATGTGTTCTTTTCTACATCCGATTTTGCTAAGGACGTTTCGGTAAGCGAGGATGATTTGAGAGCTTATTATGACGAGCATAGAAGGGACTATCGCCAGGAACAGGCTGTTCATGCAAGGCACATTCTCTTTCGTGTTGATCCAGAGGCATCCGATGACGAGGTCGAAGCTGTGAGGAAAAAGGCCGCCGATGTTTTGGCTCTGGCCAAATCAGGTCACGATTTTGCCACTCTGGCAAAGAATTATTCTCAAGATACCGGATCGGCGCCTCAGGGTGGAGACCTCGGCTATTTCACACGCTCTCAGATGATAAAGGAATTTGCCGATGTCGCCTTTGCCATGAAGCCAGGGGAAGTAAGCGATCTTGTGAGAACCCGGTTTGGCTTTCACATAATAAAGGTGGAAGACGTGAGGCCGGAAAAGGAGCTTTCGTTTGAAGAAGTCAAGGATCGTATTCGTGAAAAACTGGTGGAGGAGAAAGCAAGAGATATAGCCTATTCGAAGGCCCGTGATTTTAGCGATGCGGCCATTGTGGATCAAGATATTTCTAAGACTGCTGCAAGGCTTGGTGTCTCACTTGTAGATGTTGCAGAGTGGCTGGCGGTGTCTCAACCGCTTCCTTCTTTTCCTCAGGATCAGGGCATTATGAAACGTATATTTGATCTTCCGGACAAAGGGATATCGGATGTTCTTGATGTTAAAGGTGGGTTTATTGTTGCGCAGGTTCGAGCTGTTCAACCTCCGAGAGTGCTGAGTTTCGATGAAGCCAGAGCTAGAGTGGAGAAGGATTTTATCCGGGAAAAGGCTCAGGAAAGGGCTTTACAGGATGCCGAAAAGCTTCTTGCTCAGGCTAAAGCAGCTGGTTCTCTGGCCAGAGCCGCAAAAGATGCTAATATGAAAGCAGAAAAATCGCCATTTCTCAACCGCCTGAGGCCCGATATTGGTTTTGGCGTCTGGGGTGAAGAACTGGAACGGCTCATGGATCTTACCGAAACGGTTTCACTTCCTGAAAAACCGGTAAAGGCAATGTCATCCTATATGGTTTGCCAGTGGGTTGAAAGCAAGTTTCCTGATGAAAAAGTGGTGGAAGACGAAGCTCGCAGGTTTAAGCCAATGCTCATGGAACAGATAACACGTTCCTTCTGGGATGGGTGGCGAAAGAGTTTACGGAATCAGGCTAAGATCGAGGTGCTCCAGCAGATTTAGCGAAGTTTTGCCATAAATGGGTGAGTTTTTCCCAGAGGAGATCGACCTGTCGGGCGGTTTCTTCGAGGCTTCCGTCGTTTGTGATGACAATTGAAGCCTGAGCTTTTTTCAGTTCAATGTCTTTCTGGAGTTTTATGAGTTTCTGGGCTTCTTCAATGGAGATTTTTTCTCTAAGCGCCAGCCGTTCTTGCTGTATGGAGCGAGGAACATAGACGACGATTACGAAGTCAAATCTATGCTGGAGATTGACCTCGAATAGAAGGGGAATATCGAATATGACGATGCGATCAGGGGCTTCTGATATTGATTTTTCCCAGAGGGCATTCATTTCCGAAACTATCGCCGGATGAACAATGCTCTCAAGACGTCTTTTTATGTCTGGATCCCGAACAATGGCTTCCCGAAGCGCTCGCCGATCAAGTCGTCCGGATGCATCGAAAAAGCGATGCTCAAGAAAAGATCGGAGTTCGTGCCAGCAGGGTGTTCCGGGTTCGACCACTTTTCTTGCCACAACGTCGGCATCTATGATAAATGCCCCCTTTCCCTGCAGCATTCGAGCCACTGTTGATTTGCCGCTTGCTATACCACCGGTAAGAGCAATCCTTGGATAGATAGCCATGATGTCGAATCCTCCCACTTTGCAAGATGGTCTGGGTATTTCGATTGTTCTCTATCGTCCCGATCTTTTTAAACTATCCCGTACCATTTTACATCTGAAAGAAGCTCTACTTGAAGTCGACCGGGTATATCGTAATTTCGAGTCAACTCTTTTTCTGATCGATAACTCAGTTCCGCCCCTTGATTCCCATACCCTGAATCATCTTGTTCGAGAACATTATTTTGGCTACGAGCATCCAGCTCACAGGGTTGTAATCAAGAGGCTTGGGAAAAACGTTGGCTACGGCGCCGGCCATAATGTGGCTATCCTGAGTCACGCCTTCAAGTATCACCTTATCCTAAACCCGGACGTCTATATTTTTCGAGATACTCTGGTGGTTTTTAAAAGATACGCTGAAGAACATAAAGATGCGGTACTTCTCGGCCCAATGATATTGTCACCTGACGGGACTTTGCAGTATTTGCTGCGGCGGGATCCGACTTTGCTGGATGTAGTATTGCGATTTATTGCCATATTTTTTGAGCCTGTGAGTAGGCTTAAGCGTTATCGGCGATACGAGTGCAGAGATGTTGATATGTATAGTTCTCAGGTGGGATACCTCATGAGCGGTTGCTGTATGTGGTGCAGGACCGATGCGCTGCGGGAAATAGGCGGATTCGATGAAAGGTTTTTCCTGTACTGTGAAGATCACGATCTTTCTGTTAGGCTGAGATCGGTTGGCAAGGTTGTTTACCTTCCTGCAGCCAGAGTAATTCATGATTGGGAAAGAGTGATGGTAAGAAGCCCCGGTCTTATTCTTACTAATATTCGATCGACCGTTTTATTCTTTTATAAATGGCGCTGGAAGGTATTTTAATGTGGGTAAAAGAGACGGTGAAGAAAAGCTTCTGTGTCGGCATGCAGTTCACTCAATCCGGGTTTGTTGAGAGGCAATATCGCCCTAACTTTTCCTTGTCCCATTGCGAGCCCGAGCGAACGACCTTTTTGTGTCATTGCGAGGAGTCCGCCTATGGCGGACGACGAAGCAATCTCATCATTGCGAGCCCTTTTCCCTTGTGTCATTGCGAGTCTTCTTTTACCGTCATTGCGAGGAGCGAAGCGACGAAGCAATCTCGTCATTGTCATCCTCCTGTGTCATTGCGAGCCGGAGGCGAAGCAATCTCGCCATTGCGATCGAAGCGAAGCAATCACCACGGCCGCCTTACGGCAGCCTCGCAATGACACCCACACCCGCCATTTCGAGCGAAGGGAAGCAGCCTCTGAGTAGGCAAGAAATCTTGAATTACGATTAACCACTAATCCCTATTGGATATTATTAATGGATCAAGCCGGTCGACTCATCCCATTACTTTTTAGCTCCTGCACCCATATAAGCATTATTTCAAGAACAACTTTAGTAGCCCTGCTATAGCTATAATCTGTCCGGTCCAGAATGCAAACATCCATTTTATGAGTGTTGCTTTTGTTTCGCCGATTTCTTTTTGAAGTCTTAGTTCGGTTTCCCTGATTTCTTTTTGGAGTCTTAGTTCGGTTTCTTTAAGCTCTTTTCTTACCTGTTCGACTTCAAGCCTGACTGATTCTATTTCTTTTTGGAGTCTTAGTTCAGTTTCTTTAAGCTCTTTTCTTACCTGTTCGACTTCAAGCCTGACTGATTCTATTT
>CAZWJX010000020.1:2773-22362 GCA_964634695.1 uncultured Syntrophobacterales bacterium | reverse complement strand
GAGGAGCGAAGCGACGAAGCAATCTCGCCATTGTTTTTTATGAGATTGCCACGGCCACTTCGTGGCCTCGCAATGACGGAGAAAGGGCTGTCATTGCGAGGAGCGAAGCGACGAAGCAATCTCGCCATTGTTTTTTATGAGATTGCCACGGCTGCCTTGCGACAGCCTCGCAATGACTTTCCTTTGTGTCATTGCGAGCCTTAGCGAAGCGAAGGCGAAGCGATCTCTCGCTGTTCTTTCTTAGAGTGAATCAATATTGTTATCACGACGGTGGGAGGCCTTATGAAGTTTCAGGATATAAACTACGAAAAGAAAGATAGGATCGCCCGCATCACTATAAACAGACCCCACAAATACAACGCCTGCACACCCGTTACGCTTTACGAATTGACTAAAGCCTTCATTGACGCATGGACAGACAAAAATGTTGGTGTTGTGGTTTTTACCGGCGAAGGGGACAAGGCCTTCTGCACAGGAGGGGACCAGAGTATAAGAGGACTTGGAGGTTACGAAGGTTACGGCGCTGAAGAACTGGAAGGCACTATAGCGGCTCTTCCGCTCGAAGTGGGCTGGCAGTTCGTAACTTTCTTGATTCGTCACATCCCCAAACCTGTCATCGCCAGAGTTAACGGCTATGCCATTGGCGGCGGGCACGTATGGCAGGTCAACTGCGATCTCTCTATTGCATCCGATAGAGCGAAATTCGGACAGGCGGGACCAAGAGTGGGAAGTTTCGATCCCGGTTTCGGAACGGGCGACCTGTGGCGTAACGTCGGCCTGAAGCGCGCAAAAGAAATCTGGTATCTCTGCCGTATTTATTCGGCCGAGGAGGCTTATCAGATGGGGCTTGTTAACAAAGTCGTTCCACACGATAAGCTCGATGAAGAAGTAGATATGTGGTGTAAAGAGCTTCTGGAAAAAAGTCCCACTTCTCTCAAAATGCTGAAATACGCGTTCCTTGCCGAAACGGATGGCCTCGGTGGAATAACAGAGCTTGGCGTTGGCGGCCTGAGTTTGTATTACGGCACGGAAGAATCTCTTGAAGGAAGAAACGCCTTTATGGAAAAAAGGAAGCCTGACTTCTGGAAGTTTTTCCTTAAAGACAGGGAGAAGGAGTAAATGGAACGCCTCAGGATTATTCAGCTACCCGTAGGACCTCTCGAGGTTTTCTGCTACATTGTCTACGATCAGGAAACTGGCGAAGGCATCGTAATAGACCCGGCCGGTGAACCCGAAAAGATCTTAAAAATTCTGAAAGATAACAACATTACGCTGAAATACATCATAAACACCCACGCTCATGCCGACCATACGGCGGAAAATCAAGTAATTCGAGAAGCAACGGGAGCCCCTGTTGTCATGCACAGGCTGGATGACGAATTCAGCAGAACTCAGGAATCCATTGAATGGAACAGAAAGCTCGGGTTTGAACCTCCACCTCCGGCGGATATATGTGTAGAAGATGGGAGCGAACTATCTCTCAGGAACTTCACCGTTCGCTTCATTCACACACCGGGTCATACGCCGGGGAGTTGTTGTATTCTTGTGGGTAACAATCTTTTTACCGGCGATACGTTATTTGTAGGAGCTGTTGGGAGAACAGACCTTCCAGGCTCGTCTTTTCAGGCTTTGCTTGAATCTCTGAAAAAGCTTCTCGATCTTCTTCCAACAGAAACCGTTATCTGGCCCGGCCATGATTACGGCGATACTCCTACTTCTACTCTGGGAGCGGAACGGGAAACCAATCCATACATAACGGATTTCCTCGATGAATGATCGGTATACACTGATACTTGAAACGCCTTTCAGGCCGCTCAAGGTGGATTTCACAAAGGAAGCTGTTCTGCGAATCAGCTGGATAGATGAGTCAGAACTTCAAAAGGCAAATCCTTCACCAGTGAAAGTTCCTCTCGCTTCTCAAATTGTGCAGGAAATTTCAGAATATTTTGATGGTCGCCGAAAGGTCTTTACTCTGCCCTGCATCCTTCCAGAAGGCAGGCCTTTTTTCCAGAGGGTCTGGCAAGAAATAATGCTGATTCCTTATGGAGAAACGGTATCCTACGGGGAATTATCCAGGCGAGCAGGCAAGGTAAAATGCGCTGCACGGGCCGTCGGACAGGCCTGCGCCAGAAATCCTCTTCCTCTCATCATCCCCTGTCATCGTGTGATAAAAAGTGATGGATCTTTAGGGTATTATTCAGCTCCGGACGGAGAATCGCTCAAAGCCAGGCTTATAGCATTTGAGCGAAGAAATCTGAATGTAGAGGGAAGGTAAAAACCTTCCCTCTTTTCGCCGGCTAAACGATGTTCTTTTCTCTGTATTCGTTCAGGGTTGATTTTCCGATGCCCAGATATTTCTTGTAAATATACTCATTATCGGCTCCAATGGGGCGGCAGAGCCATTTGATTCGTCCGGGTGTCAAAGTCATGCCATTAAAGGAAGAATTCTGAACAAGGAGCTTTCCGTAGTAGGGGTCTTCTATAAGAACAAAAGCCTGCCGCTCTTTCCAGTGATCTCTCTGAAGGACATCCAGCGGATCTTCTAGCCTTCCAACCACCACGGTGCCTTTCTTATCCGGGCGACGGCTGTACTGAGTAACAATCTCCAGCAGTTCGTCGGCGGTGTATTTGGCGGTGAACTTTTCTATCTCGTGCTGAATTTTGGGCTGATTTTCGGGAGTAAGGCGCTCTTTAATGGTTGGAAATTGCCCTTTCAAATCCGGTCTGTCCATAATCTCGCATAGAGCCGTCCAGTTGGGATCCGTAAAACCTGAAATGAAGGTATATCCATCTTTACACTTCACGTAAGTGTATGGAAACACGGCATAGTCATAGTTTCCGGCGCGAATCATCTCTTTTCCGCCGGACATGTGGAAATAGGGGATCAGGTAGTTTGCGATGGCCAGCAGGCCCTCCGGAGGAGAGCAGTCTATGAACTGCCCTTTCCCTGTCTTTCTCTTATAGAGCATCGCCATACCGATACCGTAAGATGCCCAGGCGCCTCCGACATACCATCCCATCCAGTTTCCGTGTTTTAACGGACGCTTATATTGAGGCGGCACTTCTGGATCGAGCTCCGGTTCGCCCATTATTGACATGATCATGCCTCGAGCCTGAGCGATAATATCGTAATCGGGCTGGTTTCCATACTGAACCGTGTCATCCCCGAAATGCCCGTAACTATGAATAGCACAGTAGATCAAGCCGGGGTTTTCAGCAGATAAAGCTTTATACCCAATCCCCAGAGAATCAAGATAGCCGGGCTTAAAAGTTTCTATGAGGACATCGGCCTTACGAACAAGCCTTCGGAAGAGCTGACGTCCTTCTTCGGTTTCGAGATTACAGGTCACATGATATTTGTTGCGTCCCCCTTCGACCAGATATGGAAGTCCTGTGTCCTTTATCATCATGCCGAAAGGTGACATCTTTCTTGCAATGTCTCCCCCGGGTGGTTCTATACGAATAACTTCGGCGCCCATTTCGGCAAGGATGGATGAAGCGAAAAGCCCCGCAAAACTTCCGTAAGATGCGTCAATAACAAGCATATCATCGAGCGCTTCCGGCTTCTTGAATATATCTGCCGGATTGGTTTCCCGCCATGCCCACATGGCGTATTCGCGATTTACAGCAAGCCCTATAACCTTCTTTTCAAGCTCGGATTCCTGATCGAGATCTTCACCTTCAAAAGAAACAGATCCTTCTTTCTTCAACTCTTCTGCCATAGTATGTGCCTCCTTCCCGGCAATACTCGTTGACCTTTCTTACCCGTTAAGCCAGCTTAAGCCCGCTCTTGCCATCCCAGTCAGGTGGCGGACAGACAGATGGAACTGCCGGATTCCACTTGAATATGACACCTTCGGCTTCAAGCTGAGCAATTTCTTTTGCTGAAAGTCCGCAGAGTTTGGTGAGAACATACTGATTGTCAAACCCAAGAGGACGCTGGGCCCATTTGAGCCGGCTTGGAGTTTCGCTCATTCTGGGTGGATAACAGGCCTCTACCATCTTTCCGTAGAGTTCATCATCGAATTCCTGTATGGCCCCGCGTTTACGGAAATGTGGGCTGTAGTAAGCTTCGCGGGTTGTGATCACGTGAGAAGCAGCAAAGCCATATTGTTGCCCCAGAGCTTCCACCTCGGCAACCTTTTTAGTTCTCGTCCATTCGTCGATTGCTTTAAGAATTACTGCGGCATTTTCTTCTTTGAGCCTTACTATGGGATCGGCATATTGCTGGAAAAGATCCATACGATTCATTGCCGTGCAAAGGCCCTTGAATTCATCCTCTTTAAAGGCGGCGATAGCAACCCAGCCGTCCTGACAGTCGAAAAGATCGGAAGGGCAAATTGCAAGGTCTCTGTTACCAGATCTTGGTCTATTCTGGCCGGTCAAGTAACAGTAGAGCCAAGTCCAATCAAGAAGCCGAATAACGTTTCCTGCCTGCATGTAATCTATAAACTGACCTTTGCCGGTTCGTTCACGATAGTTAAGGGCCATGACTATCGCCACGGCACACATGAGAGCTGTTGCCCAGTCGGCAATCCAGACACCGGACTTGATGGGGCCTCGCTCTTTGAAGCCCGTTATGGCTGATAAACCGCCCATGCTCTGCGCAACGGCGTCATAAGACGTTCTTCCCGTCCATGGTCCCCAGCTACCATAGCCTGATACGTGGAGCTGAATAATGCCGGGATTGATTTTGCTGAGCTCGGGATAGCTCAATCCCCAGGCTGCCATTCGTCCCGGAGTAAGATTATCAATTACGACATCAGCCTTTTTCACCATTTCCAGGAAAAGTTCTTTTGCTTTTGGATTACCGAGATGCATTCCAACCCAGTATTTGTTGTGATTCTGTTCCTCCATACCCGGCGATACATTTTTCCAGAAAAAGGCATAGGGAGTAACAAACCGCATCTGGTCGCCTCTACCACCTTCGAATTTGATAACCTCAGCTCCAAACTCTGCCAGATAGTCCGTAGCAGCAGGACCCAGCACCACGTAACACACTTCCAGAACTCGCACTCCTTTGAGTGGTTCGGGTTTGTCAAACAGGCTTCCACTGTTGAAAAGTTTTTCCACTTCTTTTGCATACTCCTTGAGATGTTCCATAAGAACCCTCCGTAGCATGGTTTTAAAAGATTGCACCGACCGAAAAGCTCCTCCCCGGTGACATAAAAAACCTATCCGGTGAGGCAAAACTACTACCTCTCCTGATCACAACCTTTTAACGGTAATCTCATCCGATTGTCATGGAACGATAAAAGGGAAGAAAGGAAGACAATCAGGAAAACCAACTCGAGAATGAAGATCTTGACACTTCAAAACTGGAAGATACACGGTAAATGTTCTCAGCAGCTATTTCCGATGCATCCCAAATTCTCGCAGAAACCGGGAGAAAAGAAAATCGCGGATACTTTCCTACGATACTGTTTGACTTAAGTCAAGATTTTTTTGTTATCTCAAACAAATGATCTATCAAATGGATTGGCTATTAGTTTTAAGATTCAACTCAGCGTAGAATTTTGTAAAAAGCGTTCAAAATCATCGCGCCAGCTTCCCCTTTTTGATGGATGAGAAAGGGCTTCATTGAGCAGAGAAAGAAACTTTTTGCGAGAGATTTCTTCGGCTCCCATACTTTTCAGGTGACTTGTGGTCACCTGACAGTCAATCAGACTAAACCCCCAGCTTCTAATGGCTCTCGAGAGAAAAACAAGGGCCACCTTGGATGCATCCGTCATGCGAGAAAACATTGACTCTCCGAAGAAGACCAGCCCGAGAGAAACTCCGTAAAGCCCTCCCACCAGCCGGTTCTCATACCAGGTCTCAACAGAGTGGGCATAGCCAAGGAGATGAAGTTTTTCGTAAGCATCAATCATTTCGGGGGTAATCCATGTTCCTTCGCCTTTCTCCAGACGAACGGCCGCACATTCCCTGATAACCTGTGAAAATGCTTCATCCATTGAAACTCGAAAAATACCTTTCTTGATTACACGTTTTAGACTGTGGGAAACTCTTACTCTGTCCGGAAACAAAACGAGCCTCGGATCAGGTGACCACCATAAGATAGGACTGCCCTCCCCGTACCATGGAAAAATCCCCCATGAATAGGCAGCAAGAAGGCGCCGGGGAGAAAGATCACCGCCCACCGCAAGAAGTCCGTCGGAGTCGGCGAGCTCAGGGTGAGGAAATTTTATCTCTTTTCCCAGTCTGAATACGGTCATTGGCCTAATTCACCTTGCCCGACCTGTTAATCAACCTAAAAACGAAGTTTTGGGTTCTGGTTATGATCTCTACTTCCTTACCCGCTAAAGACGCTTCATCCGCCAGAGTTACCAGAATGTGTCCACCTTCCTTTACTCTACCGAAAAGAAGCTCTTCAGCCAGAGGATCCTTAATTTCTGCCTGTATTAATCTTCCAAGAGGACGGGCACCAAAGGCCTTATCGTAGCCATGCTCGGCGAGCCATTTCCTCACGCCTTCAGTTATTTCAATCGTTACTTTCTTCTCTGCAAGTTGAGCCCTCAGTTCGTTGATAAACTTATCCACTATCTGTCCCATAATTTCCGGTGTTAAGCCCCGGAACGGAATAATAGCATCAAGACGGTTGCGAAACTCAGGGCTGAAAAGCTTTTCAAACGCTTTTATACCCTTGTGCCCCTGTTCAAGAGCTTCATTCTGAGCAAAACCAATGGAAATCGTTTCCATTTCACGAGCACCGGCATTGGAAGTCATGAGAAGAATGACATTTCGAAAATCAGCCTTACGGCCGTTATTATCCGTTAGGGTAGCGTAATCCATGACCTGCAGAAGAATGTTGAAAACATCGGGATGGGCTTTTTCGATTTCGTCCATGAGAAGCACGCAGTAGGGGTGTTTACGGATGGCATCAGTGAGAAGCCCGCCCTGATCGAAGCCGATATATCCCGGAGGTGCACCGATCAAACGGGCGACTGTATGCTTTTCCATGTATTCGCTCATATCAAAGCGCAGGAAATGAACGCCCAGGATTCTCGCAAGTTGCTTCGCCACCTCAGTCTTACCAACACCTGTAGGCCCTACGAGAAGAAAAGATCCCACCGGCTTATCGGGATGCCCCAGCCCGGCTCTGGCTCTCTTAATCGCTTTTGCTAACAACTCTATCGCTTCATCCTGACCGAAGATAACCTCTTTAAGGCGCAGTTCTAAATTCTGCAACCTCTCCTGATCGGATTCAGATATAGTGCGAGATGGTATCCGGGCCATCCTTGCAACAACTTCTTCCACATCCCGCACTCCCACCACATGACGCTTTCTTCTGTCGCCTTTGATTCTCAAAACGGAGCCGGCTTCATCAATTACATCGATCGCT
This sequence comes from uncultured Syntrophobacterales bacterium, assembly GCA_964634695.1. Classification (GTDB taxonomy): domain Bacteria; phylum Desulfobacterota; class Syntrophobacteria; order Syntrophobacterales; family Thermodesulforhabdaceae; genus JAOACS01. The sequence goes on along the minus strand of CAZWJX010000020.1, from coordinate 15,020 downwards.
TTATCTGGAAGATAGCGATCCGTGATGTAGCGAGCAGAAAGATCAACGGCCGCTTTGATAGCTGCATCCGTGTATTTTACCCTGTGATGCTTTTCGTAGTAGGACTTAAGGCCTTTGATAATTTTGTAGGTTTCGTCAACGGTTGGTTCTGAAATTTCTATTTTCTGAAATCTGCGGCTAAGTGCTCGATCCTTTTCAAAATGGTTTTTGTATTCCTCGTAAGTCGTGGAACCAATGCATCGAAGAGACCCGGAAAGAAGAGCAGGTTTCAGGATGTTGGAAGCGTCGAGCGTTCCTCCACTCGTCGCACCGGCACCAACAATCGTGTGAATCTCATCAATGAAGAGAATAGCCCCACGCCGGCTTTTGATTTCGTTAATAACCCCCTTGAGCCTCGCCTCAAAATCGCCTCTGAATTTCGTTCCTGCTATGAGTGAACCCATGTCGAGCGAATAAATCTCTACATTTAGAAAGCTTTCGGGAACTTCTCTTCGATAAATCTTGAGCGCCAGCCCCTCAACAATAGCCGTCTTACCAACGCCGGGATCGCCTACAAGGATGGGGTTATTTTTGGTGCGGCGGCTGAGAATCTGGAGCATTCGCATGATTTCCTGTTCCCGGCCTATTAGAGGATCAATGAGACCACGAGCGGCTTTTTCAATGAGATTTACCGTAAAGGATTCAAGGGCACTCCGCTTGGTTGACGGTTTTCTACCCGTGACCGTGTCCGGCACCCTTTCATCCTCTTCTTCTTCGTAAGATCCAACCTTGGAAATCCCGTGAGATATATAATTCAGGACATCAAGCCTCGTAACTCCCTGGGACTTGAGAAAATAGACGGCGTGTGAGTTTTCTTCAAAAAACATCGCCGCCAGAATATCACCCGATTCTACCTCGCGCTTTTCCGCATTTCTGGCATGAAGTATGGCCCTCTGAAGCACTCTCTGAACGCTAAGGGTCTGGATCGGCTCCTTTTCTACACCGTATGGAAGCGGTGACATCTTACGAATGAAGAAATCCTCAAGATTTTCTTTAAGAAGCTGTATATCAACTCCGCAGTTATACAGAATGCGACGTCCCGATGCATCCAGAATAAAGGCGTAAAGAATGTGTTCCAGCGTGAAAAATTCATGCCTCCGCTGCCGTGCTTCATTGATTGCAATTGAAATAATGGTTTCCAGTTCTTTGCTAATCATTTTTAAGCTTCTTCCATGCTACATCTTAGTGGAAATCCGTGTTGCCTTGCCAGGCTATGGACCATTTCCACCTTTGTTTCTGCAATTTCTGCGGGATAAATTCCGCAGACCCCTATGCCGTTGTAATGAACATGCAACATAATACGTGTGGCTTCCTCCGGAGTTTTATGAAAAACGGTCTGAAGAACTTCTACCACAAAATCCATCGTTGTGTAATCGTCATTGTGGAGAAGCACCTTATACATCGGAGGCTCTTCTAACTCTTCTTCCACATCGCTGGACGTCTGCCATTCAAATTCCCTTTCATCGTCCCACCGGGACATGGTACTTTCTCCTCTTGCTCACACAACGCTTTAAAGCGTTCTCAGGCTTTCTATTCTTCTGCTTACATGATAAAAAATACAACGTAGCAATAGAGAGTCAAGAAACAATAAGTTGCTCGGTCGAATGATTTATTGTAGGGGCGACCACGGTGGGCCGCACCATGTGGGCTTTCTTATACCGCCATTGCGAGGAGCGAAGTGACGAGGCAATCTCGTCATTGTGAACGAAGTGAAGCAATCACCACGCGCCCTCCGGGCGCTCGTAATGACGTAAAAGAAGTTGGACGCCCGCAATGACACCCCCCACATGGGCAGGCACAGGGGGCCCGTCCCTGCAGTATTGGAGGTTTAACCTTAATGGCCGGAAATAGTTTTGGAAGGCTTTTTCGAGTAACCACATGGGGAGAATCTCATGGTCGGGCGATAGGTGTTGTGGTGGACGGTTGTCTTCCCGGTATTGCTCTTACGAGCGAGGATATCCAGCGTGATCTCGATCGAAGAAAACCGGGGGGTTCTCGAGCATCCACAACCAGAAAAGAGTCCGACAGAGTTGAAATACTTTCCGGTGTGTTTGAAGGAAAAACTACGGGAACTCCCATATCTCTTGTGGTTTTCAATGAAAACCCCCGATCATCGGACTATGCCCGCTTTGCCGATCTTTATCGCCCGGGACACGCCGACAGAACCTACGATCAAAAATACGGATTCAGAGACTGGCGTGGAGGCGGAAGGAGTTCGGCTAGAGAAACGGTGGGCCGTGTTGCAGCAGGTGCTGTAGCCCGGCAGATGCTTAAAACGGCCGGGATAACCGTTAAAGCCTATACACTGGCCCTTGGTGGCGTACGCTGTAAAAACTACGACGAAAATGCTATAGATCAGAATCCCTTTTACTGTCCGGACCCCGAAGCTGTCCCGCTCATGGAAGAAAGAATTGAAGAAGTGCGCCGTAAAGGCGATTCTGTTGGGGGTATAGTGGAAGTGAGAGTTAAAGGCTGTCCACCCGGACTTGGAGAGCCTGTTTTTGACAAACTGGATGCCCGTCTTGCTTACGCTCTTATGTCCATCGGCGCCGTAAAGGGGGTAGAAATCGGGAGCGGTTTTCGGGCGGCAGAGATGCTTGGAAGCGAAAATAACGACCCCATTACCCCAGAAGGTTATGCCTCCAACAACGCCGGTGGAATCCTCGGCGGCATCTCAAACGGGATGGATATTATAGTTCGAGTGGCAGTAAAGCCAATTCCATCTATTCGCATTCCTCAGCAAACCATCCGGCAGGACGGATCGCCCGCCACAATTGTTGTGGAGGGACGCCATGATGTTAGTGCCATTCCCAGAATTGTGCCTGTCTGCGAAGCTATGGTGCTTCTCACAATTGCGGATTTTTCGCTCCATCCAACGGTCATACGAAAGGTTTTTCCATTATGAGGTTTTTCGACCACTTCAGATCATCAGAAGATCGAAAATTCTGGTCGCAACGCCTACGATGCAATGAGGTCAAGCTGGAAGGAACTTCCCCCCGTGTAGTTCTCAATGCCGCATCCCTTGGCGAATTAAACGGGGTCTTTCCCGTAGTAAGAGCCCTTAAGGAACTGGGCTTTCCGGGAACAATCGTCCTATCCGTCGGCACTCCCGGCGCTTACCGGAAGGCAAAAGCTGTTATCACATCAGAGCTTTCTACTAAGGTAATCCCGGCACCGCTTGAAACTCCGGGATCCGTCAAAGCCTTTCTCGATGCAGTCCGCCCCGATCTCTTCGTCAACTTTGAAGCCGAATACTGGCCTGTTCTTTTTTCGGGCCTGAGGTATCGCAAAATCCCGGCAATTCTGGCAAACGGCCGAATTTCGGAACGTTCATTCAGGGCTTACAATCTTTTGTCCGTTTTTTTTAGTCCCATTTTTCGCTATTTTAGCCGGCTGGGAGTGATATCAGAAACTCATCGCAATCGGGCTATTCATCTGGGAGCAGACCCGGATCGGACGATCGTTACCGGTAGCTCAAAGTATGACGAGTTGCTTGCAAAAACAGACAGGAACACAGCAGGTCGCTGGCGCAGGATTTTGATCTCTGACGGAAGAAATCCTGTCATTGTGGCGGGGAATCTGCGGGGAAGAGAATGCTCGATGATTGTGGAAGCAGTTGAAATGCTGAAGGGCGAATTTCCGAGACTTCTTGCCGTTGTTGCTCCCAGACACCTCCACAGGGTAGCTGAGATACGGAGAGAAGCGGATGCGAGAAAACTAAGATACTGTCTGCTTTCAAGAATTCTGACCACCAGAGGTTTGAACGTCGAAGAAATTTCGATCGTGATTGTTGATTCCTTCGGGCTTCTCTTTGATCTTTACAGTATTGCCGACGTAGCCTTTTGTGGTGGAACATTCGAACCTGTTGGAGGTCACAACATCATGGAACCGGCGGTCTGGGGCAAAAAGGTTCTTTACGGTCCCTTCATACAGAAAGTTGAAGTGGAACATGAAGTGCTGGAACGGAGAGGCATAGGAATTCTGTGCCGTAATTTTGAAGAATTCATAGAGCACCTCCGCAAGACCATACACACAAACAACGTCGTTCCGGAAAATGTCGTCGAAGAAGCGATCCGAGAACTTTCGGGGGCCTCTCGGATATATGCATCATGGATCATGGAGAGAGTTATACACAATGCCTGACATACGCAAATTACTGGAAGATTTCAAAAGCGGATTAATCGACATCGATACGGTTACGGAATATCTCCAAAAACTTCCTTATGAAGCTCTGGTAGAAAACGAAAATTCTCCTGTTTTCGCCCGCATTGACCACCATCGTTCAATTCGTCGCGGCGTTCAGGAAATAATTTACGGCGAAGGCAAAACACCGGATCAGCTTGTCACTCTGGTGGAAGCGATGAGACGGGCGGGAACGAATGTATTGATTACAAGGCTGGATCACGAAAAGGCCCAGAAGCTGTGCGGTCACTTCCCTGAGGGACGATATTTTGAAAACTGCCGATTGTGGATTCTTCAGGTGCAAGAAGCGCCAAAAATCGAAGAAGGATATGTGGCGGTTCTCACAGGAGGCACTTCAGATATTCCTGTAGCGGAGGAAGCAGCGATCACGGCAGAATTCTTTGGAAGTTCGGTAAGGAGATTTTACGACGTCGGTGTAGCGGGTATCCACCGGCTTTTTGACGTCATTGAAGATATTAGACGAGCCACGGCATGGATCGTTGTTGCCGGCATGGAAGGAGCTCTCCCCAGTATCGTAGCCGGCCTTGTGGAAGGACCTGTAATTGCCGTGCCCACAAGTGTCGGTTATGGTGCCCACTTCGGCGGAATGGTCCCACTTCTTTCTGCTTTAAATAGCTGCGCTCCCGGAATTGTTGTGGTAAATATTGACAACGGCTTTGGCGGGGGGTATGTGGCATCGTTGATTCACAGGCGAATTGTTCTCGCAAAAAGGAGGGTAATGGATAATGGCTAGAGGAGATTTCAGGCCTGACGGACGAGAGACGGCGGTAATATCGCGTCTCGATCATGAAAAAGAGGCCATGAAAAACAAAGCTCTAAGGTTGTTAAAGAAACATCTTGATGAACTGAGTGACCGAATTACAATGCGGCTTATTGAAGTAAAAGCCGTGGAAACCACGAGCAAGATAGAACTAGAACGTCAGATTAATATTTGCCTTCAGACGCTGCTTACCTCTGAAGACATCGAAATCCAGTATTTGACAGCTCCTTTCAGAAAGGTAGTTCCACGACCGCATTTCATAAGTCTGTATGTAACGGCCTGGATACTGGAGAAACTCATAGATCATAAATGCATCATAGACATTTACGGAACCGACGAAGAAATTTACAGATACGTTAATTCCGAAGTGTCACGTTTCATACCTATGGACTGAAATTGTGTAGATGTAACGTACCAATTTCGCTTGCATTGCAAGATTTTCATCCCTTTATATGGACACATCACCAAAAGCGTAGTGTTCAATCAGGCAATGTTCTGTTTGACTTTTTCGCTGGATCTTACTCTGACAGAAGTTCCATAAAGTCCTCTTCCGTCAGTTCCGACAGGAGAGGATAAGGAGTTATGTCCTCATCTTTTAAATGTTGCTCGTACTCCTTGACTTTGAAAGGTTCGCTGATCTCTTCTACCCAGAATTTTCCTTCCAGATCCATATCAGAAAGATATTCCAGCACTTTTTCTTCAGCTTCTTCTTCATCATCAGCCTGAACCAGTATTGGGGAAGAGAAACGAGTTATCCCATCAACTCTATAGCCTACCACGACTTCAAAAACGTAAAGCCCTTCTTCTGGATCGAACAACATTTTCCACCTCCAAAAGGGAAATCTCAGGAAACAGCTTCTATCTCGAGAGCGAGACTCATATCTAGGCTATTCCGCCGAATGAGTCAAGCAAACTACGAGCCTGTTCGAAAAAACTGATTAAATGGATGACAACAAGTCGCTCCTCGCAATGACACCCCTTTTCCCTGTCATTGCGAGCGCCCGAAGGGTGCTTGGCAATCTCATCGTCGTTTTTTTATGAGATTGCTTCGCCTCCGCTTCGCTCCGGCTCGAAATGACACATTAAGGTAATACTCCGGCTCGCAATGACACAGAAAATGGATGTTAACATGGTCTCTATTTCAAGACGTAGATTCCCTCGGATCGATAACGTTAATGTTTTCTTGCCTCTCTAAAATTGCGCGTACGTAAACATCTCCAAAAGTAAAAGACGCTTTCCAAGACTTTCTTACACTAGTCTTTTTAAGCACTCTTATCCGGCTTGGAACTCTGGCAGTAAACAAAGGTTTTGAAAAAAGTACACATCGTTACAGCAATGGCCCTTTATAAGCAGGTCATTGGATCTCTATCGATTATAAGGTGAGCCCTTCGGCGCAATTTTTCAACCGTCTTGCTATGCCAGACTTTTGTGAGAAGTTCGGTAAGAGACGAACTATGCCGGGCTTTTACAAGAATGTGCCACCGATAACGGTTCCTTAGCCTGAAAAAGGGAGCAGGAGCCGGGCCGATGATCACACAACCGTAACTTTCTCCTGTTTCTCTCAAAAACTCAGCCAGAGTATAAACAGTTTCGTGAGCTCTGTTCATATCCGTTGATTCACATATTAGGCGAGCCATCCTCGAATAGGGTGGGTAAAATAACTTCTCTCGAGATTCCAGTTCCTTCTCGCAAAAAAGCGAATAGTTCCCGTTAACGGCCGATTCTATTACATAGTGAAACGGATTGTATGTCTGGATAATGACTTTTCCGGTAGTTTCCCTTCGACCAGCCCTTCCCGCAACCTGCAAAAGTTGCTGAGCCGTTATTTCACCCGAGCGGAAGTCCGGAAGAGTCAAGGCCACATCGGCATTTATAACTCCTGTGAGGGAAAGAAGAGGGAAGTCATGCCCTTTAGTTATCATCTGGGTTCCTATGATGACATGCACTTCACCTTTTCTAATGCGGTTTAGGATTCCTACCAGATCCTTCATATTTTTTATGACATCTCGATCAATCCGACCAATTGACGCATCAGGAAGAATCTTTTTTACTTCTTCTTCGATTCTCTCAGTCCCAAATCCGAGATAAAGCAGAACGCTTTTCTGACACACAGGGCAGGTTGTCAGTTTCTCTGTAGTGAAACCACAGTAATGACAGCGAAGATTGTCTCTGTCGATGTGGTAGGTCAGAGCAATACTGCAACGATCACATGTGGCTACAAAGCCGCAATGCCTGCAAAAAATATATGGTGCATATCCACGTCGATTTAAAAAAAGCAAAGATTGTAAACCGGAGGCGAAATTCTCTTCCAGAGCTTTTCTAAGGCGATTTGAAAATATTTTCGGCGATCTTTCTCGCCTCATGTCCACGACCTCGATTTCAGGAAGTAATTGGCCGTGAACTCTTCGTGTCATAGTAAATAGCCTGTAGTGTCCTTCTCGAGCTCGATGGTAAGATTGCAAAGATGGTGTTGCAGATCCCAGAATAATCGGGATCTGTAGCATCTGAGCTCGCATCAAGGCCACATCTCGAGCATTGTAGCGCATTCTATCTTCCTGTTTGTAGGAAAGGTCGTGTTCTTCATCCACGATTATGAGACCGCAGTTTTTCAAAGGAAGAAAAACGGCAGAACGAGTGCCCAGTGCGACTCTTTTGTGGCCTTTAAGAACGGCTCGCCATTGAGACAATCGAACTTTAGGGGAAAGACCGCTGTGCCATACTGCCAGAGTTTCTCCGAATCGATTCCGGAAGATGGCCTCAAGCTGCGTGATAAGAGCAATTTCAGGTGCGAGCACGAGAGCCGATTTGCCCATCGAGAGCGCTTTTTCGATGAGGCGGAGATATATTTCCGTTTTTCCGCTTCCGGTAACGCCGTAAAGGAGGTAGGGCGAAAATTCCTGTCGTTCCAGAGCTTTTCCGGCCTGCTCCATAATCCTGGATTGATCTTCCGTGAGCTGTTCGGGAACAAAATTTTCAATTTTTTGCCCGAAGCAAGATTCAAAAATCGATTCGTCAGGTATAAAAACTGTAGCAATCCACCCCTTTTTTCTGGCCTTCGTAATGAAGCGCTGCCAGTCTGATTTGAGATGAGTTTTAAGAACGGCATAGGGAAGCCCCGATGGGTATCTGGTGAAGAGTTCTCCAAGCCGTTCATCAAAGGCCCTGTCTTTTATCTCATCGGGGCTCACCGTTAATATTATAGCCCTGGTCATCTGAGCAGATTGGATCTTTTCCGGGGATTTTTCTCTAAGTAGTTCTGGCAGGGCAAGAAGAAGTGTCAGTCCAAGCGGGTAAATATAATAGGAAGAAACTCGCTGGCACAGCTTCAATAGTTCTTCAGTGATAATCGGTTCGTCATCAAGTATTGATACTACAGGCCTGACAGTAACGCCCTCCGGTTCCGAATCGCACAATCCCAGTATTATTCCCAGCCTCTGATGCCTTCCAACAGGTACGAGGACTCTCCGCCCCCGAATTTCTCCTTCGGGTGGATGATCGACTCTGTATGTGAGGATAACTTCCGTAGCATCGAGAATCTGGACATGGACGAAGATCATATCAATTCGAAGGGGCGGGGTTGGATGCTACTTTCTTTGACCCTTCCTGAGCCATGAGCATCCTGTAATATTCAACCGTGTTCCTGAAATGTCCAGCTAGAGTCCGGGGTATGGAAGCCATGGGAATATTATTTGCCATAGCAGCAAAGTTTATGGGGCGACCGTTAGCGTAAAACCTGAAATCCAGATGAGGACCGGTTGCGAGCCCGGTTTTACCAACATAACCTATAACCTGCCCCCGCTCAACATATTGCCCCACTCTCAGCCCTCTGGCAAACCTGGAAAGATGACCGTACGAACTGGAATATACACCGTTGTGCTTTATTTCCACCAGATTTCCAAAACCGCCCTTTTTCCCCATGAAAACTATCTTTCCGGATCCTATAGCGCTGACCGGAGTGCCAGTGGGAGCGGCATAATCAATGCCATAATGCGGTCTGTAGATTCTCAGAATAGGATGGAACCGTCTAGCGGTGAACATGGAAGATATTCGCCGATACTGTAGTGGCGCTTTAAGAAAAGCTCTAGTAAGAGACTTGCCGTTCGAATCGTAATAAGCCCCTTTTTGCCCGGGAGGCTGGAAAAAGAAAGCTTCGTATGTTTCACCCTGGACATTTATTCTGGCGGCTAGAATCATGCCTTTATTTGACTTTGGATTTCCGGGATTCTTCCAGACCACTACGGAAAAAGTATCGCCTCTTCTAAGATCGCTCGTAAAATCAATATCCGAAGAAAATATATCGGCGAAATCGAGAACCAACGATGGATGGAGTCCTGCTCTGATGGCGGAGCTATAAAAGTTATTCTCAATCTGTCCAGATATTACCTTTATAGAAGAGTTTGATGTTGATCTCTTTGTTCCTGAATCTGTAATCTGACCTGATAGCCGCATCTTTGCGAGCAGGAGGCTCTCATCAAGGTTTTCATCAATAGAAGCACCGTATTTTGTGGTGGTCCATTCAGGAGAATAGTCGAGAAGTTTAACCGGCGTTTGACTTATTCGGGATATTTGAAATTCCCGGTCTATAGTTCCTTCAGCATTGATTGAACTTAGAGTTAAGGCAAGGGCAATCCAGAGCAAGCCGCGCAGGGGATGGATATTTTTCATGAGAAGCTCCTTGAGTTATTCGGGGCAACAATCTATGATTTTTGTAAGAAGTCTTTTGCTCGATCTATTATGCTTTGAAAGGCTTCTGAACGGTGAGGGTCGACGCCGCCACAACCGCTATCAGAGACTCTGTCAAACACATAATTATTTTCTATGTAATCTATAAGCTCTTTCAAAATTGAAATGGCTTCCCGATCGGACATCCTCTCTTCTCCACGTTTAACTGAGGGGTGCTGAAAAACTCAAAGCTCACATAGCCATATATAATAGAAAACGGGATTGATCAATAATCAGAAATACAGGCCTTATCATTCGTTCATTTGTGATAGAACCAGATAAACCACTGTTGTATGCCGACTCGGGGCCGTGAAAATTTCTATGACCCTGACCCTACGATTAATCTCCTTCGTTGGACAGATCCACCATATGCCAGGTCTGGCACAGGAAAGAAAAATCAATGAAGGGCCGAAATTCTTTTTCTTGGCTAATTACCATAGCGGCCAGATCAATCCATTTTACTGCGCGGTCTATTACAGCGCTGTCGCTACTTGCTATGATGGCCTGTTCGTAGGGAAGATGGCGTTCTGGAACATCTACTGCACTGGCTCGCCCCCGTATGCCGTGTTTCTTGAAGAGATCGTTGTAGAGCCGGGCAAGTTCGCCACTTCTGCTTATTGGAGCGTCAAAATATATCGCTACTTCTCTTATGTCCTGCTGTTCAAGAAAGCGGCATATCATTTCGGCGGCGAAAAAACTTACATCCGTCAACCTGAAGTTGCTGGATATTTCCGAAATATCTCGAAGAGCTTTATCGTTGGCCTTCAGAATGAGCCTTCCGAGGATTGCGCTTTCTACGGTGATGTGCACGTTATGTCCATCGATTCCGAGACTTTCAGGCTTTCCTGGCACGAAGTAGGAATGTTTACCGCGTCTGGTTAAAGCCTCTTTTTGCCCGAATACTCCGCGGCGTAGAAGATTTCGCTCTTTTACCGTAAGGTTATACCTGTTTCCAACCATCTCAAGTGATCGGTCACGAGGGTAGTTCCGGCTCTGAAGAAAGTAAAAATCGACTGAAGCTGTTAAAACAAGATCCTTTCTGGGATAACCTTCCGCATGCATGAACCGATCCCGGCATCGGTTGCGAGGCTATATTTTTTACGGGGGACGCACAGAGCGCGTGCGTCCCGCATGTGTTATGACTGAGCTTTTGATAATTTTGCTTCTTCTTCAGCTCTGAGTTCTTTGCGAAGTATTTTTCCAACACCGCTCTTGGGAAGGCTGTCTCTGATTTCAACGATTTTGGGAACCTTATAGGCGGCAAGCCTTGCTTTACAGAAGGAGATAATCTCTTCTTCGGTCAAAGTCTCACCAGGTTTGGGAACAACAAATACCTTGACCGTTTCACCCCTGTACGGGTCTTTGACACCAATTGTTGCCGCATCGAGCACCTTTGGATGACTGTAGAGAACTTCGTCAATTTCGCGAGGATAAATGTTGTAGCCGCCGGCTATAATCATGTCCTTTTTGCGATCCACTATGAAGGTGTAGCCGTCGGAATCCATAATAGCAATATCACCGGTATGAAGCCATCCATTCCGGAGGGTCTGTTTGGTTTCTTCCGGTTTTTTCCAATAGCCCTTCATAACCTGAGGGCCTTTTATAACCAGTTCTCCCGGTTCTCCCGGTGGAAGCTCCCGTTCGCCTGTTTCTATATCCACGATTTTAGCATAAGTGTCGGGAACAGGTATTCCGACAGATCCCGGTTTTCTCAATCCGTGAATGGGGTTGACATGGGTGATTGGGCTTGCTTCGCTGAGCCCGTATCCTTCAATGATGATACTTCCGGTCAGTTCTTCGAACTTTTTCATGACTTCAACGGGCATGGGAGCAGATCCGGTGACACAAAATCTGACCGATGAAAGATCGAATCGCTTGATGTCCGGATGATTCAGAATGGCAACATAAAGAGTTGGCACACCGGGGAAGAGCGTTGGTTTGAATTTATTTAGAGTTCTCAAAAGGTCGTTTATTTCGAATTTGGGTATAAGGCATGCACATCCGCCGGTGTATAGCACGTAGTTCATACAAACAGTCATCCCCATCACGTGGAACAGGGGAAGAAGCCCGACCGTTCTTTCTGCACCAACTCTCGCATCGGGAAACCAGGCATTCATCTGGATCACGTTGGCAAGAATGTTTTTGTGAGTGAGCATTGCACCTTTGGCTACTCCTGTCGTTCCCCCCGTGTATTGCAACACGGCTAGATCATCAAGGGTTGCCGGGCATGGCCTATCTGTTGGCGGATTGCTCTTTATAAGGTCTTTGAAGCTGAGGATTTTGTCGCTGTAAGGGACTTTCATAAAAAGTTTTTGCTTTTTTGCTTTAAGCGGATAGAGCAGGGAAAGAGGAAAGGGAAGAGCCTCTTTTAGGCTGGTAACAATGACTTTCTTTACGGGGGTCTTGTCGAGCACGGCAGCAACTTTGGGATAGAGATGATCAAGCACAACAGCAACTTCCACGTCGCCGTCATTCCACTGATGTTCGAGTTCGCGCTCAACATACATCGGGTTCGTATTGACC
>CAZWJX010000020.1:0-2763 GCA_964634695.1 uncultured Syntrophobacterales bacterium | reverse complement strand
ACAGCACCGAGCCAGAGAGTAGCATAATAGGCGATGAAGAACTGAGGGCAGTTTGGAAGCATAATGCCCACCTTGGTTTCCTTTTCCACGCCAAGTCGAGCGAGCGCTTCAGCGAACCGCATGATTTTATCCCACAACTCCCTGTAGGTAAGGGTCTTGCCGTAGAAGTAGGTAGCCGGCAAATGCGCCCATTTTTCTATGTTCTTTCCAAGTATTACTGGCAGAGGATCATCTGGATATGTGCAATGTCGTGGCACACCTGGGTCGTAGTGTGAAATCCACAGTGCTTCCATCGATTCAACGCTCATGTTTCAACCTCCACACAAGATAGAATTCGGGGCAAAACAAAAGGGGGAATTAATCCCCCCTTTTGGCTTTGAAGAGATATCATTAACAGGTGCTCTTGTATTTCTTCACTTCTTCTGTGAAGACCGGGATAAACTTGAAGAGATCTTCCACGATGCCGTAATCGGCTTTGCTGAATATAGGCGCATCGGGATCCTTATTGACTGCCACAATATATTTGGAAGAACCCATACCGGCAAGATGCTGAATGGCGCCGGAAATTCCAACAGCGATGTATAGATTTGGAGTAACGACCTTACCGGTCTGTCCAACCTGATCGGAGTGAGGCCTCCAGCCTGCATCTACGGCAGCTCGGGATGCTCCAACCGCTGCTCCCAGCACTTTCGCAAGTTCTTCCAAAATAGCGAAGTTTTCAGCCGCCTTCATGCCTCGACCACCGGATACAATAATATCGGCTTCGGTAAGTTCGATCTTTCCGGACGTATCCATTTCAACTCCCACAACCTGGGATTTGGCGGCAGGAATCGTAACGTTTGCCTGAACAAACTCGTCCTGATTGCTTTCATCGGGCGCCAGACAGGACATTACGTTGGGACGGCAAGAAATCATAACCAGAGCCCCGTCTGCCCATTCATACCATCCAAGGCACTTACCGCCAAAAAGAGGTCGCTTTGCTCTGATTTTGCCATCAGCTATGGCGATTTCTGTGGAATCCTGAGCAATGCCGGCTTCAAGGCGAGCAGCAAGTCGAGCTCCAAGATCCTTGCCGTTCATGGATGCAGGAAGAAGAACCACTCCGGCATTAGCTTCCTTGATGATGTCCGCCACAACCGGAGCATAAGTTTCGGCGTTGTAATGTTCAAGAGCGGGGTTATCCACGACAAAGACCTTGTCCACCCCGTAGTGTCCAAGCTTGGGAGCTACGGCGGATACGCCCGATCCGATGGCAATGCCATAAAGTTTTAGCCCGAGAGCATCGGCAATGCGGCGCCCTTCGCTGGCTATCTCAAAGGACACTTTCCTGAAATTTCCGTCTCTGTATTCTGCAACAATGCATACCGACTCAGCCATTTCTTTCCCCCCTCCGTTATATGACGCCCGCTTCTTCATGAAGCAGTCTGACGAGTTCTCTTGCTTTGCCTTCGGTGTCCAGATTACCGTTTATGATCTTTCCGGGTTTTCTCTGTGGAGGTGGTTCAAGCTTGACAAGCCTGATTTTTGCCGCGGCCCCATCGCATTCATCGGGGCTGAGCCCGAGATCGGAGAGTTTTTTCACTTCGAGAGGTTTCTTCTTGGCCTTCATGATGCCGGGGAGACTGGCATATCGAGGATTCCATACGGCATGAGATCCACCCATTGTAACCACCACTGGAAGCGGAGAAGACATGATAATCTTGCCGCCTTCTACGGGTCTTTCTATCTTTACAGTCTGCCCATCGCATTCCATGGAAAGGGCAAGAGGCAGATGTGGCCAGCCCAGCAATTCCGCCACCATCGGCCCTCTCTGGTTGTGGTCATAGTCCACGGCGCGATGTCCACAAAGCACAATGTCAGGATTGAGCTGCTTTACGGCGGCGGCAAGGGCTTTAGCAACGCCCAGGCTGTCGCTTTCGTCTAGAGCGCTGTCGTCAATAAGAAGTCCTTTATCGGCGCCCATAGCAAGAGCTGTCCGGATGGATTCAACAACCCGCTGAGGTCCCCAGCTAACTATCGTAACCGTTCCCCCGTGTTTTTCCTTAAGCCTCAGCGCTGCTTCCACCGCAAATTCATCGTAAGGATTGATGATCCATTTAAGATCCGCCGTCACGATGGATTTCCCATCATCTGCTATCCGGATGACCGATTCCGTATCCGGCGTCTGTTTGAGAAGCACTACAATGTTCACGTTCGTCCTCCTCCCTCTGAGTTAATTTTTAAAATAGATGGCGTCTCGCCTGTGAAACCGTTGCTCAAACCATGTTCAAATATGACACGGTTTGATTCCTGCTTCGTTGAGGACGTTGCCGTCCTCTCCACAGGCGTAACTTCCCGTGCCAGCGCTGAACGCTGGATATTTAAATTAAAGCCGCAGTTAAAATTTCATCTTGACCAGATTTTTCTTTATCTTGCAACTATTTTTCGCTTTCTCAAAACTGAATGATGATTCATTCACGCTATAGCAGCATTCCACCACCATGGCAATAAAAAAATGCGTCTCTGGCATTGCTATGTCGTCGTAAGGCAGCCTTGGTGATTGCTTCGCTTCGTTTGCAATGACGAGTGTGGTTGTCATTGCGAGGCTGACGAAGTCAGCCGTGGCAATCCTCCTTCCACCGTCATTGCGAGCCCGTCGAAGGTGGCCGTGGCAATCTCGCTCTGTCATTGCGAGCGCCCGAAGGGTGCGTGGTAGTCCTCCTTCCACTGTCATTGCGAGCGCCCGAAGGGCGCGTGGCAATCTCATCATTGCTTTTTTATGAG
>CAZWJX010000019.1:14514-22796 GCA_964634695.1 uncultured Syntrophobacterales bacterium | reverse complement strand
ATTCCCAGTCTATATAGAGCCTCTTTTTAGATTTTTTATCTTCCAGAAATCCCTCGCAGGTGGTGTATCCTATGATTCCGGATTCTCCATCAACAAACACGTTTTTCCCAATGTACTGTGCGAACAGGCTTTCGGGATTGAGCTTTACTTCGTCGCCCTGCACAATTACAGGCTTTTTACCCTGAGCATCGACGGCATTTATTATGTAAGGCTTACAGTAAGCGACTGCCGATACGGCTTCATGACCAGTGGTATTTCCATCATAGCGTATTATGCCTCTTACCCTTGGGTGGTTAACAGCAAGATCCGTTTCTCCGTAAGGGTAGCGTCTCAGTAATATGACGTTGACACCAGCATCGGCAAGTTTTAGAGCCTCGTCGGTGCCGAACACCAAAACACCCATATCTGCACTATCCGTGATGGGGTCACCTCTTCCTATAAGTACGTAATCGTGGAAGTTCTCTCTTAAAACCTTTTCCGGTTGTTCGAGAGCGCTGTTAATGATCATGGATGCAATCTGTATATTGACCTTTCCTTCATCGACCATATCCATAAGAGCTTTCATTGTAGCGGTGAAGGTCATACGGAGAGGACGACGTTGAAGGATAAAGAGTTTTCCGTCTTCTACCGTAAACTCTATGTCGAGAGGACGTTTAGATTGAGTTTCCAGCCAATCTCTTATGAGTATTAACCTCTCGTAAATATCGGGAAACATAGTTTTCAAGTCATCGGCGTTAAATAGTTTTTTGCGAATTCGTCCTGAAACTATTTTGTCACACTGAATCCGAGGAGCCCATTCTATTATTGGTTTATTTTTTCCGCTTCTGTGATCTCTAGTAAAAAGGACACCACTTAAAGAATTGTTGTTTCTATTGCCAAAAACCATTGTCTGGACAACGACTGCTGTGCCGATGTCATCCGACACCTTTGGCGATCTGCTTATTCTTGCTGCGACCGCCGTTGGTTCCATCCATGAATCTAGCACTGCTTCGATACTATGCCTGAGTTGTGTAAGTGGATCATCCGGATATCCACTTCCATATTTTGGATGGTAGCTTTTATTTAGAATGTTTTCATATGCTTCAATTAGACTGTGAAGAACGGAAGGATCAGAGGCATCCGTTTCGTCCTTCATATTAAGAGACTCTAATACTTTGTAGAATTCACCGTAAGGAACATCTAGAACAACTTCACCGTACATTCGCAGGGCGTTAGCGTAGGTGCTCAAAACAAAGATTTCATCTTCTCCTCGCTCTATAAGGATTCTGACCATATCCGGCGATAGTCCCACATTCAAAACGGTGCTTACTGCACCGGGCAGGGACACCGGAGCTCCACCCCGTACAGCGACAAGCAAGGGAAATGTCTCTTCAGCGGTGCCGAAATATTTTTTTGCTCTCAGTTCAAGTTCTAAAAGGGCTTTCATTATGTTTTGCCA
This sequence comes from uncultured Syntrophobacterales bacterium, assembly GCA_964634695.1. Classification (GTDB taxonomy): domain Bacteria; phylum Desulfobacterota; class Syntrophobacteria; order Syntrophobacterales; family Thermodesulforhabdaceae; genus JAOACS01. The sequence goes on along the minus strand of CAZWJX010000019.1, from coordinate 21,358 downwards.
TATTATATCAGATAGTGTTCTGTTTTCGGCAAAATATGATCGGCATACATCGGTTGTAATGATAAAACCATCGGGAACCTCGGCCAGTCTGGAAAAGGAAGACAGGTCTTTGTTTAAATTCTGAAAGTCTTCTACAAGCTTAGCGCCTTTGGCCCCAAGTTTATCGACTCTTTTAGGGTCCGCTTTATCGAACCCCACAACATACTGTTGTTCTCCTTTTTTCATTGTCTTCTCCACTAATGTTTTGCAAAGTAATGCTGGCTAGCTTTGTTTTTGGCGATTTGATGATATTTGCTGCATGAGAGCTTATCGTTTAACCCTTCTTTGAGTTCTCTTCACTAATATTTTTTCTTTGATTTTGAAAATATCAACATCTTTTTGAAATTTCAAAAGGAGTGGAAATGATCTTTAGAACGATCTTTAAAACTTGACATACTTGTAATTTTAGTCTAAACGTTAGAATCATGTGAAAAAAGTATCGTGTTATGAAGGTGCAAAGTTAAAGTTAGCTAGCTATCCAGAAGCTAGTTTTTGTGTGTGGTTAGGTATAAATCGATAACTTTTAAGCAACTAGCAAGGGAGGAAGTGATGCCGTACGATCATACTAAACTGAAAGATTGGGAAATCGCCGAAGAAGCCGAAAAGAATATGCCAAGTCCCTATGAATGGCAAGAGAGACTCGGACTTGAAAAAGACGAAATCATCCCTATGGGTCGGGTCTGTAAGCTCGATTTCATGAAGATACTCGAAAGGCTCAAAGATCGTCCGGATGGGAAGTATATAGAGGTTACAGCAATTACGCCTACACCTCTTGGTGAAGGAAAAACAACCACATCTCTGGGGCTTATTGAAGGACTGGGAAAGCGCGGCAAAAACGTTGGCGGTTGTCTCCGTCAGCCTTCTGGTGGTCCTACAATGAACATCAAGGGAACGGCTGCAGGAGGCGGTAATGCTCTCCTTATTCCCATGACCGAGTTCTCTATGGGACTCACCGGGGACATTAACGCCATCATGAATGCCCATAACCTAGCTATGGTGGCCCTTACCGCCAGAATGCAACATGAAAGAAACTACACGGACGAACAGCTCCAGCGTCTTACCGGCATGCGTCGTTTAGATGTGGACCCCACTCGAGTCGAATTCGGCTGGGTGATCGACTTCTGTGCTCAGGCTCTCAGAAACATCATCATAGGTATCGGCGGTCGTAATGACGGATATATGATGCAGTCCAAGTTCGGAATAGCCGTAAGTTCCGAATTGATGGCTATTCTTGCTATAGTGAATGACCTTGCAGACCTGAGAAAACGTCTTGGAGAAATTACCCTTGCTTTTGATAAGACCGGAAAACCGGTCACCACAGCAGATCTGGAAGTAGATGGCGCTATGTGCGCATGGATGCTCCCCGCAATTAACCCGACTCTTTGCTGCACGATTGAGTATCAGCCAGTCCTGATTCACGCAGGTCCTTTTGCCAACATCGCAGTGGGTCAGTCTTCGATCATAGGTGATCGAATTGGTCTTAAGATGTTCGATTACCACGTGACTGAAAGCGGCTTTGCTGCTGACATCGGTTTCGAAAAATTCTGGAACGTAAAATGCCGCCTCAGCGGTCTCAAACCTCATGTTTCCGTTCTCACCACAACAATTCGTGCTCTCAAGATGCACGGTGGTGGTCCGAAGGTTGTTCCCGGTCTTCCGCTTCCTGAAGAATATACCAAGGAAAATCTGCCGCTTCTTGAAAAAGGACTCGAAAACATGGTCCACCACATCAACGTTATTAGAAAGTCCGGCATGAACCCTGTTGTGTGCATCAACTCCTTCTACACCGATACACCCGACGAGATTAAGATGGTTCGCAAAGCTGCCGAAGCTGCCGGAGCAAGATGCGCCCTTTCCGAACACTGGCTTAAAGGCGGAGAAGGTGCTCTGGAACTTGCCGATGCCGTTATAGATGCCTGCGAAGAACCTTCTGAATTCAAATTCCTCTATCCGCTCGAGATGAAACTCAGAGACCGGGTTGAAATAATTGCCAAGGAAGTTTATGGAGCTGACGGCGTTGTATGGACGCCAGAAGCTGAAGCAAAGGCTAAGATGCTCGAATCCGATCCCAAGTACGCCGACTACATGACCATGATGGTTAAGACACATCTCAGCCTGTCCCATGATCCAACTCTTAAAGGTGTTCCAAAGGGATGGGTGCTCCCGATTCGCGATGTCTTGATTTACTCCGGTGCCAAGTTCCTCTGCCCGTGCGCAGGAACGATCAGCCTCATGCCCGGAACTTCCTCCAACCCGGCATTCCGTCGAGTGGATGTGGATGTGAAGACCGGCAAGGTAATGGGATTGTTCTAAATTAGAAACACGTTAATTCAGGTCGGGGGTAAAGGGCTTTAAAATACGCCCGACCCCCGATTTAAACTTTTAGGAGGTGTGTGATGGCAGCACAACTGATTAAAGGAACAGAGGTCGCGAAAGCTATAAGAGAAGAGCTAAAGCAAGAGGTTCAGCGGCTTAAGGAAAAATACGGAGTTGTACCCGGTCTGGTGACAATACTGGTCGGGGAAAATCCAGCTTCTCAGAGTTACGTAAGAGCCAAACAGCAAACGGCGCATGAACTGGGATTTTATTCGGTTCAGGAAGATCGTCCTGCCGATATTTCTGAAGCTGATCTTTTGAAGCTGATCGATCAATACAACAAAGATCCCAAAATTCATGGCATTCTGGTTCAGCTCCCCTTGCCCAAGCATATAAATGAAACAAAGATTCTGTACGCCATTGATCCTTCAAAGGACGTCGATGCTTTTCATCCTTTTAACGTGGGAAAATTAATGATCGGTGAACCCGATTATCTCCCCTGCACCCCTGCCGGTATTCAGGAACTGCTTATCCGAACCGGTGTTGAAACTTCCGGAGCGGAGGTGGTCGTAATAGGTAGATCAAATATCGTTGGTAAGCCGATTGCCGTAATGTTAATGCAGAAGGGTAAGGGCGCCAACGCTACCGTAACAGTATGCCACACCGGAACAAAAGACGTGGTGTTTCATACCAAGCGGGCTGATATTCTTATCGTTGCGGCAGGTGTTGCTGAGTATGTGAAAGGCGACTGGATTAAACCCGGAGCCGTAGTAATCGACGTTGGTGTTAATGAAGTTGGAAGAACCGCCGATGGAAAGAGAATTCTCAAAGGCGATGTGGCTTTTGATGAAGCTAAAGAAGTGGCAAGCGCTATCACGCCGGTTCCGGGCGGAGTTGGTCCAATGACCATAACGATGCTTATGAAAAATACCGTTAGAGCATGTAAGGTTCATAACAACATAAAAGATTAGCCATCGAATGCTGAGCGATATTTAAAAATTTATGTTCGGGATGTACTCTGGCTTTGCTGGAGTACGTCCTCTTTTGGTAGAGGATTTATACGGGAAATCATCATTTATGTTTGTTCCATTTGTACCTGCCTGCAACCCTTGGATTTATCCCATCCCGAGTTTATCAGAGCATTCTGTAAGTTGTTGAAATTATTTGATGTAGCTCAAAAATTCTACACTATAGTGCGTTGCAGAGACTTTAGCAAAATCCCTGGTGAGATTACCACGGTAGCCTCACAATGACTCTTTTTTGTGTCATTGCGAGCCAGAACGAAGTGAGGGCGAAGCGATCTTTCTGTTGTAACAAATGAAAGATCGCCACGCGCCCTTCGGGCGCTCGCAATGACGGTAAAAAAGGGTGTCATTGCGAAGAGCGAAGCGACGAAGTAAATCTCCTCATTGTTTTTTATGAGATTACCACGCCCGTCTTACGGCGACCTCGCAATGACAGCAAGAAACCCCCGGATTGCTCCCTTTCTGGCTGATAAAAAAGAGGGGCTTTTTAGGCCCCTCTTCTCATTCTACCAATCTGCTTGATCAAATATTACTTTTTCAGGCCTTTAACCCGCTCAACCATCATATTAGCAACATCAATGAACCGGGAAGCCTTTCCGGCTCCGATGCTGAAAATGTCCAGACGCTCCGGTTCCAAACCGATGTCTGCCATGATATTTTTTACATAATTTACCTTCTTTTCCGCTTTGGAGATACCGCTCTTATACTGACAACTGTCCGGCATACAGCCCACCACATAGACTCCATCTGCTCCGTTCTCAAAGGCTTTGAGGATATGCAGGGCGTCCAGTCTCCCGGTGCATGGAAGCTGAACGATTCTTACATTTTCAGGGATCGTCCACTGTGCTTTTTCAGCAACCTGGGCTGCTGCCGAAGCACAGTTAGAACAGCAAAAGGCGATTATCTTCGGTTCGAAGTTGCTCATATAACCATCTCCTCTTTTTTGAATCCCTCAGTTTTATGCTTCCTTAACAAGGGCTTCTGTCATGGCAATGATATGATCATCGCTCAGTTTCCTAAACATTATGGCCTTTCCTGGGCATTCACTCACGCACATTCCGCATCCCTGGCACAGAGCCGGATCGATATAGGCTGCTTCTTGAACGCTTATAATTACGGGAACGCCGAACGGACATGTTCTTACGCAGGTAAGACATACAGCACACCTATCGGGATTAACTTCTGCCACGGCTCCACCAACGAAAACCGTTCCCTGAGACAGGAACTTGTAGGCTCGTCCTGCCGCTGCCCAGGCTTCTTCAATACTTTCTTCCACTCCCTTAGGTCCAAGAGCCAGTCCTGCGAAGAAGACCCCATCCACCTCACCGTCCACGGGTCTCATCTTGGCAGGAGATTCTTTCAAGAAGCCGTCTTCATCAAGACTTACCTTGTAAAGTTTTGCGAGTTCGGTCAGTGACTCGGGATAGATTGCGGTCTGCAACGAAACAAAGTCAGGCTCAAGTACTACTTCTCGCTCCAGGATGGGATCATAAACCTGAACCTTTATCTTACCGTTTTCGACCTTTACGGCAGGCTTTCTTTCAAGATCATACCTGATGAAAAGAACTCCCTTTTCTCTGGCCTCCTTGTATATTTCCTCTCGTTCTCCAAAGGTTCGTATGTCTCGGTAGAGAACGTAAATATCCATATCAGGATTCAGGGCTTTGAGGTCACAGGCCGTTCTTACGGCAAAGGTGCAGCAGAGTCGGCTACAATAGGGTCTTTGAGGTTCTCTGGATCCTACGCACTGAATGAAAACAGCGCTTTGAGCATTCTTGAAAGCATCAGGAGAATCTATAAGCTTCTTTGTAAGATCGGACCACCTGTAAATTTCCGGATGGGCTCCGTAACTGTATTCGTTGGGCTTTAGAGAATGTCCGCCTGTTGCAATTATAACGACGCCGTGACGGACGGTTTGAAGATTTCCGTTGACAGATACGGTGGATTCAAATTGTCCTCCAAAACCTTTTGCTCCCACAACCGTTGAATTCAGAAGAACCTTGATTTTTGGGTTGCCGGTGACCTTTGCTGTAAGATCTTTAAGGATGTCCTGAACCGAATTTCCACACCAGGTGCTCTTAACTTTATGTCCATGCCCGCCAAGACGATCCTTTTTCTCTACCAGAGTTACGTCTATACCACGGTCAGCAAGGGCAAGAGCCGCTGTCATACCGGCAATACCACCGCCAATTACCAGTGCTGACTGCTCAATGGGAACCTGCTTTATGGACAGGGGTTCAGACATCCGAGCATGGAGCACGGATGCTCTCAGAAGATCTTTGAGTCTTTTCAGTTCTTTGTCTGAATCACCGAGAGTTCTGAGATCAACGAAGCTGTACAGAGTCGGATTGAGTTGCGCCTCTTTCAGAGCCCACTCAACCATTTCTTTGTGCATAATGGGAGAGCAGCTTGCATAAACCAGACGGTTTATACCCGTTTTCTGTATCCACGCTGAAAGATCACTGAAAGCAGCAGCATTTTGCAGATCTATGCGTTCTACGGCCACTACTCCGGGAAGACCTTTTACGAATGAATTTAAGTCGTTAACAAGTTTTTCAAAGGACGCAGGTCTTCCGGGACATAGGCTGAATACAACTCCAACCTTTGGTTCTTCGGCGCTTACGTCACGGAAAGAGAACGTTTTGGGAGATGCGCCATTTCCGCTGAGAAACTCTCCGACTTTAGCGGCAACAGCCTGAGCTTCAACAACGGATTCATAAACATCTCGAGGACCAATGGCTGCTCCACAGGCAAAAACGCCTTTTACATTTGTGCTTCCACCTGATGTTTCGATGAATCCGTATTTGTTGGTCTTGACGCCTATCTTTTCCGCTAATTCTTTGATACCGGCAGACGGCCTCAGTCCCACAGAAAGCACAACGAGATCAAAGACTTCTGCCTGTTTTTCTCCCTTTTCGTCTACATATTCCAGGACCAGATTTTCAGTTCCCGGCTCCTTTTCGATACTGTGGATTCTCGAACGGACAAGCTTTACTCCCTTTGCCAGAGCGTTGTTTAGATATCGTTCATATCCCTTACCGTGAGCTCGAATATCCATGAAGAAAATGGTGGTTTCGGTATCGGGCGATGCGTCTTTTATGTGACTGGCTTCCTTCAAGGCATACATACAGCAGACAGATGAACAATAAGGGGCATCGCATTTGTTGATTTCCCGGGATCCTACACACTGGAGCCAGGCGATCTTTTTCGGAACCTGTCCATCCGATGGTCTCGTTACGACACCCCTGGAATTGGATATGGGTTTCTGCATCCACTCAAGCTCGGTGCTTGTAATAACGTTAGGAAATTTTGAATAGGCGTAAGTATCATATACGGACGGGTCAAACGGTTCTAGACCTGCGGCAAGAACCACGGCATTGGCGTCGATAGTCTGAGTATTTCCGTCGGATTTAATGGTTATTTTGAAAGATGGTGCGGATCCTTCAACTTTTTCTACCGTGGAA
>CAZWJX010000019.1:0-14504 GCA_964634695.1 uncultured Syntrophobacterales bacterium | reverse complement strand
AGTCTGTGAAGGTTTGATACCATTCCGCCCAACTGGGAATTTTTCTCTATGAGATCCACATGAAATCCCTGATCGGCGAGGTCCAGAGCTACATTAAGCCCGGCTACTCCTCCGCCGATAACTGCCACTCTTTTTACTCCTTGTTCACTCATACCATTCCCCCATCTTTTTGTGGAACACTTGAAAGGTTTTTTACGCTTACTCTGAAAAGTTTCTATTCAGGAGATAAGAAGAGCAAGTCTCCTTTTTTTGATATTTAAAAATCTGAAACTAAACTTGTTCCAGCAAAATCAAGCTCATTTAACTCTTATGTGAAAAAAGAATCAACGTCAAGTCGAAAGGATAGACTCAAAACGATTATAAGGTTGAACTTTCAGCCTCGTGTCTTCCGTCGAAGGGCAGGATGAAATAGAATGTATTGCCATATTTCTCGGGTTCGCATCCAACTTTGCCACCGTGAATCTCTATTACGTTTTTTACGAAATACAATCCATGACCTGATCCAGAAGGAGCCTTTGATTCCCCAACCCCATCCTCTCTTGCCACCCTGTAACCTTCTTCGAACACTTTTACACTGTCTTCCGCAGACAGAGGCTTTCCTGTAGTAAATACGTTGAAGCGAATACCATGCATGTTTTCGCCGAAAAAGTTTTTCAAAATCTTGTGATCTATCGACACAAGTTTGATCTTGTTTCCGGCCGGATCTTCTACTTCTTCTGTGTACTTAAGAGCATTGGATAACAGATTATCGAATACCTGAGCAATTAAGCCTTTGTCTACAAAAAGCGTAATGTTTTCATCTGGAACGTCACCGGCCGTGCGACGAAGATGTATTCCTTTCTTTTCGAACAGAGGGATGTATTTATCAATAACTCGTTCAATTATTTCATGTTTAAAATTGCAGGACTGCTTGCGTAAAACATAAGTGCCTTTAAGGAAATGCTCTTTCCTGAAAAGGCTTTCCAGGAAAAGACTCGTATGAGTGTAGTGTCTTTCGAGGTTTACGGCTTCTTCTTCCATCTGATCGGTTATTCTGGAAAGTTCGTTATGAATAGAAATAAGTTCGTTGTTTATGGATTCTTCTCGAGACGCAAAAAGTGTTAGGTCTTTGATACGCTTTTGAACCGATCGGTACGCTTCCAGAAGCTTTTTAAGTCTTCTTATATACAGCATGTAGTAAAGATTCGGTGATATGACGTTATGTTCTATGTCGGCAACGAGCTGATTTATGAATTTCAAATGATTAAGATTCTGATGAATAAGTAGCTTCTGGTGAAGATTGTATCCTATACGGTTTGCAAACTTTTCGAGAAAGAAAAGGTCTTCCTGAATATTTCTTTCAGAATCGGTGTTCTCGGGAAATATCGAAACCAGAAAACCAAAAATCCCTTTTATCCCTGAGAAAGAAACCCATTGTTTGAGAGCCTGATTGCCCCTTATGGGGAACGCCCATTTTCCCTTCAAAACTATCGGACCGTAAATAGGTTCAAGCTGGCTTTCCTCGCATTGTTTAAGATGTTTTTCTAATATTGTGAGGTCTTCGTCATCTTCTGGTCTGGTCCTCTCTTCTTGTGAATCCGCTTTTTCCGTCAATCCTTCCCAGCTATTGCATACCTTCTCCAGACGGTTTGTCTTTTGGTTCAGTACGTAAAGTATACTTTCGATCCCGAGGAAAATTTTGGGAACGGCGACCGAGACAAGATATAGATGTTCGAGAGATGTGGATTCCTGAGCGAGGTCAAAAAATGTGGCAAAAGCTTCCTCTTTGAGTCTTTCGAAGTTGTATCGTTTGTAGTCTTCTTTCTTTTTTTTGACTTTCTGGATGATTTCTTCGAGAGTAACATGTCCCATTTAGATGTTCTCCATGGTTTAAAAATTATTCGGAATTGTTGACATGAATGACGGTGTCATTGTGGTGTTCTAATTCGTGTTTTAAAGCTCTTGTCATGAGAATCTTTACAGCTTCTCTTGGATCCTGCCCTTCATATAAAATCGCATAAACCTGTTCACATATGGGCATTTCAACACCGACCTTTTTGGCCAGGAAATAAACCGACTTTGCGGTCTTAACACCTTCAGCGACCATTCTCATTTCAGAAAGGATTGTCTCCAGTTTCTTTCCCTGTCCTATGAGGTAACCAACTGTTCTGTTTCGGCTGAGATCGCCGGTGCAAGTGAGTAGAAGATCCCCTATGCCTGCAAGTCCCGAAAATGTCAGGGGATGGGCTCCAAGACGAACTCCCAGTCGTGCCATTTCAGCAAGTCCTCTGGTTATGAGTGCCGCGCGCGTATTATGACCAAAGCCCATTCCATCACACATTCCGGCTGCTATAGCAATAACGTTCTTGATTGCTCCGGCGAGTTCAAGCCCTATCACGTCGGAGCTTGTGTAAACTCTAAAATAGTCAGTAGCGAAAAGTAGTTGCACAGTCTTTGCCACATTTTCGTCTTTTGAAGCCACCGTTATTGCCGTTGGAATTTTTCTAATTACTTCTTTGGCAAAAGATGGTCCTGCAAGGCACGAAAAACGAATTTTTTTATCGGGCGGAAGGACGTCTTTCCACACGCCTTCCATTGTAAGAAGAGTTTCATTTTCAATTCCCTTTGTGGCGCTTACTATTATTGCATCGTTTTCAAGAAACGGGATCATTTTAAGAGCGACAGACCTATAAACATGGGAAGGCACAACCATCACAATAATTTGCCTTCCTTTTACAACCTTTTCCATATCGTGATGGGGCTCGATGTTTTCGCTTAGTTTGTAGCCCGGCAGGTAATAGGTGTTTTCACGACTGTTTTTTATAATTTCACACAGTTCCGGTTCGTATACCCACAATTTAACTTTGTGACCTTTGTCTGCCAGAAGTTGAGCAATACTTGTTCCCCAGCTACCTGCTCCAACCACTGCTATTATTTCATCCTGAATGTTCATCTGGCTTTTTTGCTCCTTTGTCGTTATTGAGTTCTTCCTTATGTAATTGCGAGAAACTTGTCTATTCGTCACTACGAGTCGGTAGGGATTGCCACGCGCCCTTCGGGCGTTCGCAATGACTTCCTTTGTGTCATTGCGAGCGTAGCGAAGCGAAGGCGAAGCAATCTCCCAAAGTGTCATTGCGAGCGAAGCGAAACAATCTCATTATTGCCTTTTTATGAGATTGCCACGGCTGCCTTGCGTCAGCCTCGCAATGACAACTTCACAATGATAACTTCAGTAAGGATTGCCACACGCCCTTCGTGCGCTCGCAATGACTCTTCTTTTCTTCATTGCAAGCGAAGCAATCGCAACGTACACTTCTGACAACTTCCCCGTCATTTGCCGCTACAGGTCCTTTTCATCTCGATCTATTTCGTTCACAACCGTAACATCCACGACCTTTTCCCCTTCATCCATGTCCATTAGCTTTACTCCCTGAGTGGATCTGCCCATCACTCTTATGTCTGAGACCGCAAGTCTTATGATGCGACCGAAATCTGTGATCAGAAGTACTTCATCCTCAGGTTTTACAATGCAGAAAGCTGTAGCGGGACCTGTTTTGGGCGTTATCTTGAGATTCAGCACACCCTGTCCACCTCTTCTTTGAACTCTGAATTCTCTACAGAGAGTTCTTTTCCCGAAACCTTTTTCGGATACCACTAGAAGCGAATCTTCGGACTTTTCTTCATCATGGGATTTATGACTGTAGACTTCCATCCCTATGAGAGTGTGACCGGCAAGATTCATTCCGCGAACACCCTGAGCCGAACGTCCCATAGGTCTGATCTCACTTTCATCTATAAAGAGAGTCTTCCCCACATCGGACATTAGGAATATGCAGTCTTTTCCTGTCGTTATTCTTGCTCGAATAAGCTCATCACCATCACGCAGAGTTATGGCTCTTATACCGGTGCTTATAGGACGTGAGAAAAGGCTGAGCGACATTTTCTTCAGGATTCCCATTCGGGTTGCCAGAACAACATAAGGAGGGGGCAGCGTGTCAGCGACTGTTTCGTCATCCTTTATTTCTTCAAGTTTTGATGGAATGGGCAGAACTGTTGCAACCCTTTCTCCCGGCTGAATGTTCAGGAGATTTGCTATGGACTTTCCTTGAGCCGCCGGTGAAACTTCCGGAATGTCTCTAACATTAAGCCAGTAAACTCTTCCTTTGTTCGTAAAAACCAGCAGGGTATCATGTGTAGAAGCCGTGATAACGAGAGATGTCACGTCTTCTTCCCGGGTTGAAACGCCCTTACGCCCTTTTCCGCCCCGGCGCTGGCTGCGATAAACCTGAAGCGGCGTTCTCTTGATGTAACCGGCCCTGGTGAGAACCACAACAACGTCCTTTTCCGGAACAATGTCATCCCAGTCAAGATCTTCAAGATCTTCCGTAACAATGGTGCTTTTTCGTTCGTCTCCGTAAGTTTATTCGATTTCTTTGAGTTCAATGTGGCGAAATCTTTCGATATCCTTAAGAACCTGGCGATAATCTTCCAGGATTTTTTCCCGTTCAAGACCGGTCAGGCGCTGAAGACGCATATCGAGGATTGCCTGAGCCTGTTTATCCGACAGACTGAAGGCATTGATAAGCCTTTCTTTTGCAATCGGGGGCGTTGGCGAAGAACGGATAATCTCAATTACGGCGTCTAAATGATCAAGAGCTATGACAAGTCCTTCCAAAAGATGGGCTTTCTCTTCAGCCTTTTTTAGATCAAATTCCGTGCGCCTTACGACAACTTCACGTCTGAAATTGACGAAATGGTGGAATATGTCCTTGAGGCTCAACACTTCCGGACGGTTGTTCACAACAGCAAGCATGATTATGCCGAAGTTTACTTCAAGAGGGGTAAATTTATAAAGCTGGTTTTCCACGGTCTTGGGATTCTCGTCGGGTCTGAGAACGAGAACTATCCGTAGTCCTTCCCTGTCTGATTCGTCTCGCAGATCCTGAATTCCTTCAATCTTTTTATCTTTTACAAGTTCTGCTATTCGTTCTATGAGTTTTGCCTTGTTAACCTGAAATGGAATTTCAGTGATTACCAGCGCTCGCTTTTTCCCTTTGAGCTCTTCAACCGTGACTTTACCTCGAATTCTGACCGATCCCCGGCCAGTTTCGTAAGCTGCTCTTATGCCATCCAGTCCGCCTATGATTCCCCCAGTTGGAAAATCGGGAGCCGGCATAATTTTCATTATGTCTTCTACAGAGATCTCCTGATTTTCTATATAAGCTCTTATTGCTCGGCAGAGTTCTCTGAGATTATGAGGTGGAATGTTTGTTGCCATTCCCACCGCTATCCCTGATGCGCCGTTAAGAAGAAGGTTTGGAACTCGAGTCGGCAGCACGGTCGGCTCAAGCATTGAATTGTCGTAGTTGGGCTGAAAAGCGACCGTTTCTTTTTCTATGTCTTTGAGAAATTCATGGGCGATTCGGGCCATCCGAACTTCGGTGTAACGCATTGCCGCAGGGGGGTCTCCATCAACAGATCCAAAGTTTCCCTGACCGTCAATGATGGGATAGCGCATGGAAAAATCCTGCGCCATTCTAACCAGAGCGTCGTAAACTGCAGCATCTCCATGGGGATGATATTTACCGATAACATCGCCCACTATGCGAGCCGATTTTTTGTAAGGCTTATTGTAGTCGTTTCCCAGTTCGTACATTGCATAAAGAATCCGGCGATGGACCGGCTTCAGCCCATCCCTTACGTCGGGGATTGCTCTCCCGACGATTACGCTCATGGCATAGTCGAGGTAAGAAAACTTCAGTTCATCTTCAATATTTACAACCTTTTCAGTCATGAGATCCTTCCCCTTAGATGTCTAATTCTCTGAATTCCAGAGCATTCGCCTGAATGAATTCCTTACGTGGTTCTACCTGATCGCCCATGAGGATTGTAAAAAGCTCCTCCGCCTGATACTGATCCTCTATGCGTACCTGAAGAAGAGTTCTCTTTTCCGGATTCATTGTGGTTTCCCATAGCTGTTCCGGATTCATTTCACCGAGACCTTTGTAACGCTGAATGGTGAGCCCTTTTCGAGCAGCGGTGGAAAGATGTTCATAAAGTTCTCTGAAGCCGTGGCACAGCACGCCTTTAGATTCTTCATCGGAGGAGGCATCGGCGGCAGCTTTAGACGAAATTGGCGTTATTCTGAAAAGGACATCAAAGTAAGGCGCAAGAGGAGTGCACAGCTCTATAAGTTTCTTAAATTCCGTTGAGCGGAAGAACTCGTAGCGAAGCCGCACAGATCGGAAGCCGTTTTCATGGCTTTGAACCTCGAGATCGTAGCCCTTTTGCTCTTCTTCCGGCTCGACGGCAGTGACGTTATAACCGAGTTCCTTAAGATATGTTTCAAGACGTGTTGCAAAATCCAGTGGATCGGAAGATGGGGTTATTCTGAAAGGAGCGGTTTCATAGAGCCCCTTAATATTTCTGACGAATCCCCGGACTAGAGCTTCAAGAATTGCTTTCGGGATACCTTTCAGAGAAATTTTTTCGATCCACTGGGAATATCTGCCGAATATGTTCATACAATTTTCAAGTTCTTCTGCCGGAAATTCTTTCCATGGCTCTTCATCGCCGGCTTCAGCACTTTTCCAGTGAACGTAGTTTTTCTTTACAGCTCTCTGAAACAGGAACTTTGAAAGTTCTTCATCATCCCGGATATAGGTTTCTGATTTTCCTTCGGCTACTCGATAAAGTGGCGGTTGAGCAATATAAAGATGCCCACGCTCTATGATTTCAGGCATCATGCGGAAAAAGAAGGTTAGAAGAAGAGTTCTTATGTGAGCGCCGTCAACATCGGCATCGGTCATAAGAATGATTTTGTGGTATCTAAGGTTGTCAATGTTGAACTCGTCTTCTCCTATTCCCGTTCCCAGGGCAGCGATCATTGTCCGGATTTCCTGATTGTGGAGCATCTTGTCAAAGCGGGCTTTTTCCACGTTAAGGATTTTGCCTCGTAGTGGCAGGATGGCCTGAAAGCGTCTATCCCGACCCTGTTTGGCCGAACCACCTGCCGAATCGCCTTCAACGATGAAGATTTCGCTCTTTTCCGGATCCCGTTCCTGACAGTCGGCAAGTTTTCCCGGAAGTCCGTGATCGCCAAGAGCGCTCTTTCTTCGAGTGAGCTCCCGTGCCTTTCTCGCTGCTTCTCGCGCTCTAGCCGCTTCCAGCACCCGGTCAAGAATGATTTTGAAGGTTTTGGGATTTTCTTCAAAGAACGTGCTCAGCTTTTCGTAAGTAAGCTGCTCCATGTAGCTCCTGATTTCCACGTTTCCGAGCTTGGTCTTGGTTTGCCCTTCAAATTGAGGTTCGGGAACCTTTACGCTTACAACCGCCACAAGCCCTTCTCGCACGTCTTCGCCGGATAATTTTTCAACTTCCTGTTTAGGAACCTTATGTTCCAGAGCGTAGTGTTTGATGGCTCTTGTAAGCCCGGCTTTGAAGCCTACGAGATGAGTTCCTCCTTCTCTGGTGTTTATATTGTTGGCGAAGGAAAGAATCTTTTCCTTGTAAGATTGATTGTATTGAAGAGCCGCTTCCATTATAACGCCGGCTCGAGTTCCCGAAAAATAAATAACCTCCGGATGTAGAGTTTCCTTGTTGCTGTTGAGATACTGAACAAAGGCAACAAGCCCCCCGGCGTAGCTGTAAGTTTTCGTTTTTCCGGTGCGCTCATCGGTGAGCCTTATTGTAATTTCCGGGTTCAGATAGGCCAGCTCTCGAAGCCTTTCTGCCAGTATATCGTAATGTATGGTTGTATCCGGGAAAATCTGAGGATCGGGTTTAAAGGTAACCTTTGTGCCCCTTCTTTTGGTTTCGCCGATAATTTTTAGCTCGGTTACGGGAGTGCCTCTTTCATAGCGCTGGAAATACACTTTGCCGTCACGTCGTATTTCCACTTCAAGGTATTCGCTCAGGGCATTTACGACGGAAACGCCCACTCCGTGTAATCCGCCCGATACCTTATAAGCACTTGTGCCGAATTTACCTCCCGCATGAAGTATGGTCATAACGACCTGAACGGCAGGGATGCCTTCCTTTTCGTGTATATCCACCGGAATGCCACGGCCGTCATCTTCTACGGTTACACTCTCATCCAGATGGATAATTACGTCTATGTTTTTGCAATAACCGGCGAGTGCTTCATCAATGCTGTTATCCACAACTTCGAACACGAGATGGTGGAGTCCTTCTGTTGACACATTGCCGATGTACATGGAGGGGCGTTTTCTTACGGCGGAAAGCCCCTCCAGCACGGTAATCTGCTGAGCTGTATATCCGGAATCGGTTGTTATGGAGCTTTCCCCAATGAATTCCTGCATTATTCCAGCCTCCCGATGTTCTAGAGATTTTTATGTTTTCCCTGGCAGTATATCACCTTTAACCTTGCTTTGCCATAGTCTAATAACGGGATGGGTTGGCCGGAGTGGGTATAATGGCATTTATATTTACTTTTCGAATTTTTTCTTGACAAACCATTTGCTGCTATGCATATGGATGATCGAGGGGTAACTTCGGGGCAACTCTTTGTTTAAAGAGTTTACATATTTTATATAGGAACGGCACTATATATAACGCCGCTCCTTGTAATTTGCCAGGGTCGGGGCTTTTCTTGAGTTCTTTAAAAATCATTAGTTCATTGGCAAAGTAGAAGGAGGAAAGGTATGAAAAAGGTCTGGAGTATCCTGTTGGGAGTGATCTTTTTGTCTGCGGGTGTGTCCTGGGCGGCTTCTCAAGGCAGCACCGTAGAGGACATTACTAAAGAAGTTCTGGTAGGTCCCGGAAGTGTTTCTGTTGCTACAAAAGGTGATTTATTGATGAGCTTTGGCGCCCAGGTTAGAATGGTTCCTACATGGGAATCAAACTGGGATTTTGGAATGTCGGATAATGTCAACAGCTATCTTGGTGGAAATTTGAACAAAAGGTTTTTTGAACTGCATCTTAATGAAAGTGGAACTGTAAGAGATAAATACATCAGGAGTGAAGACAGGCTTTATTTTAATGCTATACCCAAGGATAGAAGCTGGTCATTTTATGCTGCTGTTGAGTATGATCGCGCTATTGATACCGAAACAGTAGATAACCGCGGTGGTGGAGCTGCTTCCAGTAACTTCGGTATTGAGAGACTTAATGCCTCGGTGGCTCTTCCCTTCGATATGAGATTGCATGCGGGCTGGGATGTCTGGGGAGTTGATCACATTGAGGGTGGCGGGCTTGTTTATGCCGATGATAACCCTGGATTCTGGTTGGATGGTGCCTATGGCGATCAGATTAAGTGGAGTATCGCTTACAACAAGCTTAAAAACTTTGCCTGGCAGCCAGCTTTGAAGGACGCTTTGCAAACAAAACAGTTCTTTGACATGGACACCGACCGTGATGTATGGGCCGGCTGGCTTAAATATCAGATCAACAAAGACCATGCTTTGAAATTTTTCTATGTTTACGACTACATAAGAAATATGCCGGTGAGGGATCTTCTTAACGCTGTCTCCGGTGGAGCTGCTGGAATTGCTGGAGCCTCCGATCCTGAAATTGATTCGCACCATATCGGTGGTTACTGGGTAGGTAACTTTGGAAACATTCAGGTTATGTTAGAAGGCACTTATCAGTTTGGAACGGCTGACAATACCGGACTCAGCAGGATAGGCAAGGCTGAGAATTACGATATTCGAGCCTATGCTCTGGCGGGCGATGTCAGTATAGACCTGAAAGACATATTTGGCTTCACCGTCAAACCGCATGTCGGATTTATTTATACTTCCGGTGATGACGATCCTAACGATGATGAACTCAATGGTTACGAAGGTGTTGCGAACGCTCAGAGGTTTGCTTCGGCTTTCGGTGGTGAAAATACCATTCTCGCCGATACAAACCTTGTGCTGGGAACTGCACTCTACGGGTTTATTCCTGAGTTCTACGGCAACGGCACGCCTGTTCCCACCGGTGGTCTCCAGAATTTCCAGGGCACTGGAAATGGTCGTGGTGACAACCCCGGTATGACAATGGTAAGCGTCGGAATTACACTGATGCCAGAAAAGTTCTTGATTTATCGAACCAATGCCAACATTTTCTGGTGGAATGAAGATTTCTTCGTAACAAGCTGGGTTAATCCGAGAATCACCTCTAAAGTTGACTCTGGTTATGTAGGAACTGAATGGGACAACGAAATTACTCTCGCTCTCAATAAGCATGTGTTCGTAAAGGCCCAGTGGGCTCTCTTCTTCCCAGGCGATGTGATCAAGGACGTAACGAAGGCTATCAGCGGAAAACAGGCTGATGATATTGCATCCCGAGTTGCGGCAGAATTGATCTGGAATTTCTAGTGAGCTGGCTTTCCTAAAAATTATTGTGAAGTTTCATCAAAGGGGTATAATGGCACCGTTCATTATGCCCCTTTTTCTTTTCAGGAGGATATAGTCATGAAGAATTTGTTAGGATACGCCTTAATTTTAGTAATGCTGCTATCGGGTTGTGCTGAAAAGTCGGGAAGTCTGTTTTCGTTTCCTGACATTACAAGCGAATCAAGGGAAGAAGGACGAGCTTTTTCCAACGCGGAAGTCAGACAGATGTTTGTAGATCAGCCCTGGCTTGCATCAGGTGATTATTTCCTTAGAAGAAATCCAGAAAAGGAATCCACCTTTTTCTTTGAGATTTTTACGGACGCTGCAGCTAAAGCTAAGGCGGAAGCCAGCGAACAGGAAAAGCGTCTTGCTCGTCTGGAAGAAGCCGTCTTCAAAAAAGGTGCAGATACGAAAACTAAGGAATCTCCGGCTGTTCAGGCACCACCGGCTCGAGTGGCCGATTATCGTTTGAAAATCGGGTTTATCGTAGATTATCAGCAGATAAGTCTCAAAGACGGAGAGTCTTTCCTTAAAATTGCCCGGGATGTCACCAAATCTAAGGGAGCTCTTTACGTGGATCATCACGCAATAAAGGAAGTGCTTTCCAAAACAGATTGTTTTGAAAAACGCGATCTTGCCTGTGTATCACGTATTTCAGGAATCTACCCCGGTGTTAGATTTCTGAATGTGATCGAAGTTCTGTCACTACCAACCGGCGGAGCAAAGCAGCAAAAAGCTAAGGCAAGAGTCAGTATTGTAGATACGGGTCTTTCTTATCGTTATCCCTCCCTTGAAGTGGAAATGCCTGTTCAGAGTCAGCAGGACAGAGAAGAGTTCATGAGAATCATAGCCGAAAAGCTGGTGGAAATAGCTCTTGAGAAGAAAAGCGTCATGCCCTGGTTCTGTCATGCTTTCTCTCAGGAGAGCCAGAACAGATGGTTCATAAGCGCTGGCTCGGCATCCGGCCTAAGAGAAGGCGACGTATTGAAAATAATTCCGGGAGGGAAAGTGGTTAATTCACCCACCGGAACACCGGCCGGATGGATTCCAGAATCGGCAAAGGGAACGGTAAAGGTGGAACGAATTGTTAGTGATGAGCTGGCAATAGTCAGTCTGGTATCAGGAAATCCGCCATCGCTTGAGGATTACCTGATTCCGTAAATCTTATGCCAGGGAAGGTGTCAGAGAGATATGGGAAAGCGAGAATTCAAAACGCCACCCAACTTCATCAAAGACATTATAGACAATGATATTAAATCGGGAATTTACGGAGGAAGAGTTCACACTCGATTTCCCCCTGAACCCAACGGCTTTCTTCACATAGGTCATGCCAAATCCATATGCCTTAATTTTGGGCTGGCTCAGGATTACAATGGGCTTTGCAACCTGAGAATGGACGATACCAATCCGACCACAGAAGACGAGGTTTACGTCAGGGCTATAAAGGAAGACGTAAAATGGCTTGGCTTCGACTGGGGTGATAGATTTTATTATGCATCCGATTATTTTGATAAGCTTTACGAGTATGCCGTTGAGCTCATTAAGAAAGGTAAAGCTTATGTGGATAGCCTGAGCCAGGAGGAAATTAGAGAATATCGAGGCACGCTAACCGAACCGGGTAAAGAAAGCCCTTACAGGAATAGAAGCGTTGAAGAAAATCTCGAACTCTTCGAACGGATGAAAAATGGCGAATTTCCCGATGGATCTCATGTTCTTCGAGCAAAGATCGACATGGCTCATCCGAACCTAAACATGCGCGATCCCGTGATGTATCGCATAAGGCATGTCAGTCATTACAGAACAGGCGACCGTTGGTGCATCTACCCCACTTACGACTTCGCTCATTGCATATCGGACTCTATTGAAGGCATAACCCATTCAATATGCACTCTGGAGTTTGAAGACCATCGTCCCCTTTATGACTGGTTTCTCGATCAACTGGGTTTACACCATCCCAAGCAGATTGAATTTGCAAGGCTCAATCTTACCTATACTGTTCTCAGTAAGCGTTACCTTTCGATTCTTGTAAAAGAAGGATATGTCTCAGGCTGGGATGATCCGAGAATGCCGACGATCAGAGGCCTTCGCCGCCGGGGATATACTCCGGAAGCCATCAAGGATTTCTGTGAGCGTATAGGAGTGGCGAAACGAAACAGCCTTGTGGATGTGGCCCTTCTTGAACACTGTATTCGCGAAGATCTCAACAAACGAGCGCCCAGAGCCATGGCTGTTCTCAGACCTCTGAAACTTGTCATTGTGAACTATCCTGACGATCAGGTTGAAGAACTGGACGCCGTCAACAATCCAGAAGACCCCTCAATGGGCACTCGCAAGGTTCCTTTTTCTAAGGTGCTTTACATAGAACAGGACGATTTCCGGGAAAACCCGCCAAAGGACTATTACCGTCTGGCTCCGGGTCGGGAAGTTCGGTTGAGATATGGCTACTACGTCACGTGCGTCGATTATAAAAAAGACGAAAAAGGAAACGTTGTGGAAGTTCATTGCACTTACGACCCTGCGACGAGAGGTGGCTGGAGTGCCGATGGTCGCAAGGTCAAGGGCACGATCCACTGGGTGTCGGCTAGACACGCAAAACCCGTTGAAGTGCGACTTTACGATCACCTTTTTACTCGTGAAGACATGACAAATCTCGAAGAAGGAGAAGATTTCCGGCAGTACATAAACCCGAAATCGCTTGAAGTGCTTTACCCCTGCTATGTGGAACCTTCCCTTGCAAACGCTCCTCCTGAGAGTCGTTACCAGTTTGAACGCCTTGGGTATTTTTCTGTCGATCCGGTAGATACCACAAAGGATAGGCTCGTCTTCAACCGCATTGTGACTCTCAAAGATACCTGGAGCAAGATCGAAAAGAAACTTGCAGGCAACTCCACAACCTGAAGTTCATGAAAAATAAAAATCTCAGGAAGGGCTTTTCTACCGGGACTGCAGCGACGGCGGCGATTGTTGCCGCCGTCAAAGCTTTACTTGGATGTCCCGCCAACGGCTGTGTGTCCATCAGATTACCCATCGGTTTTTACATTCCTGTAACGTTTACCCTGCGCCGAGGATTCGGGAATGAATGGATAGCCGAAGTTAAAAAAGATGGCGGTGATGATCCGGATATAACACACGGAGCCATAATCAGTGCCAGCGTTTCATTTGTAGAAAGAGCATCTGAAGGGTTCTCTGGCATATGGCTTGATGCAGGTAAAGGTGTGGGCGTTGTTACCAGACCAGGGCTTCCAGTTCCCCCGGGTGAACCGGCAATAAATCCCGTTCCGAGGCAGATGATATCTGAAAATGTTTCCGCTATTTTCCTAGAAGAATTGAATATCGAGAACTTTGAGATAATTGACGTTGCCGGAAACTTGCAACGGCTGCCATTACAGGAGCCGGGAAGGCGAATTTTCCTGCCCATCAGAACAACTTTAATGCTTCCTTTTGATGTTCATGTCGTTCTGGAAATTCCGGAAGGAGAATATCTTGCGAAGAGAACTCTTAATCCCAGACTCGGCATTGTTGAGGGACTATCTGTGCTTGGAACCAGTGGGCTCGTTAAGCCCTTTTCTCATGAAGCTTACGAAGAAACTATTGATTATGCTCTTCGATTTGCAAGGACCAATGATTGTTCCACGATTGTGCTGACAACTGGCGGAAAGAGCGAGCTCTACGCTCGAAGAGTATTTCCCGAATTTCCGGAAACGGCTTTTATCCAGATTGCGGACTTTTTTAGCTTTTCTGTGAAAAAGGCTCAGGAATACGGCTTTTCCGAAGTGATACACGCTGTTTTCTTTGGCAAAGCTGCCAAAATGGCTCTGGGGTTTTCTTATACACACGCCCGTGAAGGTCTGGCTGATATGGCAAAGCTTGCTCGAATTGCGGGCCTTACTGGCGAAACGGCTGAAGAGGCTACAAAGGCTAACACCCTCAGGCAGGTTCTGGATATGCTCAAAGAAAAAAAACTGTTTGATGCTATCCGTAGTATTTCTAGAGAAGCTTTACACTGGTCTGCTGAATTTGCCCCTGATATTCCTTCTCGCCGTATCGTTCTTTTTGACTACGACGGCACATTGCTTTGTGAAGAATTCTTTCCCGGTAACCGGTGTTTTATGTAGGTGCACGGCGATGTCATGTCTCTGATAACTCTGGGCGGGCTTACTTGCATTTACCAATAAATGGGGGGAC
>CAZWJX010000018.1:18754-22818 GCA_964634695.1 uncultured Syntrophobacterales bacterium | reverse complement strand
GGCTACCGTGAGTTGCACGGGAAGTTACGCCTGTGGAGAGGATGGTAACGTCCTCGGTGAAGCAGGAATCAGGCCATGTTATATTTGACTATGGTCTGAGCAACGGCAAAAACAGTTTCATATCCCCCTGGATGGAAACCGGAAGTTACGGACGTATGGATTACGGAGTAGATGGCGGCATAGTCTGGAAAAATGTCTCTATTGGCCTGTTTTACGATCATAAAGAACTTGATAACTACTATCTCTACAACGACCGGGGTCTTAATACCCGAAACCGCGATTACAACCATAATCGTTTTCATGGGAAAGCAACCGGCACCATCGGAGAAAACACCACATTTTCTCTTTCTGGCGGCGATATGAAAGCAACAACGGGTTACGGTATATCGAATAACCTTAAACTGGAAAATTACCAGGATGCATCTCAACCTTATGTAAACTTTCAAATAACCAGCAAGTTTATGTCAAACCTGGAAATCAAAGGGCAACTTGACTGGATTCACGCAGGTCATGACTACTACGGTGAAACGCTGGAAAATGTTACCTGGAGACCGCTTCCATCGGGTCAAAGAATACCTGTTTTTGACTATAAGCCTTCTGTAAATATCACCGATGCAGATCGATACAGAGCCAACCTTTATGCGAATTACTTTTTAGCCGATAATCATATCATTACGGCAGGTACTGAAGTAGTATATACAGAGGCAGAAAAGGGAATATACGAGCTTGCAACCGGTAGAATTCTGAATGTCCAGGGACGTCCCGGGGCAAAAACCGACGTAGATGAAACAGATTATTCCTTCTATGCTCAGTATGACTGGATGTTTTTGAAAAATTTTGAACTGATTGTCGGCGGAAGGCTCGATCATTTTGAAACTTATGGAACAGAGTTTTCTCCGAAAGCAACCCTGAAATGGAATTACTCTAAGGACGGCAACATAAAATTATCGGCAGGAAAAGGCTTCAGAGCGCCAAATCTGAACGAACTTTATTCACCTCCATGGACTATCAGTCCTTTTATAGTCTATCAGGGCAATCCGGATCTAAAGGCCGAAACTACCTGGTCATACGAGGCTTCAATTGAACATTACTTTTTCGACAGAAAGCTTTATGGTCGGGTAACTCCCTATTACACAAAAGGAAACGATTTTATTAATGCTGTAAGACGCCCTGATCCTTTAAATCCCGGGGGACAGATTATGCAACCTGAAAACATAGAAGATGTTGAAATAAAGGGCGTTGACGTTGAACTGGCTTACTATTTCAGACCCGGAATAAAGCTCTTCCTTAATTACAACTACAATGAAACACGGGATGAGAAGACCGACAAAATACTGGACGGTTATGCCAGAAACAGCCTTGCTATAGGCGTTCGCGCCGTCCAGCCTATCGTTGATGATCTAAAACTTTTTGCATCATACTCGGCACGCTATCGCGGAGAATACAAATCAACCAGCTGGGGAAATCCACCAGTAACTGAAACGGTGGGCGATTACTGGTATCACACGGCCGGTCTGACGCTTGACTGGAAGAACGTCGTTCAGCTAAGCCTGGATCTTTACAACATATTTAACGAACGGGCGAAGAGAGACATCAGCACCTACATACCCGAAAGGAACTACATTATAGGAGCTTCGATAAAGTATTCTTTCTGAAAATTCAGTCGCCTGCGGACACTCAGTAAGAGATTGCCACGCCCGCCTTCGGCGGGCTCGCAATGACACGTCGGGATTGCCACGGCCACTTCGTGGCCTCGCAATGACACCTGATATCGTCATTGCGAGGAGCGAAGCGACGAAGCAATCTCGCATCTTGTCATTACGAACGAAGTGAAGTAATCTCTTGAGATTGCCACGCCCGCCTTCGGCGGGCTCGCAATGACACGTCGGGATTGCCACGGCTGCCTTACGGCAGCCTCGCAATGACAGGTTCGGTAGAGATTGCCACGCGCCCTTCGGGCGCTCGCAAGGACTATTCGTGGCCGTCATTTAGACGGAAACTACCGGGAACAGACCAGAATTTCTTTCTAACTTTGCCGTGATTCCTCACTCAGGTCGGTAATAAAATCCGGCAGGGGCGCGGTTAATAACCCCTGCCGTGATAAGAAGATTCCCTGACTTCGAAGCCAAATTCTAATATTCACCCGGAAGTTGCGAAAGCTGTTCGAAGGTGAAAACAGGGCCGTCCTTGCAGACGTATTCCGTGCCGATATTGCATCTTCCGCACATCCCTATACCGCACTTCATACGCATCTCGAGGCTTGTAATTATCCTGTCAGGCTCAAAACCAAGTTCTCTCAGCACGGGTAGAGTAAACTTGATCATAATCGGAGGGCCGCACACAATGGCGTAAGCATTTTCAGAACTGGGCGCCTTTTCCTTAGTAATGGCCGGCACAAAACCGATATTGTATTTCCAGTTGGGATCGTTTGTGGCATCCACCGTAAGATGCATCACAATGTCATCCCGCTGTTCCCATGCAAAAAGCTCCTCCTTGTAAAGCAACATGCCGGGGTTTCTTGCTCCGTAGATGACTGTGATATTACCAAATTTCCCCCGATTTGCGGGATCGAGCATATAAACGATGGATGACCTGAGAGTCGTAAAAGCAAAGCCACCGCCGATAATCACGACGTTGCTCCCTTCCAGCTTGTCCCAGGGATACCAGTTACCCAGAGGACCACGAACTCCGATAATATCCCCCGGCTTCATGTTGTGCAGATAAGTGGTGACTTTGCCGACTTTGTTCACCGTAAACTTGAGATACCCCTTTTCCGTCGGCGAACTGGCGATGCCTATGGGAATCTCTCCCTGACCGGGGACAGAAATTTCGGCAAACTGCCCCGGCAGATATTTAAACTCAGCCTCGTCCTCTGGGTTCAGAAATTTAAGATGGAAAGTTCTGAGGTTACGGTCGTCCGTCTCAACTATAATCTCGTCAATCCTTACAGGATATGGCTTGTATGGATTTTTCACCATTCTCCTCCCTTATACCGTCACGGAAATCTCACAGTGCACACTGACAGTGCGACACCATGAGCCGCATCACTTCTCTGATGTCAATATTCACGGGGCAGAACTGAACACATCGCCCGCATCCAACACAGGCTACACCGTCATGATATTTGTCGACGTAATATTTGAGCTTATGCATAAACCGCTGACGTACTCTCTGAAGCTTCTGCGATCTGGGATTATGACCTGAAGCATGAAGAGTAAAAAGCGGGAACATGCAGGAATCCCACAGCCTCACACGGCAGCCTCGATTCTGCCATACTTCATCCTGAATATCAAAACACCAGCAGGTCGGGCAAAGGAACGTGCACGTGCCGCAGTTTATGCAGGAGAACTGAACTTCTTCCCAGAAGGGAGCATTGAAAATGTCCAGAAGAGGACGGCTCGCAACCGCTTTCTCATCCCACAGTCTCGGCATTGATGCTTCAGCAGTCGCCTTTATGTCCTGAAGATTGCGCTCTTCAGTTTCCGAAAGTGCTCTGGCCCCCAGAGGTTCACGCCTGAGAAGTTCTTTCCCTCGCTCGCTACAGAAGGAAACGGCAAAACCACCATCAACTTTTACAACCAGAATGTCGAGCCCTTTTGTGTCAAAAGGTCCCGACCCCACCGAAGAACAGAAACAGGTCGAACAGGGCTCTGTACAGGCATAACCTATGAGGACTGTGTTCTCACGGCGTTTCATCCACCATGGGTCTTTGTATTGATCCGTAATGAAATTCCTGTCCATAAGCTTCATAGCATAGGCATCACAGGGACGGATGCCTATCACCATCCGGAGACTGAAATCCTTCGGCGCTTCTTTGAGAATTGATCTTTCGGGATCATCGGGATCAAGCGAAGATATGAACATCTTCTCCGCTTCAGGGAGAAATAGCCCCTTAGGAGATAAACGTGTATTGCGATAATCCCAGTCGACCTCTGCCGGGTCGTTTAATGGTGCAAATTCATGGTAATTTCCCTTCTGTACAGGGCCATACATACGATAGTCTTTGCTGAACTTACGCAACCATTCGGTAAAACCTTCCTGAGTTAACCTTAGCCAGCTCATCG
>CAZWJX010000018.1:7101-18744 GCA_964634695.1 uncultured Syntrophobacterales bacterium | reverse complement strand
ATATGTATCGAGAGGCGGGCGCTCGCCTAACTGCATACCCGCTTCGTAACCGTACAATTCCTTCACATCTTTTTCGAGCTTCTTCGTAAACATGCGAACCTTTATGCCAACAGGACAGGCTCGCTCGCAGGAACCGCAGTCTGTGCATCTTCCGGCAAGATGAAAGGCTCTTAAAAAGTGGAAGGTAAAGGTATCCGTAGGATCTATAGTCTTTCCTACCCACTGTGGCTTGGATTCATCCACAAAGCACTGAGGACAGTAGCAGAAGGGACAGGCATTTCTGCAGGCATAGCATCTGATACAGGGCTCAATGAGTTTCCTAAAGTATTCCCACCTCTGCTCGGATGTCATCGCTTCGATTGCTCGAATATCTTCGTACCGATCCACCTGTTGTTCGACAACCATCTCACCAACCAGTTCGTCGTAGATCACCGGATTTCTGTGAATGCAAATAGCGCAATTGTCCTGAAGATACTGATTTCGATCGAACTCCACCGAAAAGTTTTTTCCTGCAACTATTATCTTGCCATTCTCTTCTCGAACATCTGTCAGGTATTGTGCTCGATCTTTCAGGGCATCCCAGACCTTCTTTCGATCAAGCATCCCCTTGCAGGGCACACCGATTATGTAGAGTTGCTCTCTACTGATCTGGTTCTCAGCAAGAAGCACGACGATACTTCTTGCATCACACCCCTTGGCTACTATAGCTACCTTATCCTGACGCTTGGGAAGATAGTTCGCCAGATTAACTCCGCACCAGCTATCCCAGTAAAGCTGGGACACCTGTTCTGTATGTTTTATAAATACGGGGTTGTTAATCATCGGGATGGTGCCTTTACGAAATCCTATGACGCCATCCACAACCTTATCCTGAAGAAGCCTTCCTGCTATTTCCCGGATTTTTTCAGTATATTCGAACATTCACTCCACCTCGACTTCTCTTTTTACCAGATATCGTGCCGGACCAGCCTTCTTCACAGCCTCTACAACTTCTTCTGCCACTTTCGCAAATTTCGTCGCTTCGGCGGACGAAATCCACGAAAAGTGGATTCTTTCTGGCTCTATGCCTACGTATTCAAGAAAATCCTTAAGAAGCGCAAACTTGCGCCTGGCGTAGTAATTTCCCTCAATGTAGTGGCAATCACCGGGATGGCACCCTGACACCCACACACCATCAGCACCTTTTCTGAGCGATGCCAGGATAAACTTCGGATTTACACGCCCTGAACAGGGGACTCGAATAATTCTAATGTTCGGTGGCTGCTTCAGACGGCTTACTCCCGCCAGATCAGCCGCTCCGTAAGAACACCAGTTGCAAAGCAAGGCGATAATCTTAGGTTCCCAATCAGCCATTGAATCTCTCCGTCCTCTCTATTTGCTTAATATTTATGGATGTGGCGAACCTGGTTCGCCCCTCCTTCACTGCCCTTCCCCCGTATCATTGCGAGCCCTAGCGAAGTGAGGGCGAAGCAATCTCGTCATTACAAGATGAGATTGCCACGCGCCCTTCGGGCGCTCGCAATGACGCACACTCGTAATTGCGAGCGAAGCTAAGCAATCACCACGGCTGCCTTGCGGCAGCCTCGCAATGACCCCGCCTTGTGTCATTGCGAGCCGTAGCATTTCCCCTTGTCATTGCGAGGAGCGAAGCGACGAAGCAATCTCATCATTGCCCTTCCCCCGTGTCATTGCGAGCCCGAACGAAGTGAGGGCGAAGCAATCTCTCTGTTGTAACAAATAAGAGATTGCCACGCACCCTTCGGGCGCTCGCAATGACGCACACTCGTAATTGCGAGCGAAGCGAAGCAATCACCACGGCTGCCTTGCGGCAGCCTCGCAATGACTCTCCTTTGTGTCACTGCTCCTGCAAGGGCAGGCACAGAGGCCTGTCCCTACGGTGTTTCTTCACACCTACGCTGCTTCGATCATTGCGAAGATCTGAGCATCATCAAATCCCATAAGCCTTATGGCTCCAGAACGGCAGGACGCCACGCAGAGCCCGCATCCCTTACAGAGCGCCGGATTAATTTCCGCCTTGCCCTTCTCGTTGAACCGGGGTGCCGAATAGGGACAGATGTTCACGCAAGTTCCACAGGAACTGCACAGCATCTGATCCACCTGCGCAACGGTTCCGGCGAACTTCATGGTTTTCTTCGCAAGTATGGTTACGGCTCTGGCAGCGGCTGCCTTCGCCTGAGCAATACTTTCGTCTATGGGCTTGGGATAGTGAGCAAGACCACACAGGAAGACACCATCTGTTGCGAAGTCAACAGGGCGAAGCTTGGCGTGAGCTTCCATGAAGAATCCGTCTTCGTTCACCGGCACCTTGAAGAACTGAGCAATGGCGTCGTTATCGCGTGGAATGATAGCAGACGCCAGCGCCACCAGATCGGCATTGAGAACAATCGGGCGTTTTAGAATGTGGTCTATGACTTCGACCTTTACCACACCGTCCTCAACCCAGACTTTTGGCTTATTTTCCAGATCGAATCGGATGAATATGATGCCCTGACGGCGGGCCTCAAGATAGAGCTTTTCACGTTCACCGTAGCTTCTCATATCACGGTAGAGCACATAAATGTCAGCATCGGGATTAAGCCGTTTGAGTTCCAGAGCGCTTTCGAGGGTGTGAGTGCAGCAGAGACGGCTGCAGTAAGGACGCGAGGGTTCGCGAGAACCAACGCACTGGATGAAAACGGCAGATCCGATCTGAGAAAGACGCTGATCGTTGGACAGGAAGAGCTGATCCAGTTCCAGATGAGTCATAATCCGAGGATCTGTTCCGTAGCCGTACTCCTGAGGCTTAAACTCTTCTGCACCAACAGCGATTATAGCAACACCATGATTTATCTGAGCTTCGCCAGAAGGACCCTTTATAACGCTCGTAAAATTGCCAACGAAGCCGTCCACCTTTGTAATTTCGGAAGACATGTAGAGTTCTATGTTGGGATGAGTTTGAACAGTTTCTACCAGTTCGGAAACATAGCTCTGAATATCTTCGCCGGTCCAGGTTTTGTGGAGTTTGAGAGCCTGACCGCCCAGGCGATCACTTCTTTCGACAAGATGAACCTTATACCCCTGATCGGCAAGAGCCAGAGCCGCCGTCATGCCTGAGACTCCACCGCCCACAACCAGAGCTTCCTGATTGACGGTAAGTTCTGGTTCGGTAAGCGGCTGCATAAGAGCCACCTTGTAAACGGCCATGCGGACAAGGTCTTTCGCTTTTTCCGTAGCTTCTTTGCGATCGAGATGCACCCAGGAATCGTGGTTTCTGATATTCGCCATTTCAAAGAGATACTTATTCAAGCCGGCATCTTCGAGAGTTTCCTGAAAGAGTGGTTCGTGAGTTCTTGGGGTACAGGCCGCCACAACCACCCGATTCAACCGATGTTCTTTAATAGCCTGTTTCATCAGTTCCTGAGTGTCCTGCGAACAGGTATAAAGATTGTTCGCTACATACTCCACAAAAGGAAGGGTCTTTGCGTATTCCGTTACAGCTTTTATATCTACAGTACCGGCAATGTTGATACCGCAATGACATACAAAAACACCGATTCTAGGTGGTTCATTGTATACGTTGATTTGAGGCGGCTTAACCTTTTCACGCGTAAGAGTTCCTCTGGCCGGATGCAGGAGCTTCTGGGCATCTGCCGCCGCCGCACTTGCTTCCATAACAGACTGAGGAATATCCTTCGGGCTCTGGAACACTCCGCAAACATAGATACCCTGCCTGTTAGTTTCTACCGGCTTAAAAGAACTCCCCCTGCAAAAGCCGTATTCGTCAAGCGAAATATCCAATCTTCGGGCCAGTTCTTTTACTTCCTCAGAAATTTCCAGACCAACAGACAGAACAACCATATCGAAGATTTCCTGAACAATCTCTCCGTCTTCGTTAACATAAGTAATGCTTAAATCATCGGATCCCGGAATGACATCAACGCTGTGCACTCTGGAACGAACGAATTTCACGCCGTGCTCTTTCTCCGCCCGGATGTAAAATCGCTCGAAGTCCTTTCCGTGAGTTCTCATGTCCATGAAAAAGATTGTTGTTTCCAGCGGCTCAGCAAAATGCTCCTTCGCGATGACCGCCTGTTTGATGGCATACATGCAGCATACGGCCGAACAGTAGGGATGGTCACAGTGATTTATATCGCGGGATCCAACACACTGGAGCCATGCTATTTTTTTCGGTTCTTTATGATCCGATGGCCTTACGAGATGTCCCATCGTGGGGCCTGAAGCCGAAAGCAGACGTTCAAACTGAAGCGATGTCACCACGTTAGGATGCCTTGAAAAGGCGTAGGTTTCATATATCGTCGGGTCAAAAGCCTTGAACCCCGGAGCCAGAATTACAGCACCTACCTCAATAGTGCGCTCTACCGGCTTATCGTCGTGCTTCACGGCATTAGCCTGGCAGACTTCAACGCACTGAT
This sequence comes from uncultured Syntrophobacterales bacterium, assembly GCA_964634695.1. GTDB lineage: Bacteria > Desulfobacterota > Syntrophobacteria > Syntrophobacterales > Thermodesulforhabdaceae > JAOACS01. Next base: position 14,311 of record CAZWJX010000018.1, on the reverse strand, counting down.
AGCACTCAGAACAGATACCGCAGCTAACGCATCTGGAAGCCTCTCGTCGCACCTGTTCTTCGGTAAATCCGAGCTGAACTTCTTTGAAGCTTCCCCTACGTTCCTCAACGCTAAGGCGGGGCATACGTTCCCGGCGGGTTTTTTCGTAGCCTTCAAGAGGTATATTTTCAACGGCCTTCCATTCTTCTTCTCTGCCTTCACGAAGGTCCTGTCCTTTAAGGAAACGATCAATTGAACGAGCGGCTCGCTTTCCTGCGGCTATTGCATCAACAACCGTCCATGGTCCCGTCACAGCATCACCGCCGGCGAAGATGTCCGGCTCGGCAGTCTGAAGAGTTAAAGGATCGGCTTCTATAGTTCCCCGTTTAGTAATCCTGCATCCCGGTTGAGACTGAACACATGTAAAATCGGTTTCCTGACCGATAGCGGCAACGACAGAATCCACTTCTATGATGAATTCAGAACCGGGGACAGGCTGAGGACGGCGCCTTCCGCTTGGCTCACCGAGCTCCATCTTGATACATTCGAGAGCTTTTACCTTGCCGTTTTCACCTATGATACGAACAGGCGCTGTAAGAGTAATAATTTCAATGCCCTCTTCGTGGCACTCTTCTATTTCTTCTTCGTTAGCGGGCATTTCTTCGATACTTCTTCTGTAAACGATAAAGGGCTTTTCAGCACCGAGACGCCATGCAGTCCGCACAACGTCCATCGCAACATTACCGCCACCGATTACGGCCACCCGATTTCCGAGATTGACTTTCTTCCCGAGGTTGATGTCCCTTAAAAGCTCAACGCCCGCATAAACGCCTTCCAGGTCCTCTCCTTCTATACCGAGCTTCTTGGATCTGTGGGCGCCCACCGCTACAAAGAAAGCCTTGTAGCCCTGTTTTCTCAGTTCGTCGATCGTGATGTCTTTGCCCACTTCTACGCCCGTGCGGAATTCAACACCCATCTGGCGAATAACATCGATTTCCGCTTCGAGAATGTCCTTCGGCAGACGATAAGGCGGAATACCTACGGCAAGCATTCCACCTAAAACAGGAAGCTTTTCAAATACGGTGACCTGATATCCCTCGATGGCAAGGTAATAGGCACAGGTTAGCCCGGCAGGACCGGAACCGATAATGGCTACCTTTTCGTCGCGCTTTTCTTTGATCTCGGGGATATAACGGGTTTCAGAATTAAGATCCAGATCGGCAATGTATCGCTTGATAAAATCAATAGCGATAGGCTCATCTATTTTCCCTCTTGTACAGGCAGACTCACAGGGATGATGGCATACTCGACCGCATATTGCCGGAAGGGGATTTTCCTGTTTTATAAGTTTCAGCGCCTCAAGATATTTCCCTTCAGCAGCAAGAGCAACATAGCCCTGCACCGAAATGTGTGCGGGGCAGGCCACCTTACAGGGAGCAGTTCCTCGCTTTTCTATGGCGTAAGCAGATGGAATAGCCTGAGGATAACGACGATATGCTGCTCGTCTTTCTTTAAGTCCCTCGTCGTATTCACTTGGACATTTTATGGGACATACGGTCTCACACTGACCGCAGCCTGTACATCTGGATAAATCTATATATCTGGGCTTTTGAAAAACAGTTGCCTTAAACCTTCCGGGCTCGCCTTCCAGGCTTTTAAGTTCCGCCAGAGTGATAATTTCTATATTTAGATGCCGGCCGACCTCGACCAGCTTGGGCGAGATTATGCACATCGCGCAGTCATTCGTCGGAAATGTTTTGTCCAGCTGGGACATTACACCGCCAATACACGGCTCCTTTTCCACCAGATAGACGTAATAACCGGATTCTGCGAGATCGAGGGCAGCCTGCATACCGGCAATACCACCCCCAACAACCATAACCGACCCGTGAATCGCTTCAGACATGACCCCCTCCGTAGTAGCAAGTTCCTTTGTTCACAATATAGATTATAAAAAATTCGAATGAACATATATCCCCCCTTTCGCCGGCCGTCAAGCCTAAAGCACAACATTCTTCATAATGAATGAACTTTTTTTGAGATGGCTATACATCAAAATACGAAAAATTATTACAAAGTCTTTTATTTTTCCCTTGCTTCTGAAAGTTTTAAATCTTAATTTAACCTTGCTTACAGTGACACAACTGGCAACAAGGAGTAAAATCGATGTTAGTCATTGAAGATCTTCAGGTAGAACTCGCCGGGAAAATAATCCTTCGCCACATAGACATGGAAATTAAGCCGGGGGAAACTCACGTTCTGTTTGGACCCAATGGTTCAGGGAAAACTTCGCTTCTCATGACCATCATGGGTTATCCCCAATACAAGGTGCTCGGGGGGAAAATTTTTTTCAAGGGCGTGGATATTACGAATTTGCCCATTAACGAAAGAGCCAAACTCGGTATAGGGATGTCTTTTCAAAGACCTCCAACGATCAGGGGGCTGAAAACCAGGCAGATTGTTTCGATATGTGCCGGCGACAGAAAGGATGTAGATATTGAGGCTCTGGCTCGATCGGTCAATTTCGATAAATTTCTTGACCGAGATGTTAATGATGGATTTTCAGGCGGGGAAATAAAACGCTCTGAACTGCTTCAGCTTATGGCTCAAAATCCCGATCTTATGCTTTTTGATGAGCCCGAATCAGGAGTGGATCTTGAGAACATGGAATTGATCGGGAAAACGATAGCAAAACTTCTCGGACAATCCATTGTGCCCAGGTCGGAAAAAAGCCTGATCCAGCAGAAGCGGGAAAGAAACAAGATGGGACTCATAATCACCCACACGGGCCATATCCTGGATTATGTTTCCGCCACCAAAGGTCAGGTGCTTTTTGATGGCGTTATGAGCTGTGTCGAAAATCCACGAGAAATCCTTAGATGCATAAGGGAAGTAGGATACGAGGAATGCGTGCGATGCGTAATAGGGAACAATTTAGAGAAAAGGCACTAAAGGCCGTTGATAAGAAGGCGGCTTTTGGAGAGGACGTTGATCTTAACTCTTTTGAAAAATGGGTCGAGCCGCCTGATTCTGTTGAAATTGGTGAAGTTTGTTCACTTCCGGAAATAGAGCGTGAACTGCTCGCCATGGCGGGAATTGACGTAACAGAGAAAGAGCGAGCAGGCACTTTCTTGCAGAAAAATACGGGTGTTGCTCACTGTAGCGTGAAACAAGAAGGGGTTGAAGTCATCCCGCTGAAGCAGGCTCTGGAAAAATACGACTGGATCTGGGATTATTACTGGAAAGTGGTGCAGGTGGATGCCGATAAATACACGGCTGCTGCAGAGCTTGATCTTCATGATGGCTATGTCATAAGAGCTTTGCCGGGATCCAGGACAATATACCCCATTCAAGCATGTATGTTCATGGATCGAGAAAATCTTCAGCAGAACGTTCATAACATAATCATAGCTGAGGAAGATTCAGAGCTTCATGTTATAACCGGGTGCGTCACATCCCACAGGATGAAGCGTGGGATACACATTGGCATATCTGAATTTTTCGTCAAAAAGAACGCAAAGCTCTCGTTTACGATGATTCACAACTGGGCGGAAGATATGTATGTCCGTCCCAGATCCGGCGCTATAGTGGAAGAAGGTGGGCTGTTTCTTAACAATTACGTATGTATGAAGCCGGTCAATTCTATTCAGATGTATCCCACAACACATCTCGTAGGGCCTAATGCAATCGCAAGGTTTTACAGTATCATTGTTGGCTCTCCCGGATCCGTTTATGATATCGGCGGCAGGATTTTTCTAAACGCCCCCGGAAACAGGGCTGAAATTGTTTCACGTGCTATAACAAATGGCGGAACAATTATAGCCAGAGGACACCTCATAGGAAAATCTCCTGAAATCAAAGCCCATCTTGAATGTAGAGGGCTCATCCTGAACGGCGGTGTTATGCATGCAATTCCCGAGCTGGAAGGGCATGTGGATGGCGTCGAAATGTCGCACGAAGCGGCGGTTGGAAAGATCGCACAGGAAGAAATCTTCTATCTGATGGCAAGGGGACTCAGTGAAGATGAAGCCACTTCGACCATAGTGAGAGGATTTCTCAACGTTGATATTCCCGGTCTTCCACCGCAACTTAAAGCCGAGATTGATAAAGCGATCGAGGAAAGTAACAAGGACGTGATGTAATTTCATCAAATAGACTCATCGGAATGATATAAATGTGGGCACTCAACGGGTGCCCACATTTATTTTCCCTTTAACATTCGATGGTTGACCGCTATATCTGCGTTAATCAAATATCAGCATTGGTCGCTAACTGAATCCACTTCCAGAAATCCGTTTTTAAAAATTCCTCCTTGTTTCCAGTCACGATGAGAGGACCGTTTTTCAAAGAAGGCTTATTATAAGTCACATTGTCAGCGTTTAGATCGAAGACGGCTCCACCAGCAGCTTCGACAACCCCCTGTCCTGCGGCTGTATCCCACTCCCACGTAGGCCCAAAGCGAAGATAAAGATCAATGGTTCCGTCGGCAACGTAGCAAAATTTAAGAGCGCTTCCACAAACCACAGGTGTGCATCTATCCTTAAATGTTTCAAGGAAGGATCTGGTTTTGCTGTCCAGATGAAAGCGACTTACCCCGACTCTTATTTTACCTTCATTATAGGACGGCAATGAAGGACCAATGGGTGTTTTTCGACCGTTTTTTATCTTCCAGCTTCCTTTTGTTCGGTATCCAAGATACATCATATCATATATCGGAATATAGACCATCCCGAACTCACAGAAACTTCCGTGAATCAGGGCGATATTTACGGTGAATTCATCCTGGTGGTGAATGAATTCTTTCGTTCCATCAAGTGGATCAATGAGCCAGAAGTATTCCCAGCTACGACGATCCTCGTAGGATGCGGATGCTGATTCTTCAGAAAGGATTGGGATATCTGGATAGTGTGCTCTAAGAGTTTCCACGATCATGTTGTGTGAAGCAATATCGGCATTGGTAAGAGGAGATTTATCATCCTTTGTGAAAGTTTCAAAACCTTCTTCGTAGTAGCGCCTGATGACATTCCCCACTCGCCGGCAAAGATCCAGAAGAACTTCCTCTTTGATTTCAACTTCTTTAGCCATTAATACCTCCTTTTTAAGCAGAAAGGGCCTTCTAAAAATGCCCATCCCGATAGCAATACGGACGTTGACCTCAGAAAAACTTTAATCTAAAACCTGTTCACTACGAAAGAGAATGCTGGGAACTACCACATCAGATTTATAAAGGGGGAAATGCTTAATGAAACAATATATCATTGATCAGCTAAGAGAATCAGATTACGAAGAAATCAAAAACTATCTTGATACCCACGCCAGGCCCGCAGCTATGGAAGGTATTTACTGGATTGATTTGCCTCAGGAACTCTACACAAAGATCCAGCAAGAACATACTCAGTGTCAGCCTTTTTGTTTCGCCATTAACCTTAATAGAAGATACGTAGGGTTTGAATTCCTAATACGAAGCCAGACAGCCCTAAAATGCACCTGTATGGGCTATGCAACCAAGAGCCAGCGGGACTTCATAATAGACTTCGCCGATTCTATAATCGAGTCGCTTAAAATTAAGCTCTAGAGCGAGCTCACTTCGAGTCCGCCGATGAGGCGGATTCAGATTTATGCTTGCTGTTTATCCTTTCCCTGATCAGATCCTCTGTTGGAAAGACGCCGTTTGCTTTTAGAGCCTCCCGCCACGATGCGGTAGCTTCTTCTATTTTGCCCTCTGCTGCAAGGATGAGCCCCTTTCGCCAGTAAATTTCTCGCTTCCACTCTTCAGGAGCAATTCGGGCAAGTTCGTCCCAGTAATTGATAGCTCTATCCGAATATTTTTGCTCTCCGTAGGCTATGGCAAGGTATCTCAGAAAGAAAGGTCTTAAAGGGCTCGACGGCGGTAATTTTTGCAGCCCGGCTTCACCTTCTTTAATCGCTCGTTCCCAGTTTTTATTATCCACATCCATACGAACCAGTTCCAAACGAACCAGAACTGACAGTGGATGGTTATTATAATTCTTAAGAAAATCTAAGATGTCTTTTTCAAGTTTGTCCGGATTTGTGCCGGAACTGGAAAGTTCTTTGACGATGAGGTAATAAGCATAGGCCGCCTGCTCGTTTTGGCTTTGCGAATACTTTAAATATCCCCAGAAGATCACCCCGATGATGCAAAAGGCGGCCACGATGCACAGTGTCCACCTGAAATTTTCTTTGATTTTCCTGATGAAGAGTTCGACCAGAGTCTCGACCTCTTCAGCCTGAATAACCTTGGGTTTCTTTTTGGTTAAAGCCATTTTCACCTCTCAGTTCAGAATATACGCAATCATGCTTAACCGTCTCGAACATATCGACGGCTAGTTCTACCAGATCATCAGTAGTAGAGTCAAACTTAATGGAGCCTGTTGGAAAATTGCGTAACTGGATACTTTTGTGTCATTGCGAACCGGAGCGAAGCGACCCTTTTGAGTCATTGCGAGGAGAGAAGCGACGAAGCAATCTCATCATTGCGAGCCGGAGGCGAAACAATCACCACGACCGCCTTTCGGCGGGCTCGCAATGACTTTCCTTTACCAGTCTAAGCTTTACATGAAATACACCTGTTGCCATCTTTAATTCAGTCTTTTCGAACAGGCTCAACTTAATGGAGTTTTTCCGGTAAACTTCTGGCGACTTGAGCTAGATTAAAGTCGGAGAACTCATCGACCGAGAAATCCTCGGGAATTGGTGCTTCAAGGAGGACTCTGTTTCCGGTTTTAGGATGCTTCAGCTCCATACGCCATCCGTGAAGCATTATACGGCCGGCAGGTGGGCCTCCATAAAGCCTATCTCCATACAGCCTCAGTCCAGAAGCCAGAAGATGAAGCCTGATTTGATGAGTCCGTCCAGTAACTGGTTCGGCAAGAATCAAAAGGTGAGAATCTTTTCGGGACAACAGCTTGAAATGGGTCTTGGCAGCCTTTCCTTTCGAGGGTTCATCGACGCAAGTATATTTACCATCTATCTTAGCAATGGATTTGTCGCATATCCATTCATCAGCGGGAGGATTACCCTCAGCCAACAACAGGTAATATTTTTTTACCGATCGTGAAGCAAACATTTCGGAAATCTTACGGTTCACAGATCGATCGATGGAAAAGAGCAAAATCCCGCTTACTTCCAGATCAAGCCTGTTATGAATTGCCACGTAAGGATCTGAACACTCTCTGGACAGCATTCTCCTCAAAGCACCCAGAACGTGATT
>CAZWJX010000018.1:893-7091 GCA_964634695.1 uncultured Syntrophobacterales bacterium | reverse complement strand
AGGAACCTGATGAGACGGTATGAAGGCTTCCTTGTTGTAGGCGAAAATCCACTTATCCCGATAGATAATCCTTTCCGGGTTCAGTTCGTAAAATTTCCTGATACCGTATGATGGCAGATAAATCTCAACTTTATAACCGGCTCTGAGCTTAAAATTGGCATTTTTCACCCTCTCGCCTACCACATGGACACAACCAAATTCTATAATTTCCTTTGCCATATCGGAACTGACGGAGCAGGCATGAGACACGAATTCCTGGAGTGTTTCACCATCTTCTCTGGAATTGATATACCATCTCAGACGAGAAATATCTATCTCACCCATTCACAACAATCATTCACTAAAAGAATCGCCTTTTTCTTTATCGTCTTCAAAACTTTCCTCTATGGATTCTTCAACCAGAGAATCAATTTCGTCTGTCTCAAGCTCGTCTCCTATCTCTTGACCAAAGGTTTTCATAAGGCTGGCTATTCCCTTAGGGTCGTTTTCATCCAGATGTCCCCAACGAGATGGATCGGAAAGACGTTCAAGGCGAGTCTCTTCAGAAAGGCGGACTCGAACCCTCGATATGAGTTTTACCAGATCGGTTCCGCCGCAGTACCTGCACGTCAGGGAAGATATTTCTTCCGAAACCCTGAACGTGATGAACTCGTTCTTCTTTCCGCAGGAAAGACAACGATATTCATAGATTGGCATAACGCTTTTCTCCTCTTTCCCCGGAAAAGATGCGATCTAATCAAACTTCTACGGAAGGGGTTCTATGGTAGACACCTTCGAACGAAGGATTTGCGTCGGTGATAATCTGCTTATCTTTCTCGTAAGCTTCAATAAGATATGAAGGCAACACAAAAAGTTTTTCAAGCATTTCTTTATTGAGATACCTTAGTTTCATGCCAGATGATGCAAACCGAGCGGCCGTTTTTTCTGGTGTCCAGTCTCGTTGAAGCGTTGTGAATATGTGCGAGTCAGGGCGATGAAAACTATGCATACTGTAAACATAGGGTTTTACAACAGGAAAGACTTCCTGCAGTGTATTGACTATACGGACGTGAAGGGTATGTTCTTGAGGGCTTACTCCTTCTCCCTGAATGCCCACACATCCATGATCCGTAAGGCCATTCCTTACTGAAAGATAAACTTCTCTGGTCGATTATGATAACATCAAACTTTTCATTACACTTCACAACATAGTCCCTTCCGTCACCTATAACAACTTCCACTCTCGGATCATCGAAGCTTCCCTGGTGCCATCCCGGAAGGTATTGCTTGCATATCTCCACAAGCTCGCCGTCAATGTCCACAAGAACTGCTCGCTTTACAGTCTGGTGTTTGAGCACTTCACGAAGGGTTGCTCCCTCTGCGCCTCCAATAACAAGGACCTTTTCGGGATTCGGGTGAGCAAACATAGCAGGATGCACCAGAAGCTCGTGATAGATGAATTCATCTCGCTCCGCAGACTGAGCGACGCCGTCGAGAAACAGCATCTTCCCATGGAGCCTCGTTTCCACAATATCAATCGTCTGGTATTTCGAGACTCCATGGTAGATTACACGATCGCACAGGTAGCAGATTGAAACACCGTTCAGCGAAGGTTCTCTAAACCATATGTATTCGTTACCTTCATGTCGACTCATGGTTTGTGCTTCAACTCTCCTTCCGGCACATCCAGCGTACCCCGCTTCAATTCAACAATCGACATACTCTTTGCTCGAAATTCCTTCTTAAGAAACTGGAGCGCAAGGTCGGAATCTATTTGTTCTCCGCAGGTAAAAATGTCCAGCGCACAGTAGCCGTATTCGGGCCACGTATGAATGGAAAATTGAGATTCGGCAATTACCACCACTCCACTTACACCGTGGGGGTTAAACTGGTGAAAGACAGGTTTTATGATGGTTGCTTTGGATACTTTGACGGCTTCGACCAGGATGGCTTCCACCTGATCCACGCGATCAATTAAATTTTTGTCGCAATCGTAAAGTTCAACTATCAGGTGTTTTCCCAGTGATTTCATCTTCTTCTCTTCTTCCTCACGTCATACTTTTACCTTTAGTTAACGTTAATAAAAGAAAAACCTCCACTTAATGTGGTGGGTACTACCTTAATTCCCCTAAACCGCCATAAATGGAGGCTGCCCTCAAAACCGCCGTCACTATACAAAAAAATTTTCGAAATGCAACAGAAAAATTCGCATTTTTCGACCTAAAAATGCAACTTTCATGATTCTGGTGCATTTTTTCATGGTTTTTTTGCGCCAACAAGGTAATATTTTGATCCGAAATGAACAAAGATTGTTTTTCGGAGCAGGAGAACTCAAAAGATGATACCCATAAAAGACACCAATCCATCGAGAGGGTTTCCTATAGTTAACTATCTCATAATTGCCACATGCGTAGTTGTTTTTATTAATGAGCTGATGCTGGGGGCGGCATTAAGAAGATTCTTTTTGCTTTACGGAATAGTCCCGATACGATATGTGCGACCTGACATAGCTCTTCATTTCTCCTTCACAGAGCAAATTATCCCGTTTTTTTCTTCCATGTTCATTCATGGTGGATGGCTGCACTTAATAGGCAACATGTGGACTCTATACATATTCGGAGATAACGTGGAGTATGCGCTAGGGCATATTCGCTACCTGGTTTTCTATATCTTGAGCGGTATCATTGCGGCAGTTATTCATATCATCACAAACCCCTTTTCACCGGTGCCAACGGTGGGAGCAAGCGGAGCAATAGCGGGGGTCATGGGAGCTTACATGTTCTTGTATCCAAGAGCTAAGGTTCTGACCCTTGTGCCCATATTTTTCTTTATAACTTTTTTAGAACTTCCGGCCGTTATCTTCATAGGCCTCTGGTTCATTTTGCAGTTCTTTAGTGGAACCCTGTCTCTAATTAGTGGTGCTGGAGCTTACGGAGGCATTGCATGGTGGGCTCACATAGGAGGCTTCATTGGGGGCGTTGCGCTGCTTAAACTGTTAAGACCTCAAAGCAGATAAGTCGCCAAATTGCTAATATCATCTTTTTCGATAAACGGCTGGTCTAACGTAGATTAGGTCATGCTTTAGACCGGCAAGACTCTCTGAATGCCCAACGAAGAAATATCCCCCGGAATCCAGATATGCACTAACACGAGTTATAATATCTTGCTGGGTAGGTTTATCAAAATAGATCATAACGTTACGGCAAAATATAATATCGAAGGGCCCTCTGAAGGGATAAGCTTCTTTGAGATTCAAACGCCTGAAAACGACAATGTCTCTCAAGGATTGGACAACTCTGTATGCGTTTTCTCCATCTTGACGAATTTTTTCAAAGTACTTGTTGCGAAGAGCGGGAGACACTTTCTGAACCCTTTCCTCTGAATATACTCCATTGATGGCCACACGTAAGACTCTGGTGGAAATATCTGTTGCCAGAATTTTAAAATCCCACGAACGTCTTGGGGACACTTTTTCCAGATATTCAAGAACGCACATAGCCATGCTATAAGGCTCTTCTCCGGTAGAACAAGCTGCGCTCCACATTCTGATTCGCCTTTCTCCCCTTTTTTCCTTCCTTGCTATAATCTCTGGCAAAGCAACTTCTTCCATAAACTGGAAATGCTGTTCCTCACGAAAAAAGTAAGTAAGATTCGTAGATATGGCATCAATGAAATTTATAAACTCGGCAACATTACGTGGATTGGTTATGTAATTGTAGTACTCCTCAAAAGATCTGATCCCCGTAGCTCTAAGCCGCTTGCTAAGTCTTGCTTGAAGTAACGGCTTTTTCCCTTCATGAAGATTTATGCCGGCTTCATTATATATTAAGTCCCTGAACTTATTGAACAAAGAATCGCTCAATTCTTGCTCAGCCATTAGCCCCCATCCTCCAAAGATAGCTTCCGCAGGGTATAGTTAACGCAGAAGACCTCATAAAACAACAGGATTTGCAAGATACGTTCAAAATTTTATCTGTCCGGAGGGTTGATAGTCTGACCATCCCTGAGGTGGGGGCATATCTTAATTTGCAAATTCTGGAGCATCTCCCAAGAGCGCTCTTCTTTTGTTAACGCCCTGAGACGGTTCAATTCTATCTCTTCTTCTGAAGGGCCACTACGACAGACTATGGCATTTCCCTGATCTTCACACCCGTTCTCAACAGCTACAGAAATTAAAGGCATAAGAACTAAAAAAACACTCAACATCAACTTCAATTTCACAAATAGTCACCCCTCTTCCATTTGATCGATTCAAGAAAAGAACACATTTTGATTTCCTCTCCAATATTTCTTAAAACATCGTTCTCGGCTATAGAGGATTCTTCTCTGGCATGAATAATTTTTTGAATTACATTTCTGATTGTTTCATCTGCCATGGCAGGGTCGAAATCCACAGAGCCAAGCATTTTTGCGAAAGCATCCAAGTGGTCAAGACTATAACTTAGCTTCTCCATAACTTTATTCCCGACAGTTTCGGAGGAATTAATATTGTCAAGCAAGTTACCTGGCGGGTCCAGCAAACCAGGACCTTGAACGCTCCCAACCGTACTTTCTTCGGCTTGCTGCATCGACAACATGTCATCCAGGCATACCGAGAAACTACCGTCGGGTTTATTAGAAGTATTTGTGCTTTTTGCCGGGTCCTGAGCATAAAGCTGATCGACTTTGGTGACCTTCATAATATAACTCCTTACTGAATGAATTTAAGCTTGCCCTTCACAGATTCTTCCAGCAATTATGTTGCCAACAAAGGAGGCCGATCGTGAAAATGAATTTTCAGAGTAACAATGAATGCGCAAAACCAAAACTTCCCGGAGGTTACATCTAAATTCTACAGAATAGTCGTTCAAGAGGATTGAGATTGGTGTGGAAGTAACTATGAGAAAAAGTTTCATCCCTGGAGGAACAATTTTTCCTATATGCATTCTCCACTGAAAGGAAGGACAAGCGTTACCCATGTCATACCATCGTAACGGCTAAGAGATACTTCTCCTCCGTAGAAGGAAATTAACTCTCTAACACAGTGAAGCCCTAATCCAAAAGACGGGATCTCAATCTCGGAAACATCCAGAGGATCCCAGCGTGAGTGGTAAGGCTGGAATAAAGCGGATGTATCAGTATCTAATGACCATCCACAACCTGAATCCCCGACTTTAATAACAACCTTATTCCTATCATCAGTAACATTAAGCACAAATTCCAGTTTTCTGCTACCTTCCGTTCTTTTCAAAGCCTTAAGAGCGTTTCTCACAATTTCAACGAATATTAAACAGACGATTCTCGAAGGCATATCTGGCACTATGAAATGAAGATCCGACTTTATTGATAACTTGACATTATGCTTAAAGAAAAGATCAGTCCACAATACTTTAGAAAACAAGCGCAAAAAATCCGGCAAGTTTAAAGTTCTTTCATAACTTTCCACCATACGTTCCAGGATCCTGAAATTTTCGAACGTTTCAGCAACTCCTTGTAGTTCCCTGGACACAACGGTCAATTGGGAATCAACAATTTCCCTTAGTTCTTTATCTCCTCCTCCAAAATTCTTTGTCTCCAGGAATTCGAATAAAAACATAACGCTTTGTAAAGGGGATCCTATATTATGTATCAGTCCATTGAGAAGCCTGCCTTTATAGGCGTGATAGTACAAGAGAAGAACAGATTCGCAAGTTTCAGCCTTTGTTATAATTCTAATTCTAATCTCAGGGTCAATTTTGTTTTCCAGTAACATCAAACGTTACCCATTATTGTCATCTTCATGTGGTAATTTTTCAAAAACATCGAACATAGCTTCTACCACCTGCGGATCAAATTGTATGCCTTTGTTTCTCAAGAACTCATTCCTTACAGTATCTTTATCTAAAGCTTTCCTGTAAGGTCTGTTGGTGGTCATGGCATCGTATGCATCCGCCACAGTAACAATTCTGGTTATAAAAGGTATATCTTCCCCGCCTATTCCATCTGGATAACCTTTACCGTCCCACCTTTCATGGTGATGGCGAATTATCGATCTTTCTATTTCGCTAAGTCCTAATTCCTTAACTATATTCTCACCTATAGTAGGGTGACTTTTAATTAGTTCAAACTCGTCAGTTGAAAGACGTCCCGGCTTATTAAGAATATGGTCGGGAATACCTATCTTGCCGATATCGTGTAGATAACCAATAGTGTTTATGGCATCAAGTTCTTCCATGGGCCGTCCCATCGTTCTGGCCAGAT
>CAZWJX010000018.1:0-883 GCA_964634695.1 uncultured Syntrophobacterales bacterium | reverse complement strand
TGAGTGTTTTCCGGTACAAATATCCTTTGCTTCAAGTGCATTTACCAGCGATCTCAGAATACCATAAAAGTTAGCCATAAGACTCTCATAGAGTGCCAGATTTTCAATGGTAAGACTTGCCTTTTTGAGCAAAAATTGAAAAATTTGCTCGTTATTTTCGGGATTATAAACTTCTGCTTTGGGATAAAAAGCAATAATCAACCCGAAGACTTCTTTTCTAATTTCCAGTTGCCAAACTTTAATGGATTCCGGCGGAATATTTAAGTAGTTGGCAATATTCCCGGGGCTTAGAAAAGTTATCGAATGTGCAAGATCGGTGATGGCACAAAGGGAAGTTCTACCAATCCCCGCGTAGTCGGGCAGGATAATCTCTCCCTGAGGGAAAAGATTTATAATTTTGGGCAATATCTCTTTTACCCCGGGAACTACTTCTCTAGCCAGGAGAAAAAGACCATCCCGTGATGGAAGAATGGCGAAAATACCAACTTCCTGAGCCCCGGTAAGATCCAGCGCCCATTTTACAAGAAGCTGGTAGAGTTCCTCGCTAGATCTAACGTCATCGAATTCTCTTGATATTTGAAACAGTCGTGTCTGAACTTCCAGATTTTTTGCCAGTTCTTCATTTAGACGCTCTAATTCCTTCCTGGCCTCAATCTCCAGCTTGAGGGCAATATTATCCAGAAGAATCTGGCGTTCCTTAAAAGCCCGTTCGAGGCTCACTATCACCTGTTGAAAATTGAAAGGCTTGGCAAGAAAATCGGAGGCTCCAAGCCTCATAGCTTCTATAGAAGACGCCATAGATACGTTTCCACTCATCATTATGACAGGAACGGCTGGATCCCGAGCTTTAATTGATTTAAGAACCTCAATCCCGTTTATGTCA
>CAZWJX010000017.1:18937-23241 GCA_964634695.1 uncultured Syntrophobacterales bacterium | reverse complement strand
TAACATGAGATTGCCACGGCTGCCTTGCGGCAGCCTCGCAATGACTCTTCGTGGCCGTCATCGCGAGGAGCGAATCGACGAAGCAATCTCCTAATTGTCCTTCTACGAGATTGCCACGCACCCTTCGGGTGCTCGCAATGACGTATTCGGTAGAGATTACCACGGCCGCTTCGTGGCCTCGCAATGACGTAATGAGAAACGGCGGCCTCGCAATGATACACTATTCTAGTGCGATATACGATACGATGACAGAGTGGGAAACGTGGTCTTGCAATGACGCAGGAAAACGATTGACTTTGATCAGAAGCTGTCGTAGATATATTTCTGCTTTTGTAGATTTAAACTACTAAGAGAGATGCTGATGACGACCGAACAGAGCAGAAAATATCGTCCCGGGCAATTTCATCAAAACGTAATTGGCGTCCGAAGAGTGCTGTCTCGCGTATTTTTTGTTCCCGGGATGATAAGAGGTCTGTTGTTGCTCCTCCTTTTATCCCTGACGGTCCCGGTTCGGGAACCCAGGGGAGGTGCTGTTCGGTCGCCCGATGATTAGCTGAAAAGACCGAATCAAGCCGAAAGAAGCCATGGGTTCCCGCCCATGGCTTTTTTGTTTTCGGAAGAAAGGGGGTGATGGGTGATGGGACTTTCAGCGGATTTGTCTGACGGCCTTTTTCCATGCGACTTCGGGAAGATGATCACTCACAAAACAACTCAGCATGAGAAAGGAGTGCAGTATGAGCCGAAAGATATACATATTCGATACGACGCTCAGAGATGGAGAACAGGTTCCAGGAGCAAAACTCAACAAGCGACAGAAACTGGAAATAGCCGAGCAGCTTGCTCGCCTTGGTGTGGATGTTATAGAAGCAGGCTTTCCCTGCTCTTCACCCGAAGATCTTCAGGCAGTAAAAGCCGTAGCCGAACAGGTCAGGGGACCCATCATCGCCGGACTTGCCCGGGCTGTAGCCCAGGATATTGATCTGGCATGGGAAGCGGTATCCAGAGCCGAACGCCCCCGAATTCACGTGTTTCTTGGCTCGTCGGACATTCATCTTCAAAAAAAGCTGAGAATTGACAGAGAATCTGCTCTGGAACAGGCTGTCTGGGCGGTCAAATATGCCAAAAAATACTGCGAAGACGTGGAATATTCCACAGAGGACGCATCAAGAACCGACTTTGACTACCTCTGTCGAATAGTAGAAGCTGTAATAAAGGCCGGGGCTACGGTGGTAAATATACCCGATACCGTCGGTTATGCCATCCCCGAGGAATTCGGTGACATGATAAGACGCCTTAGAGAACGCGTCCCGGCTCTTGATAACGTGATCCTGAGTGTCCATTGCCATAATGACCTTGGACTTGCCGTTGCCAATACCCTTGCCGCTGTAAAAAACGGGGCCGATCAGGTAGAATGCACCATAAACGGCGTGGGCGAACGGGCGGGTAACGCAGCCCTCGAAGAAATCGTAATGGCTATAAAAATCCGCCCACAGTACTACAACGCCTACACAGACATAAAAACGCAGGAAATTTACCGCACCAGCCGCATGGTAAGCCGGGTCATGAACATTCCCGTGCAACCCAATAAAGCTATCGTTGGGTCAAATGCATTTGCCCATTCGTCGGGCATACATCAGGACGGTATCTTGAAGGACAGAAGTACTTACGAAATTATTCGGCCCGAAGACGTGGGTATAAAAGAGCACAAGCTGGTTCTGACGGCGAGATCAGGACGTGCTGCCCTGAGACATCAGCTAGGGCTTCTCGGTTACGTCCTTCCCGAAGAACAATTTGAAAGAGTCTATCAGAGATTCCTGAACGTGGCGGATCGGAAGAAGGAAGTTTCTTCAGAAGACCTGATAAGCATTGTGGAAATAGAGCTCACCAAAGTTCCCGAAACATATTCGTTCCACAGTCTCCAGATCATGAGCGGAAACACTCTAACTCCTATGGCTGCTGTGACTCTGATAAAGGGCGAAGAATACATAAGAGAAGCATCCACGGGCAATGGACCTGTTGATGCAGTCTTCAAATGCATCGAAAAGATAGTAAAGAAATCTGCCAAACTCAGAGACTACGATCTGAAGGCCGTCACTACAGGAACTGATGCTCTCGGCGAAGCTATGGTTCGAGTTGAAATAGAAGGGACGATTTATTCGGGACTTGGCACCAGCCCTGACGTTATTGAAGCAAGCGCTCGAGCCTACATAAACGCTTTCAATCGCTACTTTGCGGCCAAAAACGGGAACGGAAACAACAGGGCACAGCTCAAGAAATAGTAACTTCGTAAGCTAGCAGGCCTTATGCTTGCAGAACCCACCGATGGGCATCGACAGGATGCCCATCTCATTTTACAAACTCAAGGTCATCATCCCGCAAATGTCAGGTGAAGAACCTTTTGCTGCCCGGCTATGGCTTTACCTGCCCGGGGGAAAAACCTTTCTCATCACTTCCTTCAGGTTTCTTACTCCTATGAACTCTACCCCCTGAGCGATAGGCTCATGGCGAATCTGATCCGCCGTGGAAGCGGGAAGAAGTATTTTGTTGAAACCAAGCCGGACAGCTTCGGTTAACCTTAGAATACCGTAGCCAACGCCCCTGACTTCCCCGGTAAGTCCAACCTCTCCCCAAGCAACAAGGTTTGAAGGCAACGGACGGTCAAGACTGCTACTGATTATAGCCAGACTCACCGGAAGATCTGCGGCGGGTTCGCCAAGCCGGATTCCGCCCGCAACGTTTATGAAAAGATCATACTGCGCAAAATTTAGATGGAGTTGCTTTTCGAGAACCGCCATCAGGAGCGACGCTCTGCCGCCATCAAAACCTATGGTTGTTCGCCGCGGTAGAGCAAGAACACTCGGCGTTACAAGAGCCTGTATCTCCACAAGGAAGGGTCTGGTGCCTTCCACGGTAGCCATAACAACAGAGCCTGGAGCATCGACGGGACGTTCGGCAAGAAGCATCTGCGATGGGTTCGGCACTTCCTGAAGCCCTCGATCCTTCATTTCAAAAACGCCAACTTCGTTGGTCGATCCGTAGCGGTTTTTCACGGATCGAAGCAGGCGGAAGGTGTGAGTTTTATCGCCTTCAAGATACAGAACGACATCAACGAGATGTTCAAGCGCCTTGGGGCCGGCAATGGCGCCTTCTTTGTTCACATGGCCTACTAAAATTACGGTGGTCTGATACAGTTTGGCCAGTTGAAGAAGCCTGTCTGTGCAATAACGAATCTGAGTAACCGTTCCGGGTGTGGCTTCAAGAAAACTGGATGAAATGGTTTGGATTGAGTCTATGGCAAGAATTTCAATGGGTTTTTCGGAGCGCCTTGAATGGATAACGTCAAGGATGGCTTCAAGAGAAGTCTCGGTGAGAAGCATAATGGGCCGATCGGCAAGCCCGAGCCTCTCGGCCCGAAGCCGAATCTGCCGGGTGCTCTCTTCGCCTGAGACGTAAAGAACTCGATGATGTGTGCTCAATGTGGCAAGCACCTGAAGAAGAAGCGTTGACTTTCCCATCCCCGGATCGCCAGCAATAAGAACAAGGGACCCCGGAACCAGCCCCCCGCCAAGAACCCGATCCCATTCAAGAATAGGTGTTGAGATGCGATATTCAGGTTCAAGTTCGATTTCGCTGAGAAGTTGAACATCGGGCAGAGTACCAACGGGGCGCCTGACTGTTCGAAGTCCCTCCTCCCGCGAGGTCAAGGTGACATCTTCAAAGCTGTCCCACATCCCGCATTCGGGACACTTTCCAAGCCATTTGGGAGACTCGTAACCACAGGATGCACAGCGATAAACGACCCTTTCCTGTTTTCGAACCATATCAGGGGAAAAACCTCACTGGTTATCGGTTTCTGTCCGCTCATCTCCGGTCAAAGGTGAACACTTTGCCACACATTGTTCAATACAAGTCCGACAAGTCTCGGGTGAAATACCCTTCTCACAAAAGGTTTCAAACTTGTCGAACCATTCAGATCCGGCTCTGGGACACTTATTAAGAAACTCGAGAAACTTAACCAGCCTTTCCACAGCATGAGGCTGGATGGCGTGTTCTATGCGACAAGCGTTTTGTTCAGACTCTTCGGGATCGAGCTTCAGAATTTTACTAAAAAACTCCTTGAGAATCCTGTGTCTGTAAAGAATTTCTTCAGCGATTTTTTTCCCCTCTGCTGTGAGGGTCACGTAACTGTACGGAGTATAATAGACAAGGCCCCTTACCGATAAAGCCTTAAGAGCTCCGGTGACAGATGCTCGCTGGACGTGCATATAATCTGCTATATCCTTAGCTCGAGCTACTCTGTATTT
>CAZWJX010000017.1:13616-18927 GCA_964634695.1 uncultured Syntrophobacterales bacterium | reverse complement strand
AATCCTCGAGACTTGCCGAAACTTTCTGACTCTCCATGTTTTAGCCCCTTTTCACCGCCAAAAAAAAAATTACTTTTTCTGCAACAATGTTAATGTATTCTTTAAAGAATTTGTTGGCAAAAACTTTTTTGTTGCCTTCTGCATTTTTTATTGATAAAAAGCCACTATCAAAATTTACTAAGAAAAGGAGAGCAAAGATGAAAGGAAGAGTTCAAGAAAGTTTGACCCTTCTTTTCACCATCTTTATGATTTTTTTACTTAATTCTAATGTTCTTGCAGGAAGGGAATGGTTCAGTTCGGGAGCCGGTTTTAAAGAGCTTTCAAGTCAAAATCTGGTGCCCGATTTTTTCGATCTTAAGCATCCAATTATAAACCAGTACATGCAGAATTTTCAAAATTCCGGAGACTTCTCTTTGAGGATGAAGCGAATGGAGCGTTATGAAGACATGATCAGAAACGTGTT
The DNA here is from genome assembly GCA_964634695.1 of uncultured Syntrophobacterales bacterium. Lineage (GTDB taxonomy): Bacteria > Desulfobacterota > Syntrophobacteria > Syntrophobacterales > Thermodesulforhabdaceae > JAOACS01. The sequence continues at coordinate 18,464 of CAZWJX010000017.1, read as the reverse complement.
CAGAAGTGTTGGTGTTCCTGAAGAGCTTATCTTCGTAAGCCTTGTTGAGAGTGGGGGATTTCCGAAGGCTCGAGGAAGAGACGGATCGGGAGCTGCGGGACTCTGGCAACTTACCCCTTCTACTGCAAGATCTATCGGTCTCACAGTTAACAAAAGGATTGATGAAAGGCTCGATCCCTTTAAATCAACATTTGCGGTAGCTCATTATTTTCGAGAGCTTTACGAAAAATTTCACTCCTGGCCTCTTGTGCTTGCGGCTTTTAATATGGGTGAAAGTGCTCTTAATAACAAAATGGCAGCCCATAAGACGATGGATTTCAACGATCTTTGCAGAAAAGGCGCCATACCGAGACAGACAAGAAATTACATTTTCAAAATCTACGCGGCGGCTCGCCTTGGAAGGAAAACCGGTGAAAACTACTCTGAAAGAAATCATCTTGTCAGGACAAAGACAACATGGAATATAATACTAACTGAATCCATGACTGTTGAGGAACTATCTGAACTTACGGGAATAAGCTTAGAATTGCTTATGAAGCTAAATCCTGCTTTCGTATCCCCATCCATGACCATCAAGAAAGGATCTTTTGTGAGCATTCCTCTGGAGGCAAAGGAGCGTTACATTACGGTTCTTGGCTACGGGGGAGCTAATTATTAACGTCCCCAGTTACTGAAAGGCCACCTATGAGCATAAGACAGCTCGCGGCAGAACTATACAAGGCAACAAAAAAAGTTGAAGAACTGGAAAAGAAGCTCACAGAAGATAAATCTCTTTCCCTGCAGGAACGTCAGTCTCTGGAGAAAGAGTTGAAAGAAGCAAGAGAAGAACGCGACAGACTCAGACGAATGCTGGACAAGGCGAAGGGAACATCATAATCAGCGATGTGAGAGCAGGCATCCTTGAGGTGCCTGCTCATTCTGACCATCATAGCATTTCAGCAGGGTTAGATGATGGCGAAAGAGAAAAATGGCGGACAGGAAGAATTTTGCGTTTGCTGGGCAAGAGACGGCCGTGTAATGACGCCTCGGGAAGAGGAGATCCTGCGGGAAATAAGAGAGGTCCGTGAAGAGTATGACAATTTGAAAAAGCAGCTTGCCGAATCTACAGCGTTGGATGAGGAAGAACGTCGCTTGATTGAAGAACGACTGAACAAGCTCAGAACCCGTCGTCAAGAGCTTGAGAAACTTCGTATCGAAGCGGCTCGAGAAAGAATGAAACTGCTGGGTCACGAATAATAAAAATTTTTGTGGCAATTTGTGAAATCCATCATTTTTTGCTTGACTAAAATTTGAGAACAGTATAGTTAACTTGATCAAAAAAGCACAATGGAGTAAATGCCCTGGCTCCCAATGGGGAGAGGGGTTTTTGGGTGGTTGGGTTTTCAGAGGAGTTAACCGTTTAGGAGGTGGAGAGATGCCAAGTTATGTAATTCTCGAGAAATGCGACGGCTGCAAGGGGCAGGACAAGACAGCCTGTATGTACATCTGCCCCAATGACCTTATGGTCCTCGACAAAGAGCGGATGAAGGCTTACAACCGTGAGCCTGAACTCTGCTGGGAATGCTACAACTGCGTAAAGATTTGTCCTCAGCAAGCGATCGACATTCGAAGCTATGCTGACTTCGTACCTCTGGGAGCATCCGTTGTCCCGCTTCGTGGTTCTCAGGACATTATGTGGACAATTAAGTTCCGCAATGGCGAAGTAAAACGCTTCAAGTTCCCCATCCGCACTACGCCGGAAGGACAGGCAAAGCCATGGCCGGATGAATGGCCAACTGGAACTGACGATATTAAGAGCCCGCTTCTTTGCACAGAGCCGGGTTCAACTCTGGCACCCGAATTGCCCACGTTGAAGAAGTAAATTTTTGTGTGAACCTGCGATACACCCTAAGGAGGTGGAGATATGCAGCCTTTTGAAACAGTAGTAGTCGATACTGATCTTTTGATTCTGGGCGGTGGTATGTCCGCCTGTGGAGCTGCTTTTGAAGCAGCCTACTGGGCAAAGAAATACGGACTTAAAGTAACGCTCGTTGATAAGGCGGCAGTGGATCGTTCCGGCGCCGTAGCTATGGGACTTTCCGCAATCAACGAATACATCGGCTACGGCAAGGGACAGAACACCTGTGAAGACTATGTCCGCTACGTCCGTCAGGACCTGATGGGCATCTCCCGTGAAGACCTTGTTTACGACATCGCTCGCCACGTTGACTCCTCAGTCCACCTTTTCGAAAAATGGGGACTCCCCATCTGGAAAGATGAGAAGGGTGAGTATGTCCATGAAGGTCGCTGGCAGATCATGATCAACGGCGAATCCTACAAGGTGATTGTTGCCGAAGCTGCTAAGAACGCTATGGCTACTCTTGGCGACAATGGACAGATTTTGGAGCGCGTATTTATCGTTGAGCCGCTCGTAAACGGCAACACCTGTGTTGGAGCTGTTGGTTTCAGCGTCCGTGAGCCCAAGTTCTACGTGTTCAAAGCCAAGGCGACCATCGTCTGCATGGGTGGTGCAGTCCATGTGTTCCGTCCGAGATCGGTCGGTGAAGGTCTTGGCCGTGCATGGTATCCGCCCTGGAACTGCGGTTCTTCCGCATACTTCACCATCAGAGCCGGCGCCGAAATGACCTGTCAGGAAGTTCGCTTCATCCCTGTCCGATTCAAGGATGGTTATGGTCCTGTCGGTGCATGGTTCCTCCTTTTCAAGGCCCGTGCAACCAACGCTTTCGGCGGCGAATACATGGTTGAAAGAGCCAATGAGCTTCCCAAGTGGGCACCTTACGGAACAGCAAAACCCATTCCAGCCAACCTGCGTAACTGGCTCGGTATGGAAGACATCATGGCTGGTAAGGGTCCCATCTACATGAGAACCGAGGAAGCTATCGCCAACCTCGCTGCCGCTTACAAAGACGATCCCAAGGCCTTCAAGAAGAAAATGAAAGAACTCGAAGCGGAAGCCTGGGAAGACTTCCTCGACATGACCATTACTCAGTCTTTCCTCTGGGCCGCAACTAACGTCAAGCCCGAAGAGAAGCCGTCCGAAATCGCGGCCGCTGAGCCTTACTTCATCGGTTCGCACTCCGGTGCATCCGGTGCCTGGGTATGCGGTCCTGAAGACCTTATGCCTGAAGAATACAAGGCTCAGTGGAAAGACCTCGGACTCTACAACCGTATGTCCACCATTAGAGGTCTGTTCTGCGCCGGTGACGCTGCGGGTGCATCCAGCCATAAGTTCTCCTCCGGTTCCCATGCAGAAGGCCGTATCGCCGCTAAGGGCGCCATCGCTTACATCCTCGACAACAACAAGGCTCCCGAAGTCGATATGGCCAAAGTCGAAGAACTCAAGAAGCGCATCCTCAAGCCTCTTGAGATCTTCGAACAGTACAGCCCGATCTCCAGCGATCCCGAAATCAACCCCAACTACATCATGCCCAAGATGTTCATGTTCCGTCTCCAGAAGATTATGGACGAATACGCTGGTGGCGTAACTGCTCAGTTCACCACCAATAAGCCCATGCTCGAAAGAGCTCTTGAACTTCTTACCTTCCTTAAGGAAGACTCCGAAAAGCTCGCCGCTCGCGATCTCCATGAACTCATGAGAGCCTGGGAAAACGTCCATCGTATGTGGATTGCCGAAAGCCATGTCCGTCACGTCCTGTTCCGCGAAGAATCCAGATGGCCCGGCTACTACTTCAGAGCCGACTATCCCGATATGGATGAACAGAACTGGAGAGTCTTTGTCAACTCCGTGTGGAATCCTGCAACCGGCGAATGGACACTCAAGAAAGTCCCCGTGGTGAATCTGCCAGTCTAAGGCACTATTCTAACTGACTAAGAACCAAATTGCCCCGGAGCCTAAAGGCTTCCGGGGTTTTTTTTGACGGAAATTGTATTTACTCTTCGATGCCCGGTGTGCTATGGAAATGTCCAAACTGCGCACGGCGCCTGAAGTAATAAGATGAGAGAAGGATACGGAGGAATGAAGCATGATTGAAACGACCAATCGCAGCATTCTCGTAGTGGGAGGGGGTATTAGCGGACTCAGCGCTGCCATAGAAGCCGCTGAAGCCGGATGTCAGGTTTACATTGTGGAAAAGGAACCTTATCTTGGCGGAAGAGTCGCACGGATGAATAAATACTTCCCGAAGCTCTGCCCGCCAAACTGTGGTCTAGAAATCAACTTCCGAAGAATCAAGACCAATCCTCGCGTGCGCTTCTTCACCATGGCGGAAGTTACAAAGATTTCCGGATCTCCCGGAAATTTCGACGTAACCATCAAGATTCATCCCCGCTACATCAATGAACGTTGCACCGCCTGCGGGAAATGTGAAGAAGCCGCGACAAGCACTTTCCCCAATCCCTTTAACTACGGCATAGACATGGTAAAATCGGTTTATCTTCCCGCCGATTTTTGTTTTCCGCTTCGCTACGTTTTAAACCCTGCTGTGGTGGGCACAGAAGAAGCAGAAAAAATCAAGGCCGCCTGCCCCTACAATGCTGTTGATCTTTCTATGCAGCCTCAGGAGTTCGACCTGAAGGTTAGCGCTATAATCTGGGCGACGGGCTGGAAACCATACAATGCCGAAAAAATTCTGTATTACGGCTTCGGGAAAAATCCCGACGTCATATCGAACGTCATGATGGAACGTTATGCATCGCCCGATGGGCCGACTAAGGGTCAGATTGTTCGCCCATCTGATGGAGCGTCTGTAGAAAAGGTCGCTTTTATTCAGTGCGCTGGCTCTAGAGACGAAAACCACCTTCCCTACTGCTCCGGGGTTTGCTGCCTTGCTTCTCTCAAGCAGGCAACTTATGTTCTGGATCAGAATCCCGATGCAAAGGTTTTCATCT
>CAZWJX010000017.1:6041-13606 GCA_964634695.1 uncultured Syntrophobacterales bacterium | reverse complement strand
CGCTCTTGGGCGTTACGAAGACTTCTTTACGAAAGTTCAGTCCGACCCGAGAGTTGTTCTCATAAAAGGCAAAGCTGGAGAAATTCGAAGACTTCCTTCGGGCAAAACGATGGTTCAGGCCGAAGACCAGACAAATGGCAAAATCATTAAGGAGGAGTTCGACCTCGTAGTGCTCGCTACCGGCATGGTTCCTTCCACGGCGGATGAACCGCTACCAGTAGATGTGGCTAAAGACCCCAACGGATTTTTACTCGACAGCGACGAAAGCGGCATTATACCGGCGGGGTGTGTTAAACAGCCCGTTGACGTAGCCACATCGGTCCAGGACGCCACGGCGGCTGCTTTAAAGGCTCTTCAGTTCACGGTGAGGAGGTAGTCCAATGGAAAAGAAAATCGGTTTCTATGTTTGCTCTGGTTGCGGCATTGGCGAGGCTCTCGATGTGAACGCTCTGGTTGATCTTGCATCGAGCGAGTTTCAGGTGCCCGTATGCCGAACACATGAGTGCCTCTGCCAGTCAAACGGCGTTAATACGATAAAGGCGGATATTGAAAAAGAAGGTGTAAATACGATCGTGATAGCTGCCTGTTCCCCCCGGGTTATGTATGACGTTTTCGATTTTGGCGTGGACAAAGTGGTTGAACGAGTAAACCTCAGGGAGCAGGTCGTCTGGAGCCATCCTGCTGGCGATGAAGATACTCAGATGATGGCCGAAGACCAGGTCAGGATGGGTATAACAAAGGCTAAGGAAGTGGAACTTCCCGATCCCTTCCAGGCTGAGAATATGAGCAAACGCATTCTGGTGGTAGGCGGCGGACTCGCCGGTATGACCGCAGCGAAAGAAGCTGCAAAAGCCGGCTACGAAGTTGTGCTCGTAGAAAAAGAATCATCTCTTGGCGGTTATCTGAAAAACGTTTACAAGCTTCCGCCTGAAACGCCACCTTACGAAGCTCTGGAAGAAAATCCGCTCGATAGGCTTATCAAAGAAGTGCAGGATGACAGCAGGATAAAGGTTTACACATCAAGCCGGGTGGCATCGATAGCCGGAGGCCCCTGCTTATTCGACGTGAAAATCTCCCAGAACGGAAGCGAAATCTCAGAGCGCGTTGGAGCCATTGTTCTGGCCACAGGAGCCGTCCCTTACGATGCCTCAAAACTCGAACATCTTGGTTACGGGAAGTTCGCAGATGTTGTCACAATGGTTCAGGTCGAAGAGATGTTCAAGTCCGGCAACGTAAAGCGACCGTCCAACGGCTCACAGATCAACAGTGTGGCTTTTATTCTCTGCGCCGGGTCTCGAGATCCCGATCACCTTCCCTACTGCTCGTCTTCATGCTGCGTGGAAGCACTCAAGCAGGCCGCCTATTTCAAGGAAGCCAATCCCGACTCCACCGTCTATATTTTTTACAAAGATATGCGAGCCGTTGGAAATTATGAGCTCTTTTACAAGAAGCTTCAAAAAGATGGAGTGTTCTTCGTTAGAGGTAACGTCACCTCTGTGGATGATGACGGCTCTGGCGGCCTTGTGGTTTCGGCCGAAGATGTGCTTACTAGAGCACCCATAACATCCGAAAGTGTTGATCTTGTGGTTCTGGCAACCGGCATGGTTCCGACGACCGCTTTCGGTGAACCTTACAGGACGCCACAACCCGGACAGGAAGGCGAGGTGGAAATCCCGGCAGATGCCATACTCGTCTCCAACATTCTCAACCTGCAGTATCGCCAGGGTCCGGAAATTCCGGCTCTCAAGTATGGATTCCCCGACTCGCATTTCATATGCTTCCCCTACGAATCCAGAAGAACAGGTATTTATCCTGCGGGAACGGTAAGAGCGCCAATGGACTACGCTAGAGCGGTTGATGATGCAACAGGTGCGGCTCTGAAAGCTATTCAGTGCGTTGAACTTACATCTCAGGGTATGGCCGTTCATCCCAGAGCCGGTGATATGAGCTATCCTCAGTTCTTCATGCAAAGATGTACTCAGTGTAAGCGATGCACTGAGGAATGCCCATTCGGAGCCATCAACGAGGACGAAAAGGCCAATCCTCTGCCAAATCCCACGAGATGCCGCCGCTGTGGTGTATGTATGGGCGCCTGTCCGGAGCGAATCATTTCGTTCAAGAATTACTCTGTAGGCATGATCGGCAACATGATAAAGGCCATTAACGTGCCCGATGAATACGAAGAAAAGCCGCGTATTCTTGTGCTTGCCTGCGAAAACGACGCTTATCCTGCTTTAGATATGGCAGGCCTTCGAAGGCTTCAGTACAACGCCTGGGTGCGAATTATCCCGCTTAGATGCCTTGGCTCGATGAATATCATCTGGATCGCCGACGCTCTCTCCAAGGGCATTGACGGCATTATTCTTCTGGGATGCCGTCATGGCGATGACTACCAGTGCCATTTTATTAAGGGAAGTGAGCTGGCCAATATACGAATGTCGAAGATCAAAGAAACGCTTGACCGACTTGCTCTGGAATCGGACCGAGTTCGAGTCGAGGAAGTTTCCATTACGGACTACTACAGGCTTCCTCAAATTCTCGATAGCTTCTCTGAACGGCTTGCCGAACTTGGACCCAACCCATACAAAGGCTTTTAAACGTGCAGGAAGGAGATGATGCGATGGAACCAAAATATGTTTCTCGAGAGATGCGAGATTACATAATCGAGATGGGGGCTGAAACCATAACCTGGTGTATGCAGTGCGGGCTGTGCACGGCTCTCTGCCCCTGGCGTCTTGTTCCCGGAGAAACGAGCGAAAAGTTTAGCATTCGCCACATGCTTCGTCTTGGACAGATGGGCATGGAAGGTTTCGAGGACGAAACGGTTCTCTTTGCCTGCTCAACCTGCGGCATGTGCGTAAAGAACTGTCCTCGTGGCGTTAAAATAATTGACAACGTCCGTGCCATGAGAGCGAGCATTGTGGGTGGCGGAGTGGTTCCGGCAAATCTTCGCCCGATTCTCGGAAGTGCACACGCAAACGGAAATCCCTGGGCGGGTCCAAGGGAAAAACGAACTGCCTGGCAGGAAGGGCTGGATGTGCCCAAATTCGGTCCCGATACTGAATATTTCCTCTTTGTGTGCTGCCATTCCTGCTACGATCCGAGAAGCACGAAGGTAGCTCGAAGCATCGTCAAACTCCTCAAAGCTGCCGGGGTGAGCTTTGGCGTTATTGGCGAAGAAGAATCATGCTGTGGCGAAAGCATGAGGAAGCTCGGCGATGAAGAACTCTTTCAGAAGCTCGCTCAGTCCAATATAGAACTTTTCAACTCCAAGGGCGTGAAAAAGATTATAACGACGTCGCCGCACTGCTACTGGACGTTCACTCAGGAGTATCCAGCTTTTGGTGGCGAGTGGGAAGTGATCCATTACACACAGCTCCTTTCCAAGCTCCTTTCAGAAGGCAAAATCAAATTCTCCAAAGAGATCTCGAAGAAAATCGCCTATCACGATCCATGCTATCTGGGACGCCATAGCGATGTGTATGACGAACCGAGAAATCTACTGGCATCGGTTCCGGGCGTTGAAGTGGTGGAGCTGGAAAGAAATCGTGAACTCAGTCTCTGCTGTGCTGGAGGCGGCGGGCGTATCTGGGCGGAAGTTCCCATGGGCGAAAGATTCGGTGAACTGAGAATTCTTGACGCATCGGAAAAAGGCGCTCAGATGCTCACAACCGCATGTCCTTATTGCATGAATATGCTGACCGACGCCTGCTCTAGTCTGAACAAACAGGAAAGCCTGGAAATTACGGAGCTTTCCGAAGTTCTGGCTGAAGCGCTTTAATGTGCTAGCATGGTGGCACCTATTTTACCCTTCGTCATTGCGAGGCTGTTGGAATGACATACACTACGTCATTGCGAGGCTGTTGGAATGACATACACTACGTCATTGCGAGGCCACGAAGTGGCCGTGGCAATCTCACAAAGATGGACAAGAAGAGATTGCTTCGCCTTCACTTCGCTCCGGCTCGCAATGACTCATTGAGTGGGTGATTGCTTCGTCGCTTCGCTCCTCGTAATGACATAAGGGTTTGCTGGAGGGGAGAGTGGCAACTTACGTTGATTTTGAAGAATTGAAAAACAAGGATCGGGCATTTTTTCTTGTTTTTTCGGAAAATGGAGAGCTCGTTATGGAGCCTCACTGTTCCTGTGGTGAGGTTCTGGAAGAAAATTTTAGCTGCGTAAGATGTAAAAAATCGCCGGAGATTTCTTGCTTTGTCTGCAAAGAACTTGAGCTAATCCCGGTTATTGAAAAACTCATGCGGGGACATCCCGAATTTCGTCATTTCAGTCTGTATCTTTTGAGAGGAAGCATATGAGTGAAGCAAAAGCTGCGAATGAAGTCTTAACGGGAGAAAGCCGGATTCGTTTTGCCTGCCATGAAAATCTGCCATGCTTTACGCAGTGCTGTCGTGACGTGAACATCTACCTTACTCCCTATGACGTTCTGAGGCTTAGAAGAGCGCTTAAAATAGGCTCATCGGAGTTTATCAACCGTTACACTCACTCTTTTCTGGCAAAACTTACTCATATTCCCGTTGTTCAGCTCCGTATGGACGAAACCACTCTCATGTGCCCCTTCGTGACGCCTGATGGTTGCCGGGTTTACGATGATCGCCCGTGGGCCTGCCGTATGTATCCTCTGGATCTCGATGTGAAGCATCCCGGATGCTATCGCCTTATTGTAGGATCGTCAAAGTGTTACGGGCTTCGTGAAAGCAAGGAATGGAACGTAGAAGATTGGCTCCTTTCTCAGGGCATAGAGCCATACAGGAAAATGGAAGATCTCTACCAGTCAGTCATGCCTTCTCAGTTTACTCCGGGCGGAAAGATGGACGCCGGCCTGGGAAAGCTCCTCTTCCTTGCCTATGACCTCGATGTGTTCAAGGAGATGATACAGCACAAAGCCTTCCGCAAGCTGCACGATGTGGATGAAGAGAGTTACCGTCAGGCCATGGAAGACGACGAAAAACTGCTGATGCTGGCTTTTTCATACATCAAAGCACAACTGGAAGAGCTTTTTGCCTTTATGTAGAAGCTGCTGGAGTTATCAAATCATGCAAAAATCTTCGACAGGTGTGGCGTATAACTCTGTGCCCGAAAACCTTGAACCGATTGAGCATGGTGAGAAGTTTTCCTTTTCGTGCCATCCGGGAATAGTGTGTTTTGGGGAATGTTGCCGGAAACTTCGGCTGATGCTAACTCCCTATGACGTTGTAAAGTTACGGGAAAAGTTAGAGCTTTCGTCGAAGGATTTCATAGAACGTTACACAACGATGGAATTTCGCCCTCCGTCTTATGCTCCGGTGCTGTTTCTTAAAATGGCCGAAAACGGGGAACAGACATGTCCTTTTCTGTCCGAAACCGGATGTTCTGTTTACAGTCATCGTCCCTCGGCATGCCGGATTTATCCTGTAGCCAGGGCGACTCGTTTTCATGGAGTCCACGGAATTCTGATGGAATCCTTTTTTCTGGTGAAGGAAGCCCATTGCCGTGGATTTGAAGAAGCCACTCAGTGGACGGTTGAAGAGTGGCTTGGCGATCAGGGACTTACAGAATACCACCGTCTTAATGACGAATGGACGAGAATCCTCATGCACCCCAGACTGAAACAGGGACTCTCTGCCCATCAGCAGGAACTTTTTTACATGGCAACCTATGAACTGGATGTTTTCAGGCGACTGGTTTCATCGCCCAAATTTCGGGCGGCCTTCGATGCAGAAGAGGTTCTGGAAGGAGACGACATAGCACTACTTGAGTTCGGCCTTAAATGGCTCGCTTTTTCCCTTCTCGGGGAAACAACGGGGGTATCTAAAAAAGAGCTATGATAACAAAAGCCGGTGTTCTCATAGTCGGTGGCGGAATTATTGGACTTACCATTGCACGGGAGCTCGTTAACCGTGGCTACGAAGACATTGTGGTAGTCGAAAAAGAAAGGGAGCTGGGAGCTCACGCTTCAGGACGCAATAGCGGAGTTCTCCATGCCGGCGTTTACTACACGCCAGAAAGCCTCAAAGCCAGGTCGTGCCTCAGAGGCAACCGTCTTCTCAAAGATTACTGTCGTTCCAGAGGGATTCCCGTAAAAGAGACGGGAAAGGTCATTGTAGCGTCAAAAGAAGAAGACTTGAGCTGCCTGAATGAACTGTTCAATCGGGCGAAGGCAAACGGCGCCACGGTGGAGTGGGTAAGCGAAAAAGAGCTCTCAGAAATAGAGCCTGCGGCGAAAACGATTGAAAAAGCCATTTACGTGAAAGAAACGGCGTCCGTCGATCCAAAGGCGGTTCTCAAGGCAATATGTGAGGATTTGCAAAATTCAGGAAAGGTAAAAATCATTTTTGGCTGTGCATTCGAAAAACTAAAGGGCTCATCGGTGGCCGTAACTTCAAAAGGCGAAATAGCCTTTGATCGGTTTATAAACGCTGCCGGCTCTTTTTCCGATAGGGTTGCCCACACTTTTGGCTTAGCGGGTCAGTATCGTCTGGTGCCGTTTAAGGGAATATACTGGAAACTGCGAAACGATCATCCATTGACCAGATCAATCAGAGGCCATATCTACCCTGCTCCTGACCTGCGTTATCCTTTCCTTGGAGTTCATTTTTCCAGAAACGTGCATGATGAGGTTTTTGTAGGGCCTACGGCAATTCCGGCGCTCGGAAGGGAACATTACGGAAAAATTCGAGGGATTGACGTAGAGGCTCCGCTAATCATTGCCAGAAATGCTATGCTTTTCATTTCCGACCGATCCTTCAGAAATATGGCTTTCAAAGAGCCTCTTAAGTACTTCAAATCGTTTTTCTACCGGGATGCCGAACGTCTTGTGAAGGGACTTGAACCTGAGGCCTTATTACCTTCATCCAAAGCAGGGATAAGGCCTCAGCTAATCGACATCAGTCAGAAGAAGCTTGTGATGGATTTTCTGGTGTTAAAGGATGGAAACTCCCTCCATGTTTTGAATCCTATATCTCCAGCTTTTACGGCCTCTATGGATCTGGCCGAGAAGATAGTCTCTATGTGGTAAAAAACATGGGTCTCAAAATTTTGTTCGAGCATGCTTCAAAAAAAGCTTGCACTTTGGTCGAAAAGAAGTATAGTCAGCTTGGATTTTTGATTACAGGGCAAAGGAATTAGATGTTTTTAGTAAACAGCAAGATAACAGAGGAAAAAAAGCGAGCCTGCGGTGTGCAGGTTCGCTTTTTTTGTGTGTGGTGTGGGTTGGAAGGAAGAAATCCAGAAGGGATAGGTGAAACCTGGGTCCGGTTAAGGACAAAAGTTTCCCGGAAGGCAATCCTTCCAACAAAGTAAGGTTGTTTCAGCATTTTAAGGAGGTAGGAGTACCATGGCTGAAGGAAGAGTTAAGTGGTTCAACGAGAAAAAAGGTTATGGGTTTATTGAAACCGAGACCCAGGGCGATGTGTTTGTTCATTACACCGCTATCGAAGGCAAGGGGTTCAGGACGCTTCACGATGGTGATCGAGTGACATTTGAAATTGAACAGAGTTCAAAAGGACCTCAAGCCGTTCGAGTAAAAAGAATAAACGGCAACAAATAAATCGTCTCAGGAACCTCTA
>CAZWJX010000017.1:5092-6031 GCA_964634695.1 uncultured Syntrophobacterales bacterium | reverse complement strand
ATTTAATCCCGGGCTTTTTGATTTTCTTCCAATTTGTTTCCTGATCGAGTATTAGATAATCGACCGGGTTTTAGGACCGGTGGAGACCAGTGGAGTTGATCCTCCTCAAAAATGAAACTTTCTTCAACTATCCACAAGGTGGCGTTATGGAGAACGTTAAAGTTCTTGCCGTATGGAATCAGATTGAAAAGGCGCTTTCGCCCGCTCAAAAACAGATAGTTTGCTGCTCTCAGGGGCCCATCCTTGTTTCGGCAGGTGCAGGAAGTGGTAAAACCCGGACACTGACGGCAAAGGTTGCCTATCTCGTATGCGAACTCGGTTATGATCCGGAGCGTATCCTGGCCATCACTTTTACAAATAAAGCCGCCGAGGAAATGAAGTCACGGCTTGAAAGCATGACGGGACTTTCCCGTGAACAGTTCCCCTGGATACGCACTTTTCACAGCGCATGCTTTAAGATCCTCAATCGAGAAGCTCACAGGCTTGGCTATAAACAGCCGATCTCAGTTTACAGCGAATCTCAACAGAAAACCGTGCTTAAGAGAACTCTCATAAGTCTTAATGTGGACGTCTCAAAATATCTCAACACCGTCCACGGTGTTATTTCTCTTGCAAAAAACAGCGGAGAACCTGAAAGGTTTCTTGAACAACATCGTCGTCTCCCCAAACTGATAGATGCATACGTGAAATACAATGAAACTCTTAAGAATGCTAACGCTGTGGACTTTGACGACATACTCCTTCTGGTTCGCAATCTATTCAGAAACGATGAGACTGTGAGGAAGTTTTATCAGCAATGCTTCGACTACATTCTGGTTGATGAATTTCAGGATTCAAATCGGCTGCAAAATGAGATCACGGAATTCCTTATGCGAGATGGGAATCTGATGGTAGTCGGGGATGACTATCAGAGCATATACGGTTTCAGGGGATCGGATC
>CAZWJX010000017.1:0-5082 GCA_964634695.1 uncultured Syntrophobacterales bacterium | reverse complement strand
TTTCCCGAGAGATTCAAAGAAAGTGCAGTCTTTCGACTGGAAGAAAACTTCAGATCCACAAGACCTATAGTAGCGGCAGCCGATGCTCTGATTGCCAACAACAGAATCAAGCTGGAAAAGCGCTGTTTCAGCAGACGTCCGGGCCCTCCTATTATCATGGCGGAATTTCTGGACGAAAACGAAGAAGCCGAATGGGTGGCATCCAGATGTCTGGAATATCATTTCAAAGAGGGTATGCCCTTTCAATCAATGGCCGTGCTTTACAGAACTCGCTTTTGCTCTTTCCCGTTTGAAGAAGCTTTTCGTGAAGCAAAAATTCCCTATCGGATAGTTGGAGCTAGAGGATTCTTCGAAAGCAAGGAAATACAGGACATTACTGCCTACCTCATAAGCGCCGTAAATCCCAGAGATGATATGGCCTTTGAGCGAGTGCTTGAGGTTCCCAAAAAGGGCGTTGGAGCGGCGACAATAAAGAAGATCGAAGCTTTAAAAGAACCGGGTATGTCTTTTCAGGAAGCTACGTGGAAAGCTCTTCAATCAAATATTCTATCCAGGAAAGTCACAAAGGAGCTTCTGAATCTCAAAATTCTCCTGGAAGATATTGCGAAAATGCCTCCAAGAGAAGCCATCGAGTCTTTTATAAATCGCACGTCTTATCTCGACTATCTGCGTGAGTATTCCAAAAATGAGGAAGATTTTCTGCATCGGCATGGAAATATAGAACAGCTGATTTATATGGCATCTGAAAGCAAAACTATTGCCGAACTGCTCGAAAGAGCAGCTCTTATGCAGGAAGAACAAAACGAAGAAGAAAAAGATAAAAACTCTTCTGGCGTTAAGCTCATGACTTTTCACGGAGCAAAGGGATTAGAATTTGATGTTGTCTTTGTGATCGGCGTTGAGGAAGGGCTTCTGCCTCACTGGAGATCAACAATGGGTGAAATCTTTGGTGATGAAAATTTAGAAGGCATTGAGGAAGAAAGGCGGCTACTTTATGTTGCCATGACAAGAGCTGCCAACTATCTTCATCTGAGCTGGGCTCTCCAAAGACAGGGGAAAAGGACCGTCAGAAGCCGCTTTATTGACGAAATTCCGCAGGAACACGTAACTTTCGTTGGTAATAGAAAGAAACGATATAAGACTCGTAACTAAAGGAGGTTTTGTTCGTGGCAACCATAATGCCTGAAGGAGAAGCTATAAAAAAGGCGATTAAGTGGGTTTCATCCATGATTGAAGAACAGGGAGCTCAAAACCTTAATCGCTTTATCAACGAAGCCATAAAAAAATTTGATCTGTCGCCCAAGGATTCGGAGTTTCTGATTCAATTTTACAGAGAGGGAGTGAAAGAAAAATGAAATCGGTAGATTCAGCGGTTTACGAAACCAATCTGGAGGGGCTGAAGCTCGCTGGACGTGGAAAAGTGCGGGACATCTACGACCTGGGAGATAAGCTTCTTATTGTCGCAACTGACAGGATTTCTGCCTTTGACGTGGTTATGCCCGACCCTATCCCGGATAAGGGTAAAATCCTTACGGCTTTATCCGTCTTCTGGCTCGAATTTCTGAAGGATGTTTGCAAGAATCATCTCGTATCGGCAAATGTTGATGATTTTCCCGCCGAATGCCGTCCTTACAGAGATGTGCTGGCCGGACGATCCATGCTGGTCCGTAAAGCAAAGGTATTTCCGGTGGAATGTATTGTGAGAGGCTACCTCGTAGGATCGGGATGGAAAGATTACCAGAAGACCGGTAAGGTCTGCGGCATCCACTTACCACCCGGGCTCAAGCAGGCTCAGAAATTACCGGAGCCTATCTTCACTCCATCCACCAAGGCTGAAATCGGCGAACATGACGAAAACATATCTCTGACTCAGATGGAAAACATCATCGGGCGGGAAAATGCTTCCAGACTGAAAGAGCTGAGCCTTGCGCTTTACACCAGAGCGGCAGAATACGCCGACGAGCGTGGTATAATTTTAGCCGACACGAAATTTGAATTTGGAATAATTGACGGCGAAATCGCTCTGGTAGATGAAGTTCTCACACCGGATTCAAGCCGTTTCTGGCCGAAAGACAGGTATGAAATCGGGAAAAATCCAGAAAGCTTTGACAAACAGTATGTTCGAGATTTTCTGATGGAAAGCGGGTGGAAACCGGGGGATCCTCCGCCGCATCTTCCACCTGAAGTGATAGCCAGCACGAGGCAACGCTATGTTGAGGCTCTGAAGAGACTTACGGGACGTTCCCTTGATTGATTATCTATTCCTGGCGAAGGCGGACGGCTAAATACACGTCCCCTCGCCTATCTCCATCGGCAGAAGCCGGACCTACGCCCTTCAGTCGAATCCGGACTCCCGGTTTTATGCCGGAAGGAATCTTCACACTGACGGTTTTATCCTTATCACCGCAGGGAATGATAACATCAATTTCCCCGCCGTTAAGCATCTGTTCTTCTGTGAGAGGAAGATCAAGGGTCATGTCGAGAGAAGGCGGGGAAGATTCCTTTTTACCGTTCTTTTTCTTGAGCTTATCGCCAATGAAGCCGAAAATCTTTTTCCCAGCGTGTACTATCGACTTAAGAGTATCCTTAAGAAAAGAATCGCCCTCGGAGTAAGGCTTATCTCCCTCTTTGCGGTAGTCTTCCCATTCATACTTTGGAGAAGAATATGACGTTTTATAGTCACCGGGACCGAAGAAAACGCTTTTAAAGATAATCCGCCGTCCACCGAAGAAAATACTGTTCAGAAAATCTTCGTCGAAACGAACCCCCATTCTGGAAAGTTCTCGCTGAAGTTCCTGAAAGATGTCCCAAGCCTCACGATTGGAAAAAAAAGTCCGAAAGATTTCTTCCTGCGAATAGGCGAAATCATAATCTCTGTAGCCGTAACTTGCTCCTGCCCGCATCCGGTCGTATTGAGCCCGCTTCGATGGATCCATCAGTACGGCGTAGGCTTCGCTTACGCGTTTAAATTCCTCCTCCGCCTGAGGATTTCCCGGGTTGCGATCGGGATGATATTTCAAAGCCAGCTTACGATAAGCTTTTTTAATTTCTTCAGGCGTTGCCTGTGGCGAAACTCCCAAGATGCTGTAATAATCGGGCACGGTTCGCATGGTTCAGTCTTCCCTACGCTTAGATTCCAGAGTCTTACAGACTCCGCAAAGGTTACAGCCGGCAACTAACGGGCATCCCGGAGATTCCTTTCCGGCAATAGCCAGTTCATATTCCTTCCAAAGAAACTTTCTGTCAATGCCGTGATCGACAATTTCCCATGGGAAGAGTTCGTTCTGTCCTCTTTCTCTCATGACAAAGAAATCGGGATTCCACGGCATCCTTCGAAATGCCGAAGACCAGCCGATTTTTTCCTTAACCACCGTCTCGAGGATCATCCCTACCCGTCGATCGCCTCGAGCAAACAATGCCTGAAGATAAGCCCATTTCGGCACATCCGAGTGCACTCGAAGGTTGGAAAAACCCGTCAGCATTTTTTGAATTTTTTTGATTTTTTGCTTTAGAGACTGCACGCCATCGAAGGGAACCCACTGAAAAGGCGTGAACGGCTTTGGCACAAAAGAGTTGATATTGACCACAATGGTTCCGAGGTTCTTTACGCTTCTTGCGGCATGGATTACTTCATGACGGATACGCTTGGAAAGGGATGCTATGGCTTCAACATCTTCCTCGGTTTCTGTGGGAAGTCCGATCATGAAGTAGAGCTTGAGGTGGCGGATTCCCGCTTCGGTGAGCATCACACAGGCTTCGCAGATCTGATCATCTGTAAGTTTCTTATTTATTACACGACGAAGCCTTTCTGAGCCTGCTTCGGGAGCAATAGCAACGGCCTGATGTTTGCCGGTCTGGAATATTTCCTTGATAACGGGTTTAATGCCATCGGCCCGAAGAGAGGAAAAGGAAACTTCCACGCCCTTTTCGATAAGAACTCCGGCCAGAGCGTCCAGCTCCGGGTAATCTCCAATGGCTGCGCTGACAAGTCCCCAGCGTGAAGGAAATCCCCCAACACGTTCATCACAAGGCCACAAAATGGCCGTGGTGATTGCTTCGCTTTGCTCGCATTGCCGAGATTGCTTCGCTTTGCTCGCATTGTCGAGATTGCTTCGTCGCCCGCCAGAAGCGGACTCCTCGAAATGATGCCGTTCGTGAACGGTTTCAAGCACGGTTTTTGCGCTGTGAAATCTTGGAGGACGGTAAATAAAACCTGCCGCACAGAATCGACAACCCCGCCCACATCCCCGGCCGATTTCGACAAGGTAAGTGTTACTGAATTCCGTATTGGGGGTAAAAATTCGCGTTCTAGCCGGGGGAAGGCCGGTCAGTGAACTTTTCTGAACAGGAACACGATGAGGAAGATCTGGCACAATGGGAGAAATGTCGGAAATAGTTCCGTCAGAGCCGTAACGCTCAACGTAAAGAGCCGGCACATATATGCCATCCACAGATCGGGCAAGTTCTTCAAGCCATGCAAGTCTTTTAGTCCTATCAAAAGGACGCTCCCGCCAGAAATTCCAGAAGGATGAAACAAAGACTTCTGCGTCTCCAAGAAAGAAAAAGTCCATAAAGGGCGAAAGAGGTTGGGGATTAAGAAATGCCGTAACTCCTCCTGCGGCAACGAGAGGATGAATTTCCGTGCGGTCTTCTGATCGCAGAGGGATTCCGGAGCGAAGGAGTATTTCGAGCACGTGAGGATAATCCATTTCGAAGGGAACAGAGAAAAGAACCATGTCGAATTCATGGAGCGGCTTCCCTGATTCTAACGACAATACAGGCGAAGACTCATCTTCATGATAAAAACACCTTTCGCAAACGACGTCCGCAAGATCATTGAAAAGTCCATAAACGGTTTGAAAACCAAGATTGGACATACCAACAAAGTAGGTATTAGGAAAGACAAGGGCCACTCTTGCCTTCCCGCCCCAATCTTTTATGATATGCCCGCTTTCTGCCCTGAGAAGTTCCAGTAAAGCTTTATAGTTTTTCCATGACATAGAAAGGCCTTTACAGCTAAAAATTGGTAAAATGATTGTTTCGCTACGCCTGCAATGATACCTTTTGTGTCACTGCGAGCCC
>CAZWJX010000016.1:22959-23411 GCA_964634695.1 uncultured Syntrophobacterales bacterium | reverse complement strand
TGCAGGTCAGCTTAAAGAACCAGTGTGGTATGCGGCAACGTGGGGTGGATTTCGAGACATAAACGGAAACAATATCCCGGATCTTCCCGAAGAATGGGACGAAAATGGTGATGGTGTACCCGATACCTACTTTAAGGTGAACAATCCTCTTCGTATGGAAGAAAAACTGGAAGCAGCTTTTCTGGATATTCTCCGTCGAGTTTCTTCAGGGACAACCGTGGTGGCTCTTCCTCCCTCATCTAACACCGAATCGTCCCTGATGGTACGAACCTATTATTATCCTGAAAAGATAATGGACAACAAGCCTATAAAATGGATAGGCGAACTTGCGTCCCTCTGGTTCGATTCAGTGGGAATGATACGGGAGAATACGGATACTGAGGGAGAATCCGACAAAGTGAAAATTATGGATGTAAAAAAGGATCTGCCGCTCACATTCGTTTTCAGCGCTC
>CAZWJX010000016.1:850-22949 GCA_964634695.1 uncultured Syntrophobacterales bacterium | reverse complement strand
TCCGGACAATGCATACGTGGCGTCTGTATTTACCGATCTCGATAACGATGGTAAACCCAAGTCATGTTCCAGCAATAGCGTTTCGCTGGATAACGTGCTGTCGGTGTTCAAGTCTGGGGAAATTCTGAAGTTAAGAGATCCTGACAATCGGAACATAACAACCTGGCTTGATAGCAATGGAAACGGGGTGGTGGATTCAGGCGAAGTTGTTTCTTTTGATTCAACCAGTAGTATCATAAGTGTGATGAAAAACTACTGGAATTATGGCGACGATCTCGGAGCGTGTAATGATGGTTGCGCTGAGTCGGTGATAAAGTTCGTTCGCGGTTATGATAGACCGAACCCATCCGGTGCATCTTTTCGCCTGAGGCAGGAAAACGACAGCGGTTCTGACATAAAAACTGCATGGAAACTGGGAGACACGGTTTTTTCTACACCACGTATAGTAACAAATAAGGCACTTAATGGCTATGATATACGTTACAACGACGGTACCTACAGAGATTTTATCAAGAACGTCATGAAGGATCAGGAATCCCTGGTTATTATGGGCGCCAATGACGGTATGATCCATGCCTTCATGCTTGGGAAAATGGAAGATATTATTCCTCCGACCCAGAATAACGATGGTAAACAGGTGTCAAAAATCTCCAGCTCCGAAAAAACAATCGGTGAAGAAGTCTGGGCATTCATACCGCAAAATGTGATCCCCTATCTCAGGTGGTACTGTCAGGAAAATTACTGCCACATCCCGATGCTGGAAACTACCTTTACTGCGTTTGATGCTTCTATTGGTGGGGATCCCAATGGAGTTAGAGACCATAACAGCTGGCGGCGCCTTTTGATTGCTCAGATGGGATTTGGCGGCACTAAAATTACTGTGGGGGGCAAAACCTTTAGTTCTTCAATCATGGTTTTTGATATAACAAATCATAAAAGCCCTAAACTTCTGTGGGAGAAGCAACTTCCGGATAATTCTCTTACTTTTGCTACACCCGGTATTGTGAGGCTCGGCGAAAAAGATAAGAACGGTAGGTGGTATCTTGTTATCGGAAGTGGTCCCACCAGCCTTACCACTCTTAGTATAACATACCCGGCTCAGCCCAAGTTGTATGTATTTGATTTAAAAACAGGTGACGTGCTTCAGGAGTTGAGCATCCCGGGTGCATCGAATGTTGCTGTGGGCGATTTCCTGTCCACAGATCTTGACCTTCCCGAGGGAGACTATCAGGCTGATGATCTTTATTTTGGAACATACAATGACAGCACGGGAGCTTTATACAGAGTGAGAATTAGAAACGGTTCGAGTTACCAACTGGACCCCAAAAACTGGACCGTCACAAAGGTGATTGACGCCGGGAGACCTGTTTTTGCAGCTCCTATAGTAACCCATGACACCAACAATGTGAGATGGCTGTATTTCGGGACCGGTATTTATGTTAACAGCCTTCACGTAGCTCCAACTAATGAAAAATTCTTTGGAATTATAGAACCTGATGCATGCTGGAAAGGAAGCGGAACCTGCAATGAACTGACAGAAAGTCAGCTTTACGACACAACGAACATAAAGTTTACGGATGCAAAAGCCCAAAAGTATAGCTGTCTGTGTCCTGGAAATACAATCATATCCGAAGGCTATTGTCATCAAGATAGTAATGGAGTCTGGACCTGCGGTCCGTGTCCGACCGGGTCTAATCTGGCAATAACCGAAGTGTCCGGGGCAGTTCTTGCAGGAGCTACAGGAGATCTTGCACTGTGTAACAACCAACGGGAAAGGGAAGCTATTCATTGCATTGAAAATAAAATTTATACTTACGATGCCGGAGCTGGAAAACTTAATTTTACAAAATACGGCTGGAAGCTGACTCTTTCAGGAAAAAAGCTTTATTCATCACCTCGTGTTACCGGAGGGGCGGTACTGGCAACGCCTTTTGCTCCTTCAAGTGATCCCTGTTCTGCTGGAGGGGATGCAAAACTACTGGCCGTGTACTATACTACCGGTACTCCACACTATCAACCTATTATTTTAACATCTGGTGGAACAATCCACGAAGACTTGACAAAAGTGATCATTGTAGCGGAAGTAGAAGTAGGGAAAGGACCTCCACCTACAAAAGAAAGCATAGTGGTATGGCAAGCGGGGGAAGAAGCTATGGCCTTTACTCAGTTAAGCGGCGGAATTGTAGGGCAAAAAATAAGTCAGCCAAATCCGCCAAAGGATATGTTTATACACTGGCTGGCAAAATAACCGGAGTCGGCATGGGAAATAACAGCAAAGGTTTATCTCTCATAGAGTTGCTAGTGGCAATAGCCATAGTTGCTCTCCTTATTGCAATCGGTAACTATGCGATAGGAACTTACCGTCAGGCCATGTTAACAAAGCTAAGGAGCGACTTGGTTTCATCTTTGGAGCGTGCTCGTTGGTTATCGATGACATCTATGCCCCATGGTGTGTACTGTGGAAGTGACAGGTTTTCACTTGTTGTAGCGAAAGACGGAAGATGCAGTAACGATGCTGCGATTCAGTGCTTGAAAGATGATGACTGCGGTGAAGACAATCTCTGCCTTCCCGGCGATTACATGGTAACCTCCGGTGAATCGGTTGTTATATTGGAAACCAGAAGTATACCTCGGAACTTATCGTTGTGCTGTACAAGTTCTTGCAGTAGCTCTACAGTTACAAAAATATGGTTTGACCGGAAAGGTGTTCCCAGAGATGCTATCTGGGGACTCGGTATGACGACGATTTCAATATCAATAGCAAGTGAAAGCATGTCCGTAAAATTTGTAACCATAAGTTCATCGGGAAGAATACAATATGAACAGTAAGAGAAAGGCTGGTTTTACACTCGTAGAGGTTCTGGTGGCGATGGTGTTTTTTCTAATATGCTCGATTGGGCTTGTGAGTTTTACAATGATGTCTCTTGCAGCAAGGACAACACTCGGAAAAAGGCAGGAAGCATACGCCATAGCTCTTGATATTGCCGAACGTCTCAGATCTCTTCCTGCAGATAGTCCACTGGTGAAGCCTAAAGACACAAACGCGAGTAAATATCTTAAATATAACAGCGATACGGGGGAGCTGGTGGACTGTACAAATAATCCGGTTTCAACAGAAATGTTCGCAAATCCACTGGGTTCGAACCTTCTTTATATTTATGATGCAGATCATGATGGGAATCTAGCATCTTCCGAGATATACGGGACCGCTAACCCCGAAATTGATCATCCTGATACCTCCGGCACATCCGTCACATCGTATGACTCTATAAATCCAGTTCGTAAGACAGATAGTGGTACAACCTTTTACGGAATCTGGAGCGTTCGGTATTACCCTTGCGGTTATTCGAATCAGGCTAAAATCGTAGTTACCGTTTACTGGATTGAACCGGAGCCCAGGGATACGTCTGTTGCTGACGTTGTAAGCGGCATAAATAATAGGGTCTATAGTTTAAAAAAGATAACAGTAACCACAGATAGGGCTTACAGGGTTGCAAGATGACCGCAAGTAATAACTCAAAGGGATTTTCCCTGACCGAACTGCTTGTAACAATGGCTCTTATAGCCATAGTTCTGGCTATAATTTTTCCTCAGTATGTGTCAATACTTCGGACATCAACAGCCACGCAGAAAATAGTAAAAACTGAAATGGACGTGGGCGGGTCGCTGGAGGAAATGTTCAAAGATATGCACGCTGCGGGGTTTGGGCTTCCTTCGAGCAAGTATAACTTGAACTCTCAGGTGTGTATAAGGGATTCTAAAGGCGCTGTAGTGGCTCAGTCGGGATCTGTTGTTATAAGAAGCACTGCCAGCGGCGACAGGAAAGGCTCGGGCAAATGGGCAATTGTTGATAGCGATACTACCAATTTAAAACTAAAACCCGGTTATGAGATAACAAGTGGAAGCTATGTTATGGTAATAGATACCGTTAATAATTCTCTCAGCACGCTGGGGGTTTTCAAAGTCGGAAGTTCCGGTAGCACGCTTCAAACTGTACAGAAATATGCAGAAACCGAAGTAATCGCGGGCAAAATGGCTGTGTGGATACCAACTGTAGATTCGGGCCCAATTTCCGAATGCTATGAAACGAGCTATTATCTCAGCGCAACAGCTTCCACAAAGCCAAAAATGTGTGCAGATACAACGGCGGTTCTTGTGCGCTCAAAGACTCCCAAGGATTCCCCTGCCGATACGGCAGCGCCGGTTCTTGACTGTGTTAAAACGATGGCCTTCAGATACGGCTGTATTCATGGTAACGAGATCCTGTGGCAAAGCACGTCCTGCTTGGATACGGATACATTGCGGCTTATGAGGATAGGCTTAGTTGTGCAGTCAAGCCCGAGAGACAAAGACACAGTATTTCCCCATAGTTACATATCGCTGTTTAAGGATCTTGGAACAGATAATGAAGAAACGGTAAACTTTACGGAGGAGGAAAGGCACTACCGATGGACGACTTTAGAAAAAACAGTCTATTTTCCGAACGTGGAATAGCCATCATTACCTCTCTTATAATTGCTATAGCGACGATTGCTCTTATCGGTGGCGTCTTTTATATGCTTCAGAGTGGTATTAAAATAAATACCATCAACAAACAGTTTAGCACCGCTCAGGAGGCCGCATTAGGTGGAATAGAACATGGCACGGCGATAATAAAGAATGTTCTATCCTATAAGGGAGAACTTCCCGGAAATCTCCGGGAAGGCCTTGGAATTCCAATGGGAACCGACTACGATAGCGGAATATATAACGGAATATATAAATGTGATTCGTCCAAAGTGGTTGAATTAAAGCTCCAAACGGCCAAGAGAATATCGACCAGTCAGGGGCAATTGCAGGGGCAGTTTGATATCCATTTGACTGTTCAGTGCTTGAACCGTCTTCCTATTCCCGGATTTGAGAGCCTCGTTTTTCCTCCACCTCCAACTGGTACAGGTGGAAATAAACCATATTATTTTTTTTATCGGATTCGATCGATTGCAAAGGATTCTCTTACAAATAGGATTTCTGATGTTGAGGCCGTTTACAGAATAGCGATTTAATTCGATCGAAAAAGGATTGCCTCTCCCCTGAAGGTTGAAAAGACGGGCGTAGGCCGCAAAAATTATATGTACTGAAGCAGTGTCAGACCCGATACCCGGGCTGTGGATTGATAAACCGCCTGTAAAGCTGTGGCCGTTAGCTGGAAGTCGGTGGTCAATTTAGCCATGTCAGTTTCTTCCAGATCTTCCAGTCGCTCCTGCTGAGAGATGGTTACAGCATCAAGGGCGTCTTTTCTGGCTTCCAGCCTGTTAAGTGTAGTTCCTACGGTGGTCAGAGCTTCCAGTACCCGGGATTGGTCCTTTTCGATCTGTCCCATTGCGGTGCTTATTGACGAGGTGTCATTGGCTTTTACCGCTTCTTTCAGAGCCAGCAAATTATCAAGAATGCTGTTTCCGTTAGAATCAAAGAACAACCTTTCACCGTCCACGTTAATTCGAACTGATGTGGATTCTCCTACAGAAATTTCCAGTGGATCTGCCATTTGTGGGGGGAAAAAGGGGTTGATTATAGAACTGATTTCGCCGTTTGTTTCGGTATAACCAAACAAAGTGCTTCCGGTCTCATTTACTGAGAACAGATAACGATCCTGATATTTTGCATTTGCAACAGTTATGGCTTCTCTGAGTATATGATCAAGCTCTTGCACATTAGCCGCTATGGTTTCGCTGGAATTATCTTTGATAGACCTTATGGCGACTTCTCTGGCCTTTGTGAGTAAATCGTTCAGATGGTTTAGATACCCCTCGGTGGTGTTGTTCCAGTTCGTGCCGAAGTCGATATTTTTTTTCCACTGTTCCGCCTTTGCGACGGCTGTTTTAATATTCATAGCGTTTGACCAGTTAAGCGGGTTATCGGCGGGGTCAAGCAGTCCTTTCCCCTGAGAGATAGCGTCCTGAAGGTGTCGGAGTTGCTTTTGTTTGGTAAATATGTTTCTCACCGGGTTTTCATAGGTGAGAGCAAAGCTTACTCGCATTTTGTAGTCCTCCTTTTTCCTGTGAGTGATTGCGAGCCCGAACAATGTGAGAGTGATACAATCCTGCGTAATATGTCATTTGCGAGGCCGTGTTTTCCTTTTTTGTGTCATTTCAAGGCCACAAAGTGGCCGTGGCAATCCCCTTCCACCGTCATTGCGAGCCCGCCGAAGGCGGGCGTGGCAATCTCATCATTGTTTTTTACGAGATTGCTTCGTCGCTTCGCTCCTCGCAATGACGGAATAAGGAACGTGGCCTCGCAATGACAGCCGTTACCGTCATTACGACTCCCTCCCCCCTTTTCAGTCCTGCTACACCATGTGTACCACCGTATCAAGAAGCTGCGATGTGGTCTGAATGACTTTTGCAGCCGCCTGAAAAAGGTGCTGGAGCTTAATAAGATCCACAAGTTCTTCGTCGATAGAAACACCCGAAACACTTTGCTGTTTTTGTTCCAGAGTGGACTGAAGAGTTGAATAAAAATCCATGCGGTCATCGGCCGATTGTTTAGCTGAGCCTATGTCATGTTGCATCTGGGCAAGGAATTCCGAAAAGGTTTGGTTACCGAGACCGGGAATCGGCGTATTCTGAAGTTGTGAGATCTGATAGGCCTGGGAAGGTGTGGTGGTTGTGTTTGCAGCGAGTGATAGCATGTTAGTAGTAAGAGACACATCAAAATTTATAGCGAATGGCGAGGAGAAGACCGGGGTGAAGTTAAATCTAACATTTGCAAAAAGTTGCCATGCTAAGGTATCTAGATTTGACATTGTGTTCTGAACCTGCCCCTTCGACTGAGCCAGCCCTGAAAGTTTTCCACCCTGTGGATCAGACAGTGTTATGCTTCCCATGCCGTTGTTTACGGTCAGATTACCAGCATTATCAATGTTTGTAGAGATAGTCTGAGCACCGGTTTGAGTCACGAGACCCAGGGACGCACCCCAAAGGGAGTCGTCTGTGGTTATGGTAATTGTCTTCCATTCATCTGGAGTTGAAATCTTTATGGGCATGTATTGAGATAGTTCCTGAATGAGGGCGTAGCGTTGATCTCGAAGGTCGTTTGCCTGCGCTCCGCTACCTTCTGCCAATCTTATTTTAGTGTTATAATCCGAAATTTGCTGGAGAAGGTTATTTATGCGAGCCGTTGTTTTAGAGAGATCGTTGTCGATATCTTCCGAAAGTTTCTGCAAGTCGTTGTAGCCTTCTCTGATCATGTCTGCAAGAGTTTTTGCCGTCTGAACCACGTTCTGTTTTTCTGCCGCGCCGTCGGGATTGGCATCAAAGGCATCCCAGCTGTTCCAGAAGGCTTGAAGTGCTGCGGAAATTCCGGATTCACCATCGTCTCGCATGTAGGCAGAGAGTAGTTCTAAATAGGATGACCTTGTTTCGTAGTCCTTCTGAAGAGAGATGGACCTGAGAAAACGCTGCTCCAGCAAAGGATCCCAGCCCTGAAGTATGTTTTGAATCTTTGCGCCGATACCGATGAGAAATTTTCCATCTCTCAGCGGTGGATTTGTAACCAGCTTTACAGTCTGACGATGGTAAGTCTTATCGTCGGCTCTGGAGATGTTATGATTTGTGGTCTGGATCTGAGTCTGGGTATTGAGCAAAGTGAGCTTACTCGTCTCCAGCGCCTGAATTAAACTCGCCATTTCAGGCCTCCATTCTTAATGTCACTCCCCGGTATGGCACGGGAGCCGTTTCTGTCCTGCCGTCCTGACGGTATTGCTTTGGAAGCAGGGCTGATAGGAAGTCATTCCACAAAGATAGAGACTCTTCGACAAAAAGGCGGTTTGTTTCGTTTAGATTTTTGATATCCGAAAGAGCCCTTTTCAGGGCGAGATTCTTCTTCACAAGGGTGGCGAGTGTTGAAACGTCCTGACCCAGTTTTTCCAGTTGTTCGACGAGAAAAAGTTTCCTTGGAAGAAGCTCCATAAGCCCCTTTCGATCCATCTTCTTGAGAAGTCTGTTTTCTTCCTCAAGAGTCCACTTAAGCTCATCCAGCAGGGAAAAAATTTCCTCTACCGTCCGTTTCACGGCGTGTCCTCCTTTAGCGGCTTCTGTTTTGCCTCAGCCTCCAGAAGCGGCTCGAGCTGTTTATAAATAAGGTCGCCAAGCCCTAAGGCTCCTGAAAGGCTTATTTCCCTGGCGAGAGCTTCATCAAACATCGCTTCGTATATTTCTCTCGCCTGCTGCGGCTCTTCCGCTCTCAGCACCGTCGATCTCATGCTTTTCAAAATGTATGCCGTGAAGAGGCTTTCAAATTCCCTGCACGCCTTTTTAAGTTCCTCTTTTCTGGCTTCCAGAGGTTTCTGAGTCAGAGAGTTCTTCTGCACACTGTTAATTATCGGTTCCATTTCGGCCTCCGTTTATGGTTTCAAGCGACCCGAGCTGAGTTTAGAGTGTCGTTGCAAGGCCGCGTTTTCATTTTTATTTTACTTTTACGTCATTGCGAGCCGTAGCGAAGCGAAGGCGAAGCAATCTCGCAATGTGTCATTGCGAGGAGCGAGACGACGAAGCAGTCCCCTCATTGCCCTTCCCCCGTGTCATCGCGAGCCCGAACGAAGTGAGGGCGAAGCAATCTCGTCATTGCGAGCTGGAAGCGAAGCAATCACCACGGCCACTTTGTGGCTTCGCAATAACACGATGAGATTGCCACGCCCGCCTTCGGCGGGCTCGCAATGACAGGTCGGGATTGCCACGGCTCCCTTACGGCAGCCTTGCAATGACGATGCCAGGTGTCATTGCAAGGAGCGAAGCGAAGGCGAAGCAATCTCGCAATGACAACAAAAAGCCATCGCAATGACAAGGTGGTGAAGATGATCGTCACCAGTCATGAGTCGCTTTTAACCGGTTTCAGGGTTATTTCCACTCGCCTGTTTAGAGCGCGGCCGGCAGGAGTAGAATTGTCGCCAAGAGGAATCCTGTCACCGTAGGCGCCTGCGGCGAGTTTTTCCGGCGGAACTCCTCCCTTTTCTATGAGGTATTCCAGCACGGCCTTTGCCCGTGCGAAAGACAGTTCGTCGTTCGAAGAAAACTGACCTTGCGCAGCGGGTGGCAAATTGTCTGTATGTCCGTCGACGAACGCCATGTAGCTGGAGGTTTTAAGAAACGTAGCAATGCCGTCAAGTACGGGGTATGCGGCCGGTTTCAGTTGAGCGCCTGCGCTTTCAAACAGGATATCGTTGTTGAGGATAAGGGTTAAAGCTTTTGTTTGTTCGTTCACTCTGTAAAGAATCAATTGTCGGGTGGAAAGGATATGTTCGAGCTGTTCCTCGGAAAGTTCCTGCAATTCTTCGATCTTTCGTATTTCCACATGCCTGATATCTTCAATGCTACCCATTACCTTTCTCAGTACGACCATGGGTGAGTGAGTGATGTCTTCAAGTTTCTGAAAGAAAAGGAGTCCTCCCTTCTGGCCGAAGTTCTGGAGAGCTTTACGGATAGCCTGAGCGTCAAGAGATGACATGGAAACCAGGAGCACGAAAAAGGTGAGAAGAAGGGTGCAAAGATCGGCAAACGTGATCATCCATGGAGCTCTGGTCGGGTCTGGTAGCTGTTCTTTTGAGTTAATTTTCCGGCCGGCCTTTTCCCGCATTTTCTCCACTCTCCCCACCAAATAAAGGAAAGAAAAGCTTTTTATACTGGAAGAACGTTTTTTTATCGGCCTTTAGAGAATAAATGTTTGCCGGTATGGACGGGTTTTTTCCCAGAAGGATTTCCACTCGCCGGTTCCTATATCTGAGAGATGGAAACTGGTTTCCAGCTACTATTTGATGGAAAAAGCTCATGCCGTGTGCGCTCATCCTTTGAGGGGCTATACCCAGTCTTATAAAAAGCCGGTATACCGAAAGCGCTCTCTCTGTTGAAAGCCTCCAGGAGAAGGATTCTCGATCAGGCAGGTCTATTACTTCGAACGGGTCTGTATGGCCTCGAATTTCTATTTCCTGATTGTCGTTTTTCAAATACGTTCCCAGAGCTGTCAGATATTTTTCGCCTTCGGGTAGTAATACCGACGATCTTTCTTCGAAGATAAGGCGATCTGTGAATCGAATCATGATGCGATCTTCTTCGCGAAGTATATCAGCTTCGGGTCCAAAAAGTCCACCTGTGGAGAGTTGTTTGAGAGTTCCCTCGGTCAGGGATGATGGTTGAGTCATTGGAATAGAGGGTTTCGGAATAACATCGGGCTTTTCCTTACCTGACAGACTCCGCCCTTCAGGGAGGAATTTAAAGGCGCCGATGAGTGAGTTAAGAGCCTCTTTCCTACGATCGGGATCTATTACTGACATGGAAAATATCAGGACGAAAAAGGTCAGGAGCAGGGTGCAGAGATCTGTGTAGGTTATGAACCACCCGGCCTTTTTGTCACCGGAAGTCGTGTTACTGATGTTTTTCTTATCCCCGGGCATTAGTGTGTACCCTACCTTCGTCATTGCGAGGCCACGAAGTGGCCGTGGCAATCCCCTTCCACCGCCATTGCGAGGCTGCCGTAAGGCAGCCGTGGCAATCCCGACCTGTCATTGCGAGCCCGCCGAAGGCTGGCGTGGCAATCTCGTCATTGTTTTTTATGAGATTGCTTCGTCGCTTCGCTCCTCGCAATGACGAGTGTGTGTCATTGCGAGGCCACGAAGTGGCCGTGGCAATCTCATCATTGTTTTTTTATGAGATTGCTTCGCCCTCACTTCGTTCGGGCTCGCAATGACGTAAACAACAGGTGTCATTTCGAGGAGTCCGCCTCTGTTGGACGACGAAGCAATCTCGTCACCACGAAAACCGAAGCCACAAAGCAACTACATTATCTCCAGCTCTGCCTGAATAGCTCCTGCTGCCTTTATGGCCTGAAGTATATTTATGAGATCTCTCGGTGTCGCTCCCAGAGCATTCAACCCTTCAACCACCTGACTGATTGTTACACCACCACCTACGATTGCGAGATGAGCTTTCTGCTCCTTGACTTCCACCGTGGTCTGGGGCACGACGGCGGTCTGTCCCTGACTGAATGGAAGCGGCTGTGATACATAGGGTTTTTCGGTTATGGTCACAGTTAGATTCCCGTGAGCTACCGCTACCGGAGCTATACGGACATTTTCCCCCATGACAATAGTTCCTGTTCTTTCGTTAATGACTATTTTGGCAACGCTATCGGGGATAACTTCCATGTTTTCTACCGACGCTATGAATTCTATTAGATTTTTTCTGTATCCTTCAGGAATCTTAACTTTTACAGTACCGGCATCTTCGGGAGTGGCAATATTGCTGCCTGAATTCTTATTTATGGTGTCGGCTATCTTTTTTGCCGTTGTAAAATCGGGCTGGTTCAAAGTAAGCGAAAGGTATTCAACTCCATCGTAAGAAATGGGAAGATCCTTTTCAATAAGGACTCCGTTTGAGATGTAGCCAACTGTCGGATGATTCCGTTGAACGCCTCCGCCTGCCGCACCTCCAAAGGCAAATCCCCCTACGATGATAGGTCCCTGGGCAACGCCGTAGACCTGCCCGTCTGGCCCCTGAAGGGGGGTCAGAAGAAGAGTGCCTCCAAGGAGACTCTTTGCATCACCTATGGAAGAAACCTGAGCATCAACCCTCATGCCCTGTCTGGCGAAAGGGGGCAGTTTTGCTGTAACCATTACGGCGGCAACGTTTTTGATTTTTATCTGAGCCGGATCCACATGAATGCCCATATTATCGAGGAGATTTGCCAGAGTGCTCACCGTGAATTGAGTTTTTTCTTTGTCCCCGGTGCCGTTGAGTCCTACCACCAGTCCGTATCCCACAAGCATGTTCGGACGATCTCCGGCAAAATGAGCGATGTCTTTAATTCGAGCTGTCAGTGCAATACTGCACGTAACTAGGATGATGATCGGTATAGCGGTCACCAGAATGAATAATCGTGCCAGAAGTTTTCTTCTCCTCATTTTATCCCCTCCTAGAAGGGAAACAGGAGATCTATGATCTGCCCTAACCAACCAGGGCGTTGTTGTCTTGACACGGGACCTTTTCCCACAATGAATATTTTAGCATCTGCTATATTCTGAGACATTACCGTATTGTTACGGGAAATATCAACAGGACGAATGACGCCCTCCAGAACGATCTGATGAAGCTCGTCGTTGACCTTTACCCATCGCGATCCACGGATGACGAGGTTTCCGTTCGGAAGAACATCTACGACGGTCGCCGTCATGTAAGCCTTGACCGTGTTAGTTCTGGTGGTTTTACCTGAACCTTTGTTTCCTCTTCCAAATTGGGCGCTGTAATCCAGGGCGGTTGCTCCACCCAGGAGGTTCTTTCCAGCAACTGCAGGATTTGAGGCGCTGATGCTCCCTCCCCAGTCGTGTGATCGTTTCGTTTCGGTTGTGGCTTCCTCTGACGCATCAGCAGATTCGCTGACAGTAATGGTTACAATATCTCCTACGTTACGGGCTTTTATGTCTTGATATAATGAACCGCTTTGATTTGTCCATATTGAACCTGATGGCTGGGGCATAGGCTGCTGTTGAATTGATGCCGATGGTGGATTGGGTAACGTCGGCGTAGTAGCAGGCGGCGATGGGGGAGAAAGCTGGGGTGGGGGAGTAAGTTGAGCCTGATCTGGTACGTCTGCGTGTTTATCCAGAGTGGCACAGCCCGAAGCTAAAGCTATGAATAAACATGCCAGCGCCACTCCTAGACTGAGCCCGGTACCGCCATTCCTTTGAATTGGAAGCTTACGGGGGTTTTCAGGAAACATTGTTTTCATAGAAATTACTCCGCAACAATGACGGTTTCGCGGTCTTTAACCCACCCCTGGATAATCTTCTTCGACGACAGGTTCATTACTTTGACGCGATCGCCAATTCTTCCGTCGTCTTTTGCTTCTCCACGGGCGGAAAGTATAAGGCCCGGTTTGTTTACAACGATTCGAACGATATTTCCTTTGCTTACAACTACGGGATTATCAAGGTAGGAGAGCTTGATAGGCTCATTGGCTGAAAAGTCTCTTAGAGTTTTCTTTCCCACGGCGTCCAGTTCTTTTACGGCGTAGCCTTTAGGATCATCGGTCACTTTTGCCTTTTTAATTGTAATGTCTTCTGGTTGAAGTATTGAGCCTTTTGGGATGTTTCTCGCAGCGCTCAGAACATCTTCATAGAGATCCACCACTCCGGTTACAGTGAAAGACTGGACCGGGCGACCGTCAACGATTACCTGAAAGTTAAGGACCGTATTGCCACCTTTCAGTTCCTGCGATTCGGAGGCTACGTTTATGGTTCTTTCTCCTGCCGGCACAACCGGAACACCGGCCACTCGAATATCATGAATCTCTACGTATTCAGGCTTCCATGAAATATGTTTCATTACGTATTCCTTGAAGGCTTTTTCTATTTCGTCCTTCGGGATGTTTGTGGATTTTCTGGTTACGACAATTTCAGAGGGGATAATCATATTGACCTGATCGACATTTTGACCATTTCCTTCGATGATTTTTTTGATGTAGCTCTTTAGCAAATCAACCTGAACGTATTTGACTTCACCCACCTGTGGAGCTTCCCCGATATAGATGGAAGAAAAATGATCCATCCAGTCTGAAGGCACGGATTCGGGTACGATTATGTCCCCGAGGTATACACCGCTTTTTGATATTTCAACATGGTCTTTTATCTGGAGTGTGGCTAAGGGCGAAAGAGCAAAGGAACTCTTAGCACAGTTTAGAATTCCGAAGACGACAATAACAAGTATCGTTGCTATATTGTTGCGCGCCTTCATCGTATTCCTCCCCCGGGTGTATTAACCATTGCAGCACCCGGCTTTTTAATCACCTTCAGACCTTTGCAAAGCCCTGTCATTGCGATGTCGCGTCCATTTTTTCCGTCATTGCGAGTCCGCCGTTTCCCTCTAAGTCATTGCGAGCGCCCGGAGGGCGTGTGGCAATCCCCTTCCACCGCCATTGCGAGCCCGCCGAAGGCAGGCGTGGCAATCTCGCGGTATAAGAGATTGCTTCGTCGTCCGCCATAGGCGGACTCCTCGCAATGACACAGTGCAATGACACAGTGAACAGGAGGATTGCAATGACATATTGCCGGCTCCGTTGCTTTCTCTCCAGACGTTATGTTAATTTCGCTATGCCCTGACGTTGTTAGCAATATGAAGCATTTCATCTACCGTTTTGATTATCTTCGAGTTTGCTTCGTATGCTCTCTGCCCTGCGATCATATTAACCATTTCTTCTACGACGTTGACATTGGAGTTTTCGAGAAATCCCTGAAGTATGGTTCCGAATCCCTCTGTGCCCGGGGTCCCTTCGACCGCTTCACCGGAAGCATCGGAAGGCTTAAAGTAATTCTTACCTACACTTAAAAGCCCGCCCGGGTTAGGGAAGTCATAGATAGTTATGGTCTGGGTTACGAGAGCAGTGCCGTTCTGGTCAAGAGCGGTGAGCTTTCCGCCGGCGTCTATGTTAATCGATACGGCTTCACGAGGAATACTAACTTCCGGCTGAAGACGATTCCCTTCGGCATCACACAGGTATCCGTCGGCGTCTAATTTGAAGGATCCGCTTCTGGTGTAGACTTCCTCTGTGCCTCTTAGAACTTTGAAGAAGCCCTTGCCTTCAATGGCCAGATCAAGAGGATTTTCGGTATGAACGAAGTTACCCTGACTGAACAGTTTCTGAACAGAAACGGCTTTTACGCCCATTCCGATCTGGACACCTGAAGCAGTTTTAGTGTCGGTTGCCGTTTCTGCTCCAGGCGGCACAATGGTCTGATAGATAAGGTCTTCAAAATTTGCCCGACTTTTCTTGAAGCCCGTGGTTTGAGCATTGGCAAGGTTATGGGCTATAACGTCCATATTTAAGGACTGAGCGGACATCCCTGTTGCGGCTGTCCATAGGCTTCTTATCATGGTTTATACCTCCCCTGATAAGATCTATCTGGTTACGGTTCTTCGGGTTAATTGCCGATCCTCTTCATGGAAAGTCTGGAAAGTTTTCTGATAAGCTTCAAAGCCTCGCATGGTATCGATCATTTTGGTCATCTCTTCTACTATGTTGACGTTTGCTTCTTCAAGGCTTCCCTGTTTTACAATGGTGTCTTTAGGATTTTCCTCTTTTGCATTCTGGTCAGAGGGTTTGAAGAGGTTAAAGCCGACTTTTTCCATATTTACGGATTTATTGAAGCTCACAACGGCCAGCTCACTGACAACTTTTCCCTCTTCTATAATGCGGCCTTTTTCATCGATAATTACGTTATAGCTTTTCAATGTTATAGGCTGGTTGTTTTTGCCCAGTACCAGAGAGCCGTCAGGAAGACACAGCTGTCCTGAGGCATTCAGAGTAAAATTTCCGGCTCTGGTGTAAAAAATTCCGTCTTTCTTTTGAACCTTGAAGAAACCTTCTCCCACCAGAGCAACATCCAGGGGCTGCGACGTAGTTTTGACATTACCCTGGTTCATTTGGGTACGAGTTTCTTCGTAGAGAAAGTCGGTAAATTTGACATCTTCTCGTTTAAAACCGGGTGTATTAACGTTCGCCAGATTGTTACTAAGTACTTCCAGCCTCTTCATCTGTTCTTTGGAACTTAGGGCAGCAGCGTAATATCCTATGCGCATATTCGTCACCTCCGTGTTTTTGGATTTGCAATAACAATGCCATCCGAAAACCCGAGTTTGTCACGGCAAAGAGATTGCTTCGCCCTCACTTCGTTCGGGCTCGCGATGACACGAGGGAAGGGCAATGAGGAGATTGCTTCGTCGCTTCGCTCCTCGCAATGACGAATGTAGGTGTCATTGCGAGGCCGCCGCAAGACGGTCGTGGCAATCCCATTGTGTCATTGCGAGGCCACGAAGTGGCCGTGGTGATTGCTTCGCTTCCGGCTCGCAATGACGAGATTGCTTTACTTCGTTCGCAATGACGAGATTGCTTCGCCCTCACTTCGTTCGGGCTCGCAATGACGCGGGAGCGGGAGAAGGGCAATGAGGAGATTGCTTCGTCACTTCGCTCCTCGCAATGACACAGTAGGAGAGGCTGGTAGCTACGAGCTAAATAAGGACAGCCACAAGGGTTGTTTCTACCCAATCAGTTAATCGTAATCTTTCTTTTTCAGTGAGGCCTTATAGAGATTTATGATCAGTTCAACTTCCCCTATGGGTTTTTGCATTTGCTGGGCGATAGACTGAATGGTAAAGCCTTTCTGAGCTAGCTGAATGATTTTTTCATGTTCCGGGTTTTTTATGTTGAAATGAGCTCCGGTTTCTATTTCTTGAGCTGCCCGCAAAAGCTTTTCCAGCCTCGAAGTTATTTCCTTTGCTTCGGTCAGTAGCCGGTCAAGCTGGGTGGTTAAATCACGAATTAACAATTTCTTGTTTTCAAGGTTAATTTCAAACTGCCTGGCAATGGTTTCATGCTCTTTTGCAATTTCCGTGAGAGATCTGGCAAGAGCCTGAGCCTTTTCATAAGCTTCTTCTTCATGTCTTGAAGTCTTTTCGGGTTTCTTACGAAAGATAAGCACACTCAAAAGAACTATAAGCACAGCATTGAAGGCAAAGTGTAAGTAGTCTAACCATGATAGGGCCGTCCCCATCGTTTCTAAAACCTCTGAATGGATTCAGCAACGATGTCAGCAATCCTGCATCTTCCCGGCAATACAGTTAGCTGCTGTGCGATATGGTCTCTGAGAATGGTATTCCATTCCTTAACCGTATTTTTCTGGGGGTGCTGGTCTTTTAAAAGTCGATAGACCATGTCACGAAATATTCTATCGTTTCTTTCAAAACATTCCTGTTGATTTATCCCTCTGAAATGAAAAGCCAGATCAAGTCGTATTAATTGTTCTCCTTCGCCTGAGTTCACGAGCAGGTAAAAAGAGCGATTAGAAACGTAGGGAAGTTGAGGAACGGGAGCTTTGATTTTTATTATTCCGGAAGATCCAGAGGGATCTGCCGATGATAAATTATTTGAGGCAAAAAACAATAAGCTCAGGACAACTCCGGCCAGTGCAACTACTAAAGAAATCTTGCCTTCTGGGAGATTCATTGTGATCCCCTATTGAATTTAGTCGAGAGAACCAGGAACTTTGACCGAAAAAAGCCTCCTTTTAAGTCTTACTCTGAGTTTCAGAAGAATCTGCGTATGTAACTGGGAAACCCGGGATTCGGTGTAACCGAGAATCTGGCCTATTTCTTTCATGGTGAGTTCTTCATAATAGTAAAGCGAAAGGATAAGTTGTTCTCTTTCTGGCAGTTGAGAGATAAGTTCCGCAAGGATTGCCGAAAGCTCCTCTCTCTGAAGCTCTTTCAACGGTTCTTCATCTGACTGGACAAGACTTTCCGGGTGGGTTCCTGACTCCAGTATTTCATCAAGGGACTGGGAAAAGAGCGAAACACATTTTGCTTCGTCAAGCATTTGACGAAACTGGTCATGAGTTACTCCCAGTTCTTCAGCTATTTCATGTTCTTCAGGCATTCGTCCAAGTCTTATTTCCAGACGGGATATCGCATCTTCGAGTCTGGCAATGTTGGCTCTGACGGCTCTGGGTATGGGATCGCTTGACCTTATCTCATCTAACATCGCTCCTTTGATTCTTATGAGTGCGTATTTTTCGAAGGGAATACCAAAAGCCGGGTCAAATTTTTCAACGGCGTCCATGAGTCCTAATACGCCGGCGCTGAATAGATCGTTGAAATCGATGCTGTTCTGGGGAAGCCGGTTTAATAGCCGGAGAGCACAATATTTAACCAGGTGAAGATGGGCTAATATTTTTTCATTTCTTTCAATCTGGTTTAATCTTTTTTTATCCACCTGATGACCCTTCGAAGTTGGTCACGATACTCCTAATAGTTTTTTCCAGAATAGCTTTACGCTGCCGTGATCCATCTGTGGTGGTGAGTTTAGCAAGCGCTGGGCGATCTGTCTGAAAGCTTGGGATGATAAAGCTTTTGGAAAAAGTTCAATGACCGGCTTCTGGTGCATTACCGCTTTTGGAATGTGTGGATCCTTGGGAATGGATCCTGCATAGTCAAGAGATATTCCATCCAGGAAATGATCCGCTACCTTGCTGATTTGTTTGTATATGGCCTTGGCCTGATTTTCGTCTTCGGCGTTATTTACCAGAATGCGAAAATATCGTTCGCCATGCTTCTGGAAAAGCACTTTTATCAGGGCATACCCGTCGGTGAGAGATGTAGGCTCCGGCGTTAGAACCACTATTTTTTCCTGAGCCATCAGATTAAAATAAAGCACGGTGTCCGATATGCCAGCTCCCGTATCGATCATAAACACGTCGAAGTTTACCGGTATGGATTCAAGAAGATCAAGGAGCATCACCTTTTGATCGAGAGATAGTTGTGTGAGTTCCTGCACGCCTGAGCTGGCGGGCATTATGGTAATACCGCCAGGTCCTTCCACGAGAATATCGGAAAGCTTTTTTTGTCCCTTGAGCACATGGCTTATGTTGTATTGAGGGTTTAGCCCCAGAAGCACATCAACATTCGCGAGCCCCAAATCGGCGTCGAGAATGAGCACCCGCCTCCCAAGCTTGCTCATGGCTATGGCAAGATTGATAACAACATTGGTTTTTCCCACGCCGCCTTTGCCGCTACTGACAGAGAATACCCTTATCATATTGTTCAAGCCGGTAGTTACCGCAGGTTTAATCATTGAACCGTCTCCTTCATATCCTCAATTCGGGTCGATTTTCAGTTTGTTATTCTAGCAGAAATCCTCCTTTCTAGGAAATATTAGCTGTAATAGTTTCCTCTTGGTTGCTCCCTCTATATCTTCGGGCACACGTTGACCGGTTCCCAGATAGGCTAAAGGATAAGGAAAACGCAGAAGCTGATTTATCACATTTCCGTGGTGAAGAGTTTCATCAATTTTGGTAAAGATCAGGGCGTAGATACCAAGGGAATCGAACTGCTGAATTGTCCTGGTTAGATCCCTGTCTTTTGCCGTAGCGCTCAGCACAAGAAAATGGCGAATATCGCCCATGTTGGAGAAAACCTCTGCTAATTCTAAGACGTGCTGAGGTAATAGAAAATTCCTTCCCGTTGTATCTACAAAGACAACAGAGCAGTCTTTCATCTGTTTTCGTGCGAACTCCAGTTCTTCTTTGCTTTGCACTGTAGCAAAAGGAAGTTCCATGATTCGAGCATAGGTTTCAATCTGTTCAGAGGCGCCAATTCGGTAACTGTCAAAGCTTATAACTCCCACCTTAACTCCTTGTGTGAATTTAAGCCTGGCAGCAAGTTTTGCAAGTGTAGTAGTTTTGCCAACTCCAGTCGGGCCAATAAAGGTATAAAGGGACGGGAGCTGGGGCTTTGTTCCAGCCTTATTGCCCGGCTGGTTAATGTCACTGAATGGTTCTATAATAGATATAGAGTTCATAAGTTCGCGACAGAAGGCGGCGATGATACTTTTGCGGGATTTTTCGTCTTTCACATGTTTCATTGCTCTGGTAAGGAGCAGATATATTTTCTTTTCGTCCAGTTCCTGCATCAGTAGGTAATGATAGGTTTTGAACAGAACTTCGTGGTTGTGAAGATGGGTAAACTGCTCCTTGGTTGATACAAGAAGAGTGAGGAAATGTTTGATTTCTTCGATTTTGCCTTCGATTTCCTTTAGCTGCCCCCTTGCATCTCTTGAAGGATAAGCCGTTGTTTCCTGATTATTGTCAATGGCTGCCTGAACTTCAAATAGAGCTTCTCCTGATGAGGCGTCCACTATCTTGCCGCTCTTAAGAATTACCGCGTCAGGCCCCAGTTCGCGTTTAATCATTTCCATGGCTTCTGACATTGTGCGAGCCCTGAAAGTTTTAATCTTCATCGGTCATTCTCACCATGCCCACAGATTTTATCTCAACAGGACCGTAAAGCTCATTGTGGCTTATTACCACAACATCCGGGATAAATCTTTCAAGAATGCGCCTGACATGCTTTCTTATCGCAGCCGAACACAGAATTACCGGATGAAAGCCTTGCTGGATTACTTTACGAACTTCGTTATTTACCGTCTGTACGAATTTATGCAGAAATCCGGGTTCCAGGCTAAGAAAAACGCCCTGGTCGGTTTTCTGAATTCCTTTCTTTAGCCTGTCTTCCAGAATGGGATGCAGGGTGATAACGTGCAGTTTGCCATCTTCGGTTTCATAAGGCTGGGTAATGGTTCGTCCCAAGGCCTGTCGCACATATTCTGTGAGCGTATCGGGATCCTTTGTCACGGTTGCGTAATCGGCAAGGGTTTCACAAATGGTCTGCAGATCTCTAATGGATACCTGTTCTTTGACCAGATTCTGGAGAACTCTCTGGATCGTGCCAATGCTCAATAGGTTTGGAACCAGTTCTTCAACAAGTCGTGGCTGACTTTCGGCAAGATGATCAATAAGTTGCTGCACGATCTGTCGAGTAAGAAACTGATCGGCGTATTTTTTGAAAAGTTCGGTGAGATGTGTTGCCATGATAGTCGAATGATCGATGAGAGTGTACCCGGCCTTTACGGCTTCATCTCTTTTGCTCTCAGGAATCCAGAGAGCCGGAATGCCAAAGGCGGGATCTGTTGTGGGAATGCCTTTTATTTCCTTGACCTCCTCATCCGGACTTAAAGCGAGAAGATGGCCTGCCACAAGTTCATAGCGGCCTACAACTGCTCCTTTCAGTAGAAGTTGATATTCCATAGGCTTTAGCTGGAGATTGTCTCGTATGTGAAGAGGCGGCACTACAATGCCTCGTTCAAGAGCAAGCTGTTTACGAATGGCTTTAATTCTCTGGAGCATATCTCCGCCCTGAGATTCATCAATGAGCGGTATAAGCCCGTATCCAACTTCAAGCTGAAGAAGTTCTACCGGAGGTGGTAATTCCTGAATTTCCCTCTGGGGGCCGGCAGGCTGTGGTTCCTCGGGTGTTGGTTCTTCAGGCTTTTCTTTTATTTGTATTCGCTTCATGAGATGCCATCCAATTCCGATTAGGGCTGATCCTACCATAAACAGGGGAAGGGCAGGGAAGCCCGGAACCAGAGCAAGACCGTAGAGCATTAAACCTGCGAGAGCTACTGGTCGGGGATGTAAGCGGAATTGCTTGACGAAGGATCGACCGAGACCCATTTCCGTTTCCGCCCGGCTTACGAGAATACCTGCCGAAGTAGAAATAACGAGAGCAGGGATCTGGGAAACAAGTCCGTCGCCTACCGTAAGAATGGTGTAGGTTTGTAATGCTTCCCTGATGGGCATTCCTTTCATTATTGTGCCAATAGCTATACCGCCAAGGATGTTAATAAAAGTTATTATGATTCCGGCTACAGCGTCGCCTCTTACGAATTTGCTCGCTCCGTCCATTGTGCCGTAAAAGTCGGCTTCCCTTGCGATCAATTCACGACGCCTTCTTGCTTCTGCTTCGGATATCAGGCCTGCATTCAGGTCGGCGTCTATGCTCATCTGTTTTCCCGGCATGGCATCCAGAGTAAATCGAGCTGCAACTTCAGAAATTCTTTCAGTTCCTCTGGTGATCACGATAAAATTTACAATTACGAGGATACAGAAAATAACGAGCCCGACAACGTAATTTCCGCCCACCACGAATTGACCGAAGGCTTGAATAATATGTCCTGCCGCCGATGTTCCTTCGTGTCCCTGAAGAAGAATCAACCTGGTGCTTGCCACGTTCAGAGCAAGGCGAAATAGGGTTGTGACGAGGAGAAGCGAAGGATAGATGATGAAATCAAGTGGTTTCAGTGTATAAATGGCGGTAAGGAGTATGACTATAGCAAACGAAATGTTAAGGCTCAGGAAGATGTCAAGAACCGAACCGGGGAGTGGCAAAAGCATGACGGAGAGAATCGACACAACGCCGATTCCCATTAGTGCATCGCTATCGGAGATGTTGCGAAGCCGTTGAGTTATGATTCCAGTTATGGTGGTTTGAGCTGCTTCTGCCATGGTCTAACTCCCTGATTACATAAAACGCTTTTTTCTCTGCTGATAGATATAGGCAAGGACTTTCGCTACCGCTTTGTAAAGTGCCACCGGTATGAACGCTTCCAGCGGAACGGATTTATACAAAGCACGTGCCAGAGGGGGATTATGGACTATGGGGACGCCATAATGACGGGCTATCTTTATGAT
>CAZWJX010000016.1:0-840 GCA_964634695.1 uncultured Syntrophobacterales bacterium | reverse complement strand
ATCAATACCCTTTGCTACAACTTTGGGAGCTTCCCTTTCTCTGGGTTTGTAGAGAAGAGCGACGGCAAAGTGAGTCGGGTTTGTAATAACGACCGTAGCTTTTGGAACCTGGGCCAGCATGCGGCGGCGTGCGAGTTCTATTTGTTTTGATCTTATGCGTGCCTTGACTCTGGGATCGCCTTCCGCCTGCCGATGCTCTTCTTTAACCTCTTGCTTTGTCATCATCAGGTCTTTAATATATTGCCATTTTTGATAACGCATGTCGAAATAAGAGAGAACTAGCATTATGAGTATGACTCTGATAAACATCAAAGAACTTGCATGTCCGACGGTTCTGGCAATTTCTATGGGTTCCTGGTTGATGGTGGGCAAAAAAAGATGAAATTCACCTTTAAAGACCGAGTAAAGAGCATAGGAAACGGCGGCAAATTTTATAGTGGATTTCAGGAGTTCTGTCAGCGATCTGAGACTGAAAAGCCTTTTAAAACCGTTTATGATATTCAGTTGATCTAAGTCCAGTTTAACCAGGTTTTTCCAGACAAAGATCATGCCCTTGTTCTGGTAGAAGTTTGCGGCGACGGCAAATATCAGGCTTATTAGTAGAGCGGGAGCAATCATGATCGCCAGATATCTGGCGGAAATTGTAAAGGTGAAGTTCAGGAAGTTGTCACTGGTGGCCAGAGAGAAACCATTTCCCCACAGTGTATGCATCATTTCTCTGGTGTAATGGTATATGATAACGATTCCGATCCATAAGCCTATAGCGCCACCGACGAGGGATGCTAAGTTTATAACTTCCCGGCTTTTGTCGAGTCGCCCTTCTGAACGAGCCTTCTGGAT
>CAZWJX010000015.1:17891-23450 GCA_964634695.1 uncultured Syntrophobacterales bacterium | reverse complement strand
GGACAATGAGAGATTGCTTCGTCGCTTCGCTCCTCGCAATGACAAAAACAGGGTGGCCTCGCAATGACGAAAACAGGGCGTCATTGCAATGACAAAAACAGGGCGTCATTGGGAGGCTACCGCAAGGCGGGCGTGGCAATCTGGTAAAGAGCAATGGCGAGATTGCATAGCTTCGCTCGCAATGACACGAGGAAGGACAATGAGAGATTGCTTCGTCGCTTCGCTCCTCGCAATGACAAGTGCTGGTGTACTGGGAGGCTCGTAGCAACACTATGGGCGACTCTAAAAATCAGAAGGGCTCTTCGGGGTGGGAAAGATTCATCCCGAACAATGAGCCTGTGAGACTTCAAAAGCTAATCGCCATTGCGGCGGTCGCTTCAAGGCGCAAAGCGGAACAGCTTATACTCGAAGGCCGGGTGCAGGTTAACGGGCAGGTAATCCGGGAACCGGGAGTAAAAGCAAATCCGCTTGAAGACGAGATCATAGTGGATGGGAGGCCGCTTCCTGAACCGCCACCGAGCGTTTATCTGATGCTAAACAAGCCCCGGTTTTGTGTAACCACAAGGCGAGATCCTCAGGGACGTCCTACGGTTATGGATCTGGTCGGTGATTTTAAAACAATAGTTTTTCCTGTAGGGCGGCTTGATTTTGACGCCGAAGGGCTTCTTATCCTGACCAATGATGGGATGCTTGCGAACAGGCTTATCCATCCGAGATTCGGGGTCAAAAAGGAGTATCTTGTGCTGGTTAAAGGACATCCCGGCAAATGGCTTCTAAATAAATGGCGTGAAGGAGTTTATCTCGAAGAAGGTAAAACTGCGCCGGCTGAAGTAGAAGTGGTGAAACGTGAGAGAACACGGACATGGCTTCGAGTCGTTCTTCATCAGGGATGGTATAGACAGATCAAAAGAATGGGGCAGGTCACAGGTTATCCTGTCTTTCGAATCAAACGAATTGGCTATGGTCCCTTGAAGTTAGGCGATCTTCCGCCAGGAGAATTCAGGCATCTTTCTCAGGACGAGGTAAAAGCTTTATATGAAGCTGCAGGATTGCAGTGATTCAGATTGTATCGTGGTGATGATGCATCGTAAAAAGATACGGACAGAAAATGGTCGATCTTGATAGATATCCGAATTCTTTTGATGATTTCGGGACGCCAACACCGCCTCAGAAGCCAAAAGGGCGACTGTGGCTGTGGCTTGTTATCTACGTAGCCCTTGTGGTTATTGCCATTTCTACGGCAATGATTTTTTCCCAGACCCTTGTGCCCGATTGGATGTATAAAGGAATCCCCTTTGTGCCTCATCGCCTGGAATCGATAACTTTTGAAGTAAACAACGAGCCTTTGATTTGTAAGGCCAGTGAAACGTGTCGGGTGCGCCCGCCCGATAAGATTCAAATTAAAGGCATAAATACTGACGGGACAATATCACCGGGAATTGAGCTTCATTCGCCTGATTTTGACCCTGCCAGCATAACGAAAGAAGCTCGATCTTTCACCGAAATCTTCCCACAGCTTGATTTTGACAACCCGAGGGAGTTTGTCATCGAGGTTTTCTGGTTTCGCTGGAACCTTGGTAAAGTTACCCTCGTTGCAAAATGGACAGCTCAGGATTGGCTGGAGAGGGCACGAGCGGCCGACTCACTGGAAAAGAAGGAATACTTCCTCCTGAAAGCCCTTGAAGAAGCACCGGATAACGTGCTCATGCGAAATCAGCTTGCTAATGTTTTTCTTCAGCAAAAAAAATATTCCAGAGCTGCAGAACAGTATGAAATACTTCTTCAGGGACAGAAATCCCGTGTTTTTCTGGAACGGCTAGCAAGAAGCTATGCTCTTGCCGGGAATAAGCAGAAGGCCGTGGAACATTATGCTGAACTTATAAGTCACTATCCCGAACGTGGTTATGTAAAGGAATGGTTTGACTATCTCAAAAAATCCATGAGCGCTAAGGAAATCATCCAGGTAGCAGAGACTTACGGGCATAAACTTCCGCAAAACGTTCAGGGGCCTTTGCTCGTCTTTGTTTCAGACGTTTGCGCCGCAGCGAAAAACTGGGAGTGCGTGGCAGAGTATTCTGAAAAGGCTTTGAAATCACCAGCAAAGAGTCCAACTCTTGCCTACAACGCTGCTGCCGCTCTTTTTCAAAAAAAAGATTACGGCAAGGCATCGGAATATTTGAAACGTTATCTTGCCGATCATCCGAATGATCTTGAAGCACAGAAGATGTTAGCTTTGTGCTACGAAAATCTTAAGCAGTGGAATGATGCCGAGGCGGTCTATCGCAAAATGGTGGAAGGCGGTCACGCTTCTGAGGAGATCATTTCCAGATGGATCGACGTTATTGAAAAGTTAAACGACAGGAGTAAACTTATTGTCGCTTATCAGAAACTCGTTCAGCTAAAACCCCAGGATCCGGCAGTATGGTATAACCTGGGGGTCCTTCAGAGTAAGGAAGGAAAGCGAGACGAGGCTCGCAAAGCTTTCGAAAAAGTT
This sequence comes from uncultured Syntrophobacterales bacterium, assembly GCA_964634695.1. Lineage (GTDB taxonomy): Bacteria > Desulfobacterota > Syntrophobacteria > Syntrophobacterales > Thermodesulforhabdaceae > JAOACS01. The sequence goes on along the minus strand of CAZWJX010000015.1, from coordinate 20,956 downwards.
GCCCAGCTAAAGCCTAACGATGTGAACACGTTGAAATATCTGCGGAATATTTATCATGACACGAAAAATGCGGCAGGTGAAAAGGACATACTGAAGAAACTTATAAACATCGAGCCCGGCGTTGAGGCTCATTACAACGATTTCTTCGCTCTGAGTGACAAAAACAGGGATTATGACGAAGTGATCAACGTTTTGAATACGTGCGTAAGTAAAATTCCTAAGTCGGTTACCTGTTACAATAACCTACTTTACATGTATCTGAAGCAGAAGAAGGAAAAAGAAGCCGCTCAGGTGCTTGAGAAGCTGATCGAACTCCAGCCCGGAAAACCAGAACTTTTACTTCAGGCTGCTAAGCTTTATTATAACCAGAAAAACTATGCGAAAGCCTCCGATTTGCTAAAGCGATACCTCGATAAAAAACCGGATGATGAAACGGCGCAGGATCTTTACCTAGAAATTCGTAAAAAGGCGGCGATGCAGGCGGGAGATTCGCAGCCATCCAGAGAAAAGCAGCCTGCCAAGACCGGGCCGGCCCAGAAAAAAACGCCCTCCACCGTCAAAAAGTCTCAGGAAAGCCAGCAGTAGGGAAGATGAAAATTTCGTCTCCTCTCATTAGAGCTGTATTCATACGACGACTCAATCGCTTTGAGGTAGAATGTTTGCTGGAAGGCAGGGTAACCCGGGCCTATCTTCCCAATCCCGGGCGTCTGTGGGAGATTCTCCTGCCGGGCAAGGAAATTTACTTGAGAGAAGGGGCATCTGGCGGGAAGCATGCCTTTACAGTATGGGCGGCAAAGCGATATGGTGCTCCCGTTTTGCTTCACACTCATTACACTAACGACGTAGCGGAACAGCTTATTCGTGATGGTTCAATTCCCGGAATGGAAGGCTATGACATTCTTGGCCGGGAAGTTCCCCTAAATGGCGGAAGGATTGATTTTTTACTGAAAACTCCTTGTGGAAAAAGGCTCTTTCTCGAAGTCAAATCCTGCACGTTGTTCGGTGATGATATTGCCATGTTTCCCGATGCTGTTACGGATCGTGGAAGACGGCATGTGGAAAAACTTGCCAGTATTGCAGCAAATAATCAGGATACCGGTGCCGGTATTCTTTTCGTAATTCATGCAGGCCACGTAACCACCTTTCTTCCTGACTTTCACACGGATCCCGCTTTTTCCAGAACGCTTTACACATACAGGAATCATATTACTCTGAAGGCGGTGTCGGTTATGTGGGACGGGAATTTAAAGCCTCGTTCTATTAAACCTGTTGAAATTGGTTGGAATATTTACGAGAAAGAAGCTGGCGACCGTGGAACCTATCTTATCATAGGCTTTTTGCCCGAAAATCTTAAGCTGGAAATAGGAAGTTTGGGGGAACGCCTTTTTAGAAAGGGATATTATATCTACGTAGGATCGGCAATGAATTCGCTCTCACATAGAATAAGACGCCATCTTCTCCGGCGTAAAACTGCTCACTGGCATATTGACAGTTTGACACCTTTTCTCAATAACCTGTTCCCCATACGCATAGAATCTGAAGAGCGACTGGAATGTTCCCTGGCGACTAAGCTCTGCGCTGTGGCAGACTCTATCGTCAGTCGTTTTGGTTCTTCCGATTGCGGCTGTCCCGGACATCTTTTCTGGATGGCTTCCAATCCCATCCATAGAGAATCGTTTGTTAATTTGCTGATTGACTTTCGAATCAATCGGCTTTCTCGGTTGCGTCCAGATATCGAGCAAGAGTAAAGAGAAAATCGGCTAGGCGGTTGACGTAAGAGAGAGCTTCTTTACGAACAGGTTCTCCTTCATCTTTAAGCGCGGCTATGCGTCTTTCTGCGCGCCTTACTACGGTTCTGGCAACGTCGGTCACGGCTCCAACAAGGCTCGCACCGGGATGAACAAATTCTCTCGGAAGAGGCACTTCCAGTTGCAACTGATGAATCCAGCCTTCGAGCCGTTCTATGGCATCCTGGGAGATTTTGTATGGAGGATCCTGCTGAGTCGAAGCAAGTTCCGCTCCGAGAATTACAAGATCCCCCTGAATTGAATCTATAATTTGCTTTACGAAATCATGTTTTGTGAGGGCTTTTACCACTCCCATCAACGAACTTGCTTCGTCGAGAGTGCCGTAAGCCTCGGGACGAAGACTTGCTTTCGATATTCGCTCCCCGGAGAGCAGACTCGTCGTTCCACCATCACCTTTTTTCGAGAATACGAAAATTTGCTTTGCCGGATCCGATGGCATAGTAGTGTTCGACCTCCGCTAGTGTTTTGGAATGTTGTAAAGCTGCTTCATTGTTTGTTCACCGTAGAGTTTGCCTATTTCTTCAAGAAGCTGATTCGTGGCTTCCTCGATACTGGAGAGTTCACTTTCGTTGACCATGTCGTCATCAAGGAAGGCGAAGGACTTCTTGAGCTTCCGAAAATGTTCGATAATTTCAGGTTTAATTTTCCCTTCACCCAGTCTTTCGTTCAGGTCCAGTATCGTCTCAATACAGCTCTCTATGCGCAGGTTAGCGCGTTTTACGTTTTTTTTCTTCCTGTATTTTCTGAAGATATAGCTCAGCATTTCTAACTTGCCCTTAGGATCTGAAGTTCTTCCATAAACGGTGCATAAAAGCGCCTTTTGTTCGTTAAACTGTAATGAAGCAATTCGCTCATAATTTCAAGCGAACTTTTATTGATGATCAGGTCTACTCCCAGCCTGAAAGCTGCCCATTGATCTCTTGTTTTAATAGAAGAACTCAAGAGACATATAAAGAACCGGCGTCTGATGTTCATAGGAAGTTTTTGAATGTAAAATAGTAACACACCGTGTTCATGACTTCCACTCTGTCCAAGAGTTTCATCCAGAATTACAATCTGGAAAACTCCCTCGCGTAAATATTTAAACGCTTCACGTCCCGTCTTTGCAATTTTTACGTTGTAGTCTTCTTCCACGAATTTCTTGGACAGTGTTTCGATTGCATCAGGGTCGGATGAACAAATCAGAACACCTTCTCTTCCATCCAGGAAAATATCTTCTGTGAGGAATTCCTCTCGCTTCCATCTTTCGATCTCCAT
>CAZWJX010000015.1:11850-17881 GCA_964634695.1 uncultured Syntrophobacterales bacterium | reverse complement strand
AATTGAATTCTGGCATAAGGGACAGCGGATTATAACCTATTTCCCGACCGGGATTTTTTCCGATGGAATGTAGAATTTCTTTTGGCATCGATCGCAGTAAACAGGGAACTTGCCATCAAGATCGCTTAGACTTTTAGGTTTTTCTGTCAATCCTTCATCTTTCAAGCGGGCGCTTTCAAGTATCAGTTGCTGCCACGGGCTGTGTATGCTTACCTTTCCTATCATTTCAGGTTCAGTGGGTGTAACCATGAACTCTCCTTCAGGCCAGGATAGTATCTCGTAAAAAGCTTTTTCTCCTTCTGCGGAAAGTGTCTGAGCATGCACAACCTGGCCTCCCGCAATGCAAATAACACCATGTTTTGAGCCGCTACTTACTCTGATTTTAAGGTATCCTGTTGTCGAAGTGCATAACAACTGGATTAAATCGCTCAGTTCTATTCCTACGAGGGTTCCTCTAAATCCTTGCACGTCTTCTGGCATGGCAAGCTCCTTGAAAACTTGTGATAATAGCCGATCAGTAATCAGTTTATTCTGAGTTTTTAGTTTTTCAAAAGTTAATATAACATCGCAACACACTGAGGAGCAAGGACTGGTTTGAACTACGGCCAGATAAAGGAGGACGGCTGGAAATGGATGATTACGTAATTTTTGGCGAAACAGGGTTGCGAGTATCACGCATTGTGCAGGGAACCTGGGTCACCGGTGGGTGGGCCTGGGGTGGTTCGGATGAAAAGACCGCTCTGGGAGCCATTGTGACGGCCCTGGAAAGCGGGATTAACTTTATTGATACTGCTCCTGTATACGGCTTTGGCAGGGCAGAAGAAATCGTAGGTAAAGCTATAAAAATATACGGAAGACGAGAAGATCTTGTCATTGCCACAAAAGGCGGGCTTGAGTGGGAAAACGGGGGTAAACGAATATGGAGGAACTCTAAACCGGAAAGGTTAAAAGAAGAGGTGGATCATAGCCTTAAGCGGTTAAACATCGATGTTATATACATTTACCAGATACACTGGCCTGACGAGAAAACCCCTTTTGAAGATTCTATGGAAATGCTTCTAAAACTCCGAGAAGAAGGAAAGATAAGGTTTATCGGCCTAAGTAACTTTAGTCCTGCTCAGATAGAACGGTGCAGGCAGGTTGGGCCTGTTCACTGTGTTCAGCCACCGTATAATATGTTCGAACGTGACGCTGAAAAGGATGTGTTGCCCTATTGTGTTGAGCACAATATTCCAACTCTTGTTTACGGTGGTCTTTGCAGGGGGCTGCTTACTGGAAAATTCAGGGGGACGGAGAGCTTTCCCAAAGGAGATCTAAGAAGGCACGATCCGAAGTTTAAACCTCCGTATTTCAAGCGATATGTTGAAGTGATAGAGCAGATTCGGGAGAAGATTAATCCGGAGAAAAAGTACGGTAAAACTATGGCTCAATTCGCTTTACGCTGGGCTCTACAACGCCCCGGTGTAACAACAGTTATTGCAGGAGCAAGAACACCTGAGCAGGCTCGAGAAAACTGCGGCGCTCTTGGATGGAAAATCGAGCCTGAAGATATGGCTATGATAGAGGAGATTCTGGCGCAGTGTTAGCTTCCACCACGTGCCATTAGGGTGCCTGGAATGACACTTCGGGATTGCCGCGGCCACTTCGTAGCCTCGTAATGACGTAACGCAAGTGTCATTGCGAGCCCGAACGAAGTGAGGGCGAAGCAATCTCTTTGTTGTGACAAAAAAAGGGGTTGCCACGACCACTTCGTGTAAGATTACCACGAGTCCTTCGAGCGCTCAGAATAAAAGACGGCTTGGCGTTTACAAAGCATGTTCTCTCTGTTATAGAAAAAACGCATAAAAATCAGCCTAAGGTGGAAAACAATCATATGAGTCGATGTAAAAAATGCCACAGCAAGGTGTCACGGGAAAATGCGGCAAATCAGCCCTATCAGGATCACTATTTTCATAGAGCCAAGAAAGAGGGGTATCTTAGCCGAGCAGTATACAAGCTGATGGAGATTCAAAAGTCCTATCGTGTTATTGACAGAGGTATGAGAGTCCTCGATCTTGGTGCTGCGCCCGGGTCGTGGCTCCAGTTTACATCCAAAATTGTGGGAGAGACTGGATACGTTGTGGGAGTTGATCTTAAACCTATCGAATATTCTTTCCCGCCCAATGTTCACACACTTCAGGGAGATATGCGAGATGCTGAGTTCCTTGCGTATCTCGCTGATCACTTTGGTGTTTTCGATGTTGTTATGAGCGATATGGCACCTGATACTATCGGGAATAAACATGCCGATTCAGCCCGATCGGCCTATCTGGTTGAGCAGGCCTTTGAACTGGCAAAGAAAGTGCTAAAGCCGGGGGGACACTTTCTGGCAAAAATCTTTCAAGGAGAAGACACACCCGGATTGCTTAAATCTATAAGAGAGCACTTTCAGAAGGTAAAAATCGTAAAACCCCTTGCTTCCCGTAAAGAAAGCAAGGAAGTTTATATTCTGGCAATGAGCAAAAAATAAGACATAAGGAGGCGAACGATATGGCTGGTCATTCCAAATGGGCTAACATCAAACACAGAAAAGCTGCTCAGGATGCACGTCGAGGCAAGATTTTTACCAAGCTGATCCGAGAAATAATGGTTGCGGCAAGGATGGGTGGAGGATCGCCCGAGGCGAATCCGAGACTTCGAGCGGCAATAGCGGCGGCCAGAGCTGAAAATATGCCCAAAGAGACAATCGAGCGGGCTATCAAAAAGGGAACTGGCGAGATTGAAGGCGAAACTTACGAAGAAATTACCTGCGAAGGATACGCAGCCGGTGGTGTTGCAGTGCTCGTTGAAGCCATGACCGACAATAGAAACAGGACGGTCAGTGAGCTTAGAAATATCTTCTCTCGTAACGGCGGCAACTTGGGGGAAGCGGGTTGTGTAGCCTGGATGTTTGAGAAGAAAGGCCTCATAGTTTTTCAGAAGGATAAATACTCTGAAGACCAGATTATGGAAGTGGCACTGGAAGCAGGAGCCGATGATGTTAAGGATCAGGGCGACCAGATAGAAGTGACAACATCGGTTGCTGATTTTAGCGCTGTCAAACAGGCTTTCGATGATCGGGGAATGGAATACAGTCTTGCTCAGATTACCATGATTCCGCAAACCACGATTCGCATTGAAGACCCTAAACAGGCTCAGCAGGTAATCCGGTTGATGGAACTGCTTGAAGATCATGATGACGTTCAGAATGCCTATGCAAACTTTGACATTCCCGATGAACTCTTGAAATCTCTGGTATGAACTCTTCAGGCTGTGTACTCGGTATAGATCCCGGCTCGCTTCACACAGGCTACGGGGTTGTGAAGTTTGAAAATCAGCGTTTTGTTGCAGTTGACTACGGGACAATAAGAATGACGGGAGATTTATCTCTGCCTGAACGGCTGGGCTTGATATATCGCTCCCTTGAAACTATCATTGCTCGAACTAACCCCATCAGTGCGGCGGTGGAAGATGTATTTTTCGCTCATAATGCAAGGAGCGCTCTCCAGCTCGGTCAGGCCAGAGGCGCAGCCATAGTGGCGGCTGTAAATGCCGGAATCCCTGTTTTTTCTTACTCTGCCCTTGAAGTTAAACAGTCTGTTGTGGGATATGGCAGAGCCACAAAACAACAGGTTAATGCTATGGTGAAACGGCTTCTGGCGATCAGAGAAGCTTTAGATCACCATGCGTCTGACGCCATAGCCCTCGCCATCTGTCATCTGAATTCTATGAGAATGAAAATGCTGGAACTCCGACCATGATAGCCTATCTCAAAGGAATCCTGGCAAGTAAAGCTCCGTCGTCGGCTGTGGTAGACGTAAACGGCGTGGGCTATGGCGTTGCAATTTCCCTGAATACCTTTTACAGCCTTCCCGAACCGGGTAAAGAAGTTCTTCTTCACACTTACACCTATATTCGAGAAGAAGAGCTTCAGCTATACGGCTTCCGAACAATGGAAGAAAAAAAAGCATTTATTGATCTTATTTCCATCAGCGGGATAGGTCCCAAACTCGCACTTACAATTTTATCAGGTATCGCTCCGGACGAGCTAACTCGGGCCGTATACGAACACAATACAAGAAGACTTCAGAGGATACCCGGCGTAGGCAAGAAGACGGCCGAAAGAATCATCCTTGAACTTAAACATCGAATAAAGATTCCCGATGCTCAGCCACAAGGCGAATTTGTGGATATCGGGGAAGAATCACCCTATACCGTCGCACTTGCTGCCCTGGTTCATCTTGGCTATTCATCACAGGAAGCAGAGAGGGCTCTTGCCGGTGCGAAAAAGAGGGTAGGGGAGACGGCGTCTGTTGAGGAACTTCTTAAAGCTTCGCTCCAAATTATGGGAGGCTAGCTGCCGGGATGACCGATCGACTTGTTACCCCTAAGCGAAAAGATGAAGACCTTGTTGTAGAACAGAACCTTAGACCGAGAAGGCTGTGCGACTACATCGGTCAGGAAGAGGTGAAAGAATCTTTAAGAGTTTTTATCGAAGCAGCAAAACAGAGGGGCGAAGCTCTTGATCATGTTCTTCTTCATGGCTATCCCGGACTGGGAAAAACGTCTCTTGCAACAATTATAAGTTACGAACTGGGGGTTAACATAAGAACCACCTCAGGTCCCGTCCTAGAACGTCCGGGGGATCTGGCAGCTATACTGACAAATCTTGAACCTAGGGATGTCCTTTTTATAGACGAAATTCACAGATTGAATCCCACGGTGGAAGAAATTCTATATCCGGCGATGGAGGATTTTCAGATTGATATCATCATAGGCCAGGGCCCTTCGGCCCGATCAATAAAGCTTGACCTGCCCCCCTTTACGCTGGTTGGGGCCACCACACGAGCAGGGCTCCTCTCACCTCCTTTGCGCGATCGCTTTGGTGTTATCCTTCGTCTTGATTTTTACAAACCCGAAGAACTCAAACAGATTGTGGAGCGTTCTGCTCGCATTCTGGGGATTGCCATCGAAGAAGCAGGAGCAATGGAAATCGCCAAACGTTCAAGAGGAACCCCACGAATAGCCAATCGAATTCTAAGACGAGTTCGAGACTTTGCCCAGGTCCGTGCCGACGGTGTAATCACCGAAGAGGTCGCCAAAAAGGCTTTAGAGCTTCTGGATGTAGATGAAAAGGGCTTTGATGCAATGGACAGACGCATTCTCAAGCTTATCATTGAGCACTACGATGGTGGACCCGTGGGCATTGATACGCTCGCTGCGGCTCTTTCTGAAGAAAAAGGCACCATTGAGGATGTCTACGAGCCGTATCTTATCCAGCAAGGTTATATTAGAAAAACCCCAAGAGGACGTGTAGCCACGCGAAAAGCTTACGAACACTTTGGTAAGCAGAAAACGATAGGAAAGCAACTCACGATTTTTTAACTTTATTCCTGATTTTCGAAAAATGCTAAATTACCCATTCGTCATTGCTAGCACATTGGAGACGGGTATAGCAATCCCTGTATCCATTTGACATTGAATCCGTGTTTGATATGGTTATAGCGAAACCTCTGAATCTATCTTCGTTTTAGAGGAATATATTATATGAAAAGTGTGCTCTCAATTGATCTATACCAGCTCCTTGAAGATAGACTCGGCAGGGAAGATGCTAGAAAACTTGCTGAAGCGATAGAACTTGCTTTTGATGCTATGGAGAAGCGAGCGGAAGCGCTTGCTATCGAAAAAAAACTCGAAATAAAAGATGAGCTTACAAAGGAACTTGCAACAAAAGCCGACATTGCGAGACTCGAAGGAGAAATCAAAACTCTCCGACAGGAAATTCAAACTTTAAGAGCAGACCTCGAAGGTAAAATAGAAAGTTCGAGAGCTGATCTTGAAGGTAGAATAGAAACTTCAAGGGCTGATCTTGAAGGTAAAATTTCAGGCCTGAAAGCCGACCTTGAAGGTAAAATCTCAAATCTGAAAGTTGATCTTGAAGGTAGAATAGAAACTTCGAGGGCTGATCTTGAAGGTAAAATTTCAGGCCTGAAAGCCGACCTTGAAGGTAAAA
>CAZWJX010000015.1:5364-11750 GCA_964634695.1 uncultured Syntrophobacterales bacterium | reverse complement strand
AAGTTGATCTTGAAGGTAGAATAGAAACTTCGAGGGCTGATCTTGAAGGTAAAATCTCAAATCTGAAAGTTGATCTTGAAGGCAAAATTTCAACCTTAAAAGCTGATCTTGAAGGCAAAATCTCAGCTTTAAAGGCTGATCTTGAAGGTAAGATATCGAGCCTTAGAATGGAATTCAGAATTTATTTTATTGCAATTTTAGCCGTTATTATTCTGTCAAGTCCTAGAGCGATAGATTTGATAGGAAAACTTCTCGGGGTGTTAAAATAAACTATCCTTTACGGGAAGCCTCGTGATTTCAGATGCTAAATGGAGCGTAATGGTAAGGACGTTTTGAGATCCCTGGTTGACGCGAACTCACAGTAAAAAGGAATGTGATGCGCTGGAAATACGCCGTGTTGTACCCTAAAACTTCAGGAAACGAGTGGAACTGGCTGTATGATAATCCTTTTGCTAAACCGGTTCTGGAACGCATCAGATTAATACTCAAGAGGGCTGGTATTGAACAACTTCGGTTTGCCGACGGTAACTGGAGCGAAGATATCGATGATAACGAACCAATACTTCTCATTAAAGGTGGTTTTCTCTGGAAGGTTGAGCTCTTGCACTGGTTCGATAATGTAATTGGGTCACGTGATCGGCTGTGCCTTCTCCTTCCTGACGGTCAGCCCTTTATGATATCCTGTCACTATAGATTGTGGCGACACAAATTAACTGATAAGAGCGCTTTTCCGACGCCTGAGGACTTAACCGAAGAAAAAAACAATGCCGACCCGACACTTACAGAATTATGCCCTCCCCACCTTCTGCCCGTGCCGTCATACAGTGAAGACGGAATCTTAGAACTTGCAGGCAAACCTTCTGATCGTCCTCATGTTGTGTGGGTAAGACGACAGCTTAAACCACTTCTTCGCTTCTGTGCCGAAAAAAACGTCAGCCCCAATGCCCTGACCTGGCTGGGATTTGCTGTGCATCTCATTGGCTGTCTTCTGCTCCTTCCCAAGTCATATTTTATGGGTATTTTCGCCACTATGGTTTTAATCCTTTCCTGGGTGCTCGATTGTGCGGACGGCAGCCTCGCAAGAGTAACCATGAAAGAATCACCCGAAGGCAAAAAACTCGATACCGTTCTCGGAAATCTCTCGAACATAGCCGTTTTTGTTGCGCTAATCGCAAGAGAATACGGTGACAGGCCCTTACTTGCTTTTGGTATCTCAGGGCTTATGCTTTCCGGTATTTTGATTGCTTATTTTGTTCATGAACGTATGCCGAAAACTTCGACTACACCCGCGGCCAGTAGAATCTCAAACATTCTTACCAAGATCAATCACCGTGATTACACCCTTGTTCTGTTCGTCTTTGCACTTTTTGATGCTTTCAAAGTATTTGTTTTGCTAAGTCTTGTTGGTGTTCACATATACTGGATTGTGGATATGACGATAAACAGAGGCGGCTTTAGGGCTCTTTTAGCAAAGTCCCAATAGTTTCATAAGACTTTCTCTTTCATCCGGATCGATAGGATAAGCCGAAATCCCTCCTTCACGGTTCCTGAGGAGTAGCCTGTCATTGGAAATGCCTTCTATTGCCGAAGGAACGAGCGACACTTTACCGCCGCCCCCGGGTAAATCTATGACAAAATGAGGAATGGCGAGACCGGAAAGTCTGTGTCGGAGGCTCTGAATAATTTTCAGTCCCTGACTTACTGGCGTTCTGAAATGGGCCGTGCCTTTCATCACATCCATCTGAAGAAGATAGTAAGGCCGAACCCGGTGTTGAAGCAAAAGCAGGAAGAGCTCTTTCAGAATTTCCGCATTATCATTTATTCCCCGTAGTAAGACCGTCTGGCTTCCTAGCGGGATACCGGATGAAGCCATTGATTTAAGCACTTCGGAGGCAGAATCCGAAAGTTCCCGGGGATGATTTACGTGAATATTAACGTAAAGAGGCTGATACCTCACAAGGAGGGCAATCTTTGAGGGAGATACTCTGCCGGGATCAACTATGGGAAGTCTCGTTCCGATGCGAACGATAGCAACGTGCTTTATAGATCGCAGGGAGTGCAAAACCAGATCGAGGGTTTCTTCATCGAGCAGAAGCGGATCGCCTCCGGAAATAAGCACATCCCTGACTTCTCGATGTTCCCTGATGTAGCCGGTAACGGCAAGTATTGTTTCCTGTGACAACGAAATTTTGTGCTTCCAGAGCCTCTTTCTGGTGCAGAACCGACATCTGGCAGCGCACCTTGATGTGACAAGCCATAAAACTCGATCGGGATAGCGGTGAACAAGGCCGGGAAGAGGGGAGAGAGCCTTTTCTCCTAGCGGGTCATCCAGTCCTCCATCGTCTGCAAGCTCAAGAGCATGAGGGATGAATTGTTTCCCGATAGGATCATCGAGAGAACTTATCAGGCTTGCAACATGAGCCGTGATGCGAAAGGGATATTTCTGATGAACCGCTTTCAGCAAAGGATCGGAGAACACCAACCGGGCCAGATCTTTTACCGAAAAGCCGGCACTTTTGAGCTTCAACGTATCCAAGGGACGCTACACCACCGTGAATACTTCTTCGAATTCTCTTCGTTCAGGTCTAGGTAAAAGGGTTGCATCGGCTCTTTTTTTACCGATTGCAAGCATCATTACGGGAAACTCATCGTCCCGGAGCTGAAGGAACTTCTTTACTCCGTCAACATCAAAACCGTCCATCGGGTGAGTATCCCATCCTTCAGCTTCGGCCGCCATAATAAATAGCATGGCAAAAAGCCCTACATTTCTCGATGCAAAAGCTATTTCTCTACCTTCATATAGGTTTTTCACCGCTTCTTTTACCCTGTCCACCATCTGTTCCGACATGTAACCCTTTGCGATCCGGTCCTGTAATGTTCTCTCAATATCGGATTCGTAAGCTTTGCCGCGCCCTACGAAAACAAGAATCGCCGATGCTTCTGTAACCTTTGGCTGATTCATGGCCAGTTCTCGTAGTTGCTGGCGCTTTTCCAGTGTCCTTACAACGATGACTCGCCATGGTTGAAGATTGAATGACGACGGAGCAAGTCTGGCCACATCATAGATTTTTCTGAGATCATCATCTTTTATAGTGACGGTGGTATCAAAAAAATTCACTGCCCGTCTTTTTTCCGCGATTTCTTTTACGGTCATTGGTTGCTCTCCTACTGTTGTAAAACGCTTATGCGAGCGTCCACCACCATTATACCATTAGCATAGGCAACAACAGGATTGAGATCTACCTCTTTAACGTATCTTTTCGCAAGTGTCCACTCGCCAAATTTTTGTAAAAAGTTAACCAGCATAGATTCATCAACAGGGGCAAATTTGCGAAACCCTCTCTGAAGCTTATCCCAGCCCCTGATTTTCCGGCACATGTTCAGAATATCAATATTTGATGCAGGAAGAAGGACAAACTGCACCTCTCCCATAAGCTCCACAAAAAGCCCACCAATTCCGAAGGTCATGACCGGCCCAAAGTGGTCATCTCTCATGAAGCCGGCGAATAATTCAATTCCAGAAGGGGCCATGGGTTCAAGAACAATCCGGGCCTTCGGATCCAGGCGGTTGCGCAAAACTTCGAGCTGCTCCAGAGCTTCCTTTAGCTCCTCCTCAGAACGTATATTTGTTATTACGCCACCTACATCGCTTTTGTGGGTGTAACGATTAGATACGAATTTTAAAACAACGGGGTAGGAATATTCCATTGCTTTATCCCGTAGTTCATCCCAGGAATTTACAACGTAGGAGGGAATTACGGGAAATCCTTCAGCGGCAAGCATTTCTTTGGCTTCCACCATATCGATCAATCTCATTGCTTCACCCTTTCTATGAATGTTCTTCTTCTTAAAAGAGCGTTCAAGGCCAGAGCCCCATCTTCCGGCGTAAGATAACAGCAAATTCCTAGGCGATTCATTTCTCTCAAAAGAGGTAGCCCCTCTCCGGCGTGAGCGATCAGCACGAAAACTATAGACTTATCCGGATGACGATCTTTCAGGATCTTCCACTCTACAATAGGCGTTCGAATTAAAGGATTTATGCCCCAGATGAAGAGGAAAGCATCGAAATCTTCTTTCAGAATCTCTTCCATAACCAGCGAATAAGTTTGGGGAATAAAGCCAGGTCCTGTAAGATCGAGAGGATTCTGGAGATCGACGGGCGTTTTTTCACCGATAATTCGTCGCACTTTAGCGAGCAGATCGTTGGTAAAAGGTTCGAGATTCCAGCCGGCCTGAACCAGCCTGTCCATGGCAACAATTGATGGTCCTGCGGTGAAAGTCATGATAGCCAGGCGGTTACCTTTCGGTAGAGGCACCATGCTCAGAGCTTTTGACACAACGGCGGCGTCGTGACTTGATTCCACTTCTATGACGCCCGCTTGTTCAAACATGGTCCGATATAAAGCGTAGTTTCCGGCTACGGCACCCGTGTGCGTTACAGTTGCTCTGGTTACAGATTCATGCTTCCCCGCCTTGTATGCGACTATATGGCGATGAGGTGAAAGCCTCTTAAGAGTTTCGTAAAGCCCACGAGGGTACTCCATTCCTTCGATGAATAGGCAGAATGTAGAGACACGATCGTCATCCCGGAGCACTTCCAGATAGTCTTCGAAATCAACAATCGATCGGTTTCCAACGCCTATGAAAAAAGCTGGATCAGTCCCAAGGCTTTTCAGGTTCGATGCTATCGTTAGTCCAACCCCACCGCTCTGGGATAGGATGGCTATTGAGGGTATAACAGGAGGATTGGGAGATACATCCAGATGAGCAAATATAGCATGGACGCCTTCAAGCAGGTTGCACATACCCAGTGTGTTAGGACCTATGATTGGAAATTCATACTTAAGGGCTGTCTCTATAAGAGTTCTTTCAAGGCTTTTTCCTTCTTCGCCGCTTATTTCCTTAAATCCGCCAGCTACGATCATGCCCCCCGAACAACCGTGATTTGCCACCTGAGGGATCATCTCAAGGGCGAGTCTATGGTTTACAAGAAAGATGACAAGATCTGGTGGAGGCGTGACTTCTTCGATAGTTTTAAAGCATCTTACACCTAGAATAGATTCATACCTGGGATTTACGGGAAATACCGGGCCCTTGAAGGGGAAACGCAGAAGGTTGTAGGTTGTTCCAAAACCGACCGAAAGCTGATCCGGTGATGCTCCTATAAGAGCTATGCTCCTGGGATAAAGTGCTTTTTTAAGTTTCTCTTTCATCAAAGGTGTGAGTTTGCTCATGGATTTCTCCTCAGATACGGACCATCAAAAGGTGAGACTCCATCGTTAACGTTAATTTTGTAGATCAGTAGCTATGTCCCTGTCCACTAAAATAACGTTTGTTTAAGTAGAATCCAGAAAACCTTTCGTTTATGATCCCGGAGAGAGCATCTTTAATTTCCGATTAAGCCATGAAGTGCTTGACTTATCGTGCCAGTTTCTGCTATGAATCTGATCAACGGTTGGGGGATCGTCTAACGGCAGGACGGCGGACTCTGGATCCGCTAGTCTAGGTTCGAATCCTAGTCCCCCAGCCATATTCCTCCGCGGTGGTCCCATCGTCTAGCGGTCTAGGATACTGGCCTCTCACGCCAGAGACACGGGTTCGAGTCCCGTTGGGACTACCAATCAACGCATGACGACACAAGGGTAAATCGCAAGTCTGCTATGTTGAGATATCGTTATTTTTTGAGCAACATCCATATTCCTATAGCTATGAAAATTCCTCCCGCAACCCACCTGATAACCTCTGGAGAAACAAAACGGCGTAGAATATCGGCACAGAGAACGGCCAGGGCTGAGGTAGAAATTAAAGCCGTTGATGCAGCGAGAAATACCGTCCATCGAGACTTTGCGTCGGAAGCAAAACAAAAGGTGGCAAGCTGAGTCTTATCGCCGAGTTCTGCGACAAAGATGGCAAAAAAGGTTGTAATAAAAAGTTTCCAGTCCATGAGCTTGATCTCGCTAAATGACAGCTGTATTCATGCCGGATGTTTTTTCACAAGAAATCGCCGGTTTTTTCGATCCTGCAGAAAAATCATGTCGAAGAGCTTAACGGATGTGCTTTCGTACCATTCATAACCCAGATTCTCACAGGCGCTACAGGCCTTTCTGGGGATGTGAACCGCATATATACGCCTGCCCCGATCCGTCCATGATTCGATGGCCCAGACTCCACTGCAATCGGTGCATACTTTAATTTTCTCGCGTTGATTCTCGAGAATGTTATCGGTATCGTAATATATCGTTCTCTCCCTTTCTTTTATCCCGCCTTGATTCAGCAGCTTTTCTTTTATTTCCGGAGCCCGGTACCAGTATTCAAGCACCTGATTTGCTACCTTTTCGATATGCCTGCGTATTTCGGGTGACTGTCGGAGAGCCTCAGGATCGTAA
>CAZWJX010000015.1:0-5354 GCA_964634695.1 uncultured Syntrophobacterales bacterium | reverse complement strand
CAATATGTGGCGAAATCTTCTGTGTGAGCTTTGCATAGCCCTGAGCTGAAAATCTCATATCGGTTATGGGATCGGTGTAGTGATTATCCTGCCCGGCGGAGTTAATAATCAGTTCAGGCTGAAAGGCTTCAAGAATAGGAAGAATAACATTTTCGGTTACGTAGAGAAAACCTTCTTCAGATGTTCTAGGCGGAAGCGGAATGTTTATAGTTGTCCCGAAGGCTGTAGGTCCCCCCAGTTCATGAGGGAATCCTGAGCCGGGGTAAAGGGTCCGTCCATCCTGATGGATGGATATGAAAAGTGTGTCAGGGTCGTGCCAGTATATATCCTGAGTTCCATCGCCGTGGTGACAGTCGGTGTCCACAATGGCAATTCTGTCTATGCCATAGGCATCTCTTAGATATTCAATCATAATTGCTTCGATATTAATGTTACAGAACCCTCTTGCTCCATGGACAACTCGCATTGCGTGATGTCCGGGAGGACGGACCAGGGCAAATCCTCTCTGCACAACTTTATTAACAACCATTGTGGCTATTGTCTTTGCACCACCAGCGCTTATAAGGTGGGAATCGGTAATCACGCTCCATTCGTCAGGAACGCAATAGTGAACACGACGAATATCGTCTCTATTGATCATATCCGGTTTGAACTCTACAATACCTTCGATATCCAGAAGCCCTTCCTCCAACACCTGATCCTGAGTATAAAGAAGGCGTTCTTCACGTTCGGGATGAGTGGGAGATATTGCCCAGTCAAAAGCCGGAAAGAAAACAAGGCCCGTCTTGTAGGTTGCTTTAATCATTCCGATCTCCTCGGGTTTTATTGTTCTCCCTGGCCTCTATTACGAGACCACGGTTTTTTCTTCTATCATTGCGAGACAGGCGAAGCAACCTCATCTTTATGAGATTGCCACGCCCGCCTTCGGCGGGCTCGCAATGACAGGAGGAATCAACTCCATCAACTTGCAATGACTCTCCTTTGTGTCATTGCGAGCCGTAGCATCCACTACGTGTCATTGCGAGCCGTAGCGAAGCGAAGGCGAAGCAATCTCTTCTTTATGATGAAATTGCCGATGAGATTGCCACGCCCGCCTTCGGCGGGCTCGCAATGACAGGAGAAATCAACTCCGTCAACTCGCAATGTTGGGAAGAATCAACTTCATCAACCCGTAATGACGGATTAGGGAAATCTCTACACATCCTCAGATCGCTTGCAGTGGCGGAGTGGAGATTTCCGCCGCCAGAATAAATTCCCTGTTTCCCTTCTGCCCTCTTATGGGAGACTCGATTACACCGTAGAGGTTAAAACCAAGATTCTTCACAAAATCTGAGATAACATCACAGACTTCCCGGTGAACATTCTCATCTCTTACTATACCCCCTTTTCCCACCTTCTCGCGCCCGGCTTCAAACTGAGGTTTTATAAGCGCTATAAGAACGGCCTTTCTGGCAAGAAAGGGTATAACTGCGGGGATAACAAGTCGAAGCGATATAAATGACGTATCTATGGTTGCAATCTCCACGGATTCCGGGACCAACTCCCTTGAAAGATACCGGATATTTTGCCGCTCGAGAACCACCACTCTTGGATCCTGGCGAAGTTTCCATGCGAGCTGCCCATAACCCACGTCAACAGCATAAACTCTGCGAGCGCCCCTCTGAAGCAGGCAATCGGTAAATCCGCCCGTTGATGCCCCCACATCCATGCAGATTTTACCGGTCACCAAAATCTGAAAGCTATCCAGAGCGTGAGCAAGTTTGATCCCACCCCTGCTTACGTAAGGGATAGGATCGCTTCGTATTTCGATTACACTGTCAGGATCTACATTCTTTCCCGCCTTTGTGCATTGAACTCCGTTTACGTAAACAGCTCCCTCGAGAATCAATGCCTGAGCTCGACTCCGGCTTTCGGCAAGCCCGCGATCAACCATCACTTTATCCAACCGCTCTAAGGACCGCGCCATGCTTTCCAATGCCCTGAACCAGCTCCTCGGCGGCCTGAGCAATTCCTTCCGGATCAAGACCAACAAGGCGCCTCAATTCAGATTGCCTCCCGTGAGGGATAAAAGCATCGGGAAGCCCAAGTCGCTTTACCCTTCTCGGGAAGAATCCCTGCTCTTCGAACATTTCAAGCACCGCGCTCCCGAACCCGCCCTGAAGAGCGTTTTCTTCAACGGTGAGTACCACGCCGGTTTTTCTAGCCCACTCCATCAGAAGATTGACATCAAGGGGCTTAACAAATCGAGCATTGATAACCGCAGCGCTGATTCCCTTATCGGCAAGTATTTTTGCAGCCGCCAGAGCTGGATAAACCATGTTTCCTATGGCGAACAGAGCTATATCCGAACCTTCGCAGAGCAATTCTCCCTTACCGATTTCCAGTTCATGGAACTCTTCATCGAGCGGCACACCTACTCCGCTTCCTCTCGGATATCTAAGGGCAATAGGACCGTCGTGTTTTACAGCCGTGGCGAGCATGTGTTGAAGCTCATTTTCATCCTTTGGTGCCATGACAACCATGCGGGGAATATGCCGGAGGTAAGACAGATCGAAAGCCCCATGATGGGTCGGGCCGTCTTCGCCCACCAGCCCGCCTCGATCCATCGAGAAGACCACCGGAAGGTTCTGCAGAGCCACGTCGTGCACTACCTGATCGTAGGCTCTCTGCAGAAACGTCGAATAAATTGCCACAACGGGTTTGAACCCTTCGGTTGCAAGTCCTGCTGCAAACGTGACTGCATGCTGTTCGGCGATCCCCACATCGAAAAAGCGATCAGGGTAGATCTCAGCAAAACGGTCAAGCCCCGTTCCTTCACGCATAGCCGCCGTGATTGCTACAATCCGGGGATCCTTTTCGGCAAGTTTAACTATCGTCTTTCCAAAAACAGAAGTATATGAAGGAGCGCACGAAGATGATGGACAGCTTTCTCCCGTTTCAACCTTAAATGGACCGACACCGTGAAAATACGTCGGGTTTGATTCCGCAGGACGATAACCCTTTCCTTTCTGAGTGAGGACGTGAACAAGAACAGGTCCGGAAATTTCCTTCGCTTTATTTAGTGCTTCTATAAGAAGATCTATTCGATGCCCTTTAATGGGACCAATGTAATGAAATTTGAGAGCCTGAAAGAGAAGGCCGGGAGTGAAGAAAGCGATGAGCGAGTCCTCGCTTTTTTTAAGAAACTGGATGATATTAGGGCCGACGCCAGGGATGGCTTTCATTAATTGTTCAATTTCCTTTTTAAGTTGCATCACCATCCTGCTGGAAAGCTTTCTACTGAGGAAAGAAGATAGCGCACCGACATTAGGGGAAATGGACCTTTCGTTGTCGTTAAGAATGACGATAAGATCTTTTCCAAGATCGCCCGCGTGATTCAGAGCTTCGAAGGCCATACCACCGGTCATGCTACCGTCACCGATTATGGCTACAGCTCTACGCTTACACCCCTTGAGGGACTTGGCAACGGATATACCCAGAGCAGCGGAAATGGACGTGCTGGAATGCCCTGTTCCAAAGGCATCGTGCGGGCTCTCTTCCCTCTTGGGAAAGCCGGAGATTCCACCAAAGGTGCGGATTGTCGGGAAAAGATCCTTTCTTCCCGTGAGTATCTTATGAGCGTAACTTTGATGACCCACATCCCAGACTATACGATCTTCCGGCGACTTAAAGACATAGTGAACGGCAATAGCAAGTTCCACAACCCCCAGATTAGGAGCAAGATGTCCGCCGTTTTTAGAGACCACCTCAATAATTTCTTGCCGTATTTCATCTGCAAGAGCCTGAAGCTCGACCTGGGATAACTTCTTCAGGTCTTCAGGCTCATTTATTCTGTCGAGAATTCTGTTCCTTTCCAAAATAATCCCCCCTCAGGCCAGAAAAACGGCTCTTTACCTGGTTCGTTCCAGCACATACCGTGCTATGGCTCTCAGAGGATCGGCCTTGGCATCATAGCCAGAGATAGCCGACAGAGCCCGTTCTACATGTTCTCTTGCTATGCGGCGACTTTCTTCAATGCCTATTAGAAAAGGATATGTTCTCTTTCCCTTTCGAGTGTCTGAGCCCGGCGTTTTTCCCATTTCTTCCAGATTTCCTGTTACATCAAGGAGATCGTCGGTTATCTGGAAAGCCAGTCCTAGATGGTGCCCGTAACGAGTAAGCCGGTCAATGTCCGATTCAGATGATCCGGCAAGAATTGCTCCTGCCTGAACGGATGCTGTAATAAGTGCTCCCGTCTTTCGAACGTGCATATATTCCACCGTGGGCATGTCCACATCCTGCCCTTCGCAGGCGAGATCGATCATCTGTCCGCCCACCATACCCTTAAAACCCGAAGCTGTTGCGATCACGTGGATGACTCGCATCATGGATCCCGACCGATCTTCCAGTCCATGGGCTGCCATAAGCTCAAATGCGTAGGTAAGAAGAAGGTCTCCAGCAAGAATGGCTACAGCCTCACCGAATACCTTGTGATTTGTGGGTTTACCGCGTCTGAAATCGTCATTGTCCATGGCTGGAAGGTCGTCATGTATGAGAGAGTAGGTATGAATCATCTCCAGTGCGCAGGCAACCGGAAGAAGAGCTTGGGATGAACCACCACAGGCTTCATGAGATGCAATGCAGAGGATAGGTCGGAGTCTTTTCCCGCCCGCAAACAGGCTATATCTAGCCGCTTCCACCACTCGCCCTTCCATACCATCTATAGGGGGAAGATACTTATCAAGCGCCTCGTCTATAATCTTGCGCTTCTCTGCTACATAGCTTTTTAAATCGAAATCCACCTTTATTCCCCCTCATCAACCTCAAAAGGTTCCGTTTTCCAGCTCCGACTCCTATCCTCTCGAAGAATTTTCTGAACTTTTGCCTGCACTTCGTCAAGCTTTTTCTGACACCAGTCAATAAGAGCCATACCTTCGGCGAAAACCTTTATCGCTTCTTCAATGGGAAGGTTGCCAGCCTCAAGCTGAATAACTATGTCTTCTATTTTTTTCATTGCTTCTTCGATTGTCAGATCTTTTTTCTTTTTGTCCACTGCCATGTTCACTTCCTTTGTCGTCAATGTGTAGGAGTGCCTGTTGTGATCGTTCTATTGCGGGTGAGTACAAGACCTGCCCCTATCCGCCTCTGGCGGATCACTGCGAGCCGTAGTATTCACTTCGCGTCATTCCAAGCCGCAGTGTTCACTCCGCGTCATTGCGAGCCGTAGCGTCCACTCTGTGTCACTGCGAGCCGTAGTATTCACTCTGTGTCATTGCGAGCCGTAGCATTTCCCCTGAGTCTGTGCGAGCAGCGGAGCGACGTAGCAAACGCTCAGCCCCCCATACGTCTATCACGAACCCTCCAGTCCGGCGTAA
>CAZWJX010000014.1:19945-24217 GCA_964634695.1 uncultured Syntrophobacterales bacterium | reverse complement strand
TCTCTACGCCTGTCACCCCTTTTTCATTCAGGGCATAGCCACCATGACAAACGGGGAAAACACGGCCTTTGTGCCTATACGCGAATTCCTCATGTCCCGTAACTTTCCGGGTTATATCGGCTACCAGTCTGACTCAGAAGTTTTCACCCACATCCTTCACTATATTCACAAAAAACTCGGTCTTGGCATTGAATACTACAAACACGTTATCACGCCGCTTCAGGATGAAGATCTTGCCAGCCATCCTCAGGGCAAGTTTCTAAAAATCCTCAAAGAGACATGCCGACCGCTTATCATAGATGGACCTAACTGCGTCATTGGTGTGCTTCCTGACAGATCCATGTTTATGGTTCAGGATAGAAAGAAACTCAGGCCCGGCATTGTTGGCGGAAAAGAAGGAGTTTTTGTTTTCACTTCAGAAGCCTGTGCTCTGGAATTCGCTCTTCCCGACAGGGACAGAACAAAGGATTTTCAGCCCATGTATCTGGACACGGTCGTAGTGTCTCCAGATCGAAAGGAGATGAAAATATGGCGGCAATCGGAACCATTACCCCTTCCACTTTAAGCAGGAAAGATCTGCTCTGGCAAATCGTCTGGGACAGGGAGCGGTGCACCCTGTGCGGACGATGCACGGCGGCATGCCCTGTTCACGCTATTGAGCTGGGGGTCTTCAGAAAACGCATTGTTCAGGTAACCCCCGGTATAGAAACTCAACCTTCAAATGTTTATCAGGTTTTCTACGGAATCCGCCAGAAGACCGATCCATCTTATGCCTGCATCGGCTGTGCTACCTGCACGCTCGTTTGTCCGAATGATTGCATAATGCCCGTGAGAAACGATGAGATAGATAAGCTTCGCTTTCACATCAATAGAGGCGGACAGCCGAGGCGACGTGGTGGAAGACGAAATGTTCCCGAAGGCATCCTGGACAGAATCAAATTTGTAAGAATATCAATGCTTACAGATCCCGCTCTGGACGCGGGACGGCATGAGTTCGAGTTGAGGACTCTCCTTGGACGAATTCTTCCACCCGAAGAGGCTTTAGCCCTGTATAAAGAAGAAGGATGGACTCCACCGGTTCGTGAAATCTACCCGCTCATCATTGGATCCATGTCTTTTGGTGCTCTGTCTCCTACCATGTGGGAAGGGCTTCAGATGGGAGTTGCATATCTCAATGAAGAGCTGGGTATGCCTGTTCGGATATGCACAGGTGAGGGGGGCTGCCCGCCAAGACTCCTCCGATCCCGTTTCCTGAAATACGTCATTCTTCAGATTGCCAGTGGATACTTTGGCTGGGACGAGATTATCCATGCAATTCCGGAAATGAAAGAAGACCCCTGCGCTGTGGAGATCAAATACGGTCAGGGAGCAAAACCGGGAGACGGTGGACTTTTAATGTGGCATAAGGTCAATAAGCTTATCGCCGCCATTCGTGGTGTGCCTCCGAGAGTAAGCCTTCCCAGTCCCCCCACTCACCAGACGCTCTATTCCATAGAAGAAGCTGTGGCGAAGATGATCCAGTCGGTTTCTATGGCATGGGGCTTCAGGGTGCCCGTATATCCAAAAATATCCGGAACCTCGACAGCACTTGCCGTTCTCAACAATCTGACAAGAAATCCCTACGCCGCAGGACTTGCAATCGACGGCGAAGACGGTGGAACAGGCGCCGCTTACAACGTATCTATGAATCACATGGGGCATCCTATCGCCAGCAATCTTCGCGACTGTTATCTGAATCTTGTTAAGGTCGGAAAACAAAACGAAATTCCTCTCTTTGCCGCGGGCGGCATAGGTAAGCAAGGAAATCTTGCCGCCAATGCAGCAGCGCTGATCATGCTCGGAGCAAGCGGTGTGCAGATCGGAAAATATATAATGCAAGCGGCAGCAGGATGTGTTGGGTCAGAATCGGATCGGTGCAACATCTGCAACATCGGACTCTGTCCCAAAGGGATAACCTCTCAGGACCCTCGTCTCTATCGAAGACTCGACCCTGAAAAGGTTGCAGAGCGCGTGGTGGATGTTTTTCTGAGCTTCGACACAGAACTGAAAAAGATTGTGGCTCCTCTGGGAAGATCCACATCCCTTCCTATAGGTATGTCGGACGCTCTGGGAATAGACGACTACCACGCCGCCGAACGCTTGCAAATTAAATACGTGGTCTAAGGGGGAATAAGAAAATGGATAGCGAGCAGTGGGTAAAAATATACGGGATGGTTAACGGCCATCGTGTTGACTCAAGAATACTTGAGGAACAGATTCAGAAAGCCGTAGCTTCTGGTGCAAGGTTTATTGAGGTTCATGCGACAGGTCAGCATTGTATTGGAGGAAGGCTCTGGAAAGCCGGAAGCGAAAGAGTTTATGTGCGCGTGATCGGTGCTCCCGGTCAGCGGCTGGGAGCAATGGGCTTCCCAAACACAACGATCGAAGTAATGGGACCTGCATCTGATGATGTGGGATGGCTTAATGCAGGCGCCGAAATAATTGTGCACGGCAATGCCACAAACGGAGTCGGCAATGCTATGGCACAGGGGAAAATTTACATAGCAGGGAACATCGGCGCTCGTGGTATGACAATGACCAAACACAATCCTCGTTTCGCACCGCCGGAGTTGTGGGTTCTGGGATCGGTGGGTGATTACTTCGCCGAGTTCATGGCTGGAGGTATAGCCGTTATATGCGGCTATCAGCCTCAGGACCCTGAAAACGTTCTGGGTTATCGTCCCTGTGTCGGGATGGTCGGCGGTAAGATATTTTTCCGGGGACCTCATAAGGGTTACAGCCGTGCCGACGTAAAGCTCTCCCCTATAGACGACTCAACGTGGTCCTGGCTGGTTGAAAATCTCAAAATATTTCTCAAAAAGATCGGTAAAGAGGATCTTTTCGGTTTTCTCAGCCAGAGATCGGACTGGCAGTTACTCGTAGCGAGAAGCCCCCTGGAAAAAGCCGTGCTTCCTCGAAAATCAATGCACGAATTTCGTGTTTCTGTATGGGAAAAGGAGCTTGGTCGTGGGGGACTGGTTGGTGATCTTGTAAGTTTCGATCGTAGTCCGATTCCCGTGATTACAACAGGATTTCTGAGGCGGTATGTTCCGGTGTGGGAAAACAGAAAATACCGTCCACCCTGTGAAGCCAGTTGTCCAACGGGGATTCCTGTTCGAGACCGATGGCAGCTTATTCGAGAAGGACGCATAGATGAGGCGGTGGATCTCGCTCTGGCTTACACACCTTTTCCCGCAACGGTCTGTGGATACCTCTGTCCAAATTTGTGCATGCAGGGGTGCACAAGAGCAGCACAGGGAATGACCCCTGTCGATACGACGGTTCTTGGCAAAGCAAGTATCGCCGCACGCCCACCGGAGCTTCCCCCCATAACCGGGGGAAAGATTGCCGTCATTGGTGGAGGACCTGCGGGACTTTCCGTGGCATGGCAACTGAGGCTGAAAGGACATGCCCCTGTGATCTATGACATGCGACCTGAGCTTGGGGGAAAGCTAACAGAGGTTATTCCACCGTCACGAATTCCTCAGGAAGTTCTGAAAGCGGAACTGGAGCGAGCACTGAAGCTTATTCCACACGTGCATCTTCAGCAGAAGCTATCGAAGGAAGATTTTGAACGGCTCAAGCTTGACTATGATTTCATAGTAATTGCCACGGGAGCTCAAAAGCCACGGATGCTTCCCATCCCGGGTATTGAGCGAGCAATGTCAGCCAGGGACTTTCTACGCCGTAGCCGTCATGGAGAAATCTCTCCCGGCGAAAGAGTGGTTATCATAGGCGCCGGAAATGTGGGCTGCGATGTGGCAACAGAAGCACACCGATTGGGGGCTAGAGATATCACGCTTATTGATATTCAGGAGCCGGCATCCTTTGGCAAAGAAAGAAAAGCTGCCGAGGCAGCAGGAGCCAAGTTCCTCTGGCCCCGGTTCACAAAAGCTATAACGGAACAGGGAGTGGAACTCACATCGGGCGAAGTCCTTCCCGCCGATACCGTTGTCGTCGCCATTGGCGATCAGCCCGACATTGAGAACCTCCCTGACTCCGTTATGAAAGAACGCGGCTTCGTTAAGGTCGATGAAAACTATCAGACAACCGATCCGAAGATTTTTGCCGTGGGAGATGTTGTCAAACTGGGACTTCTTACCGAAGCCATCGGTGCTGGAAAGATAGCCGCCGAGACAATAGATGAGATCCTACGAGGTAAACGTCCAAGGCGAGACGCAAAAGCAGTAATAGACAGAACCCGTATAAAGGCAGAATACTTCGATCCCAGAC
>CAZWJX010000014.1:0-19935 GCA_964634695.1 uncultured Syntrophobacterales bacterium | reverse complement strand
GCTTGAAAAATGCGCCGGAGCCTGCGCATCCTGTGGATCATGTCGTGACTGCGGAATCTGTATAACCATCTGTCCTCAGGGAGCAATTTCAAAGAAAGAAGGGGCAAACGGTCAATTTGAAATGGTCGTTGATGGCGACAAATGCATAGGTTGTGGTTTCTGCGCCTCGGCCTGTCCATGCGGAATATGGAATCTCGTTGAGAACGACCCGATTGAGTAAGCAAAAAATCCCGGGGAAGTTCTCCCCGGGAATTATTGCTGTGCCCCCACGCAGGGGGCATTCCTCATGACCGGGATATTTCCCGGTTCTTATCTATATTAGTACTCAGGCGGCATAGCCGGTGTGGTCTGTTTCTTTTCTTCGGGCTTTTCCGCAACCATGGCTTCGGTTGTGAGAAGGAGCGAAGCCACGCTTGCAGCGTTCTGGAGAGCAAATCTCACGACTTTAGTCGGATCGATAACGCCGGCCTCAATAAGGTCTTCGTAAGTCTCAGTCTGTGCGTTGAATCCAAAGCCACCATTTCCGGCTTTAACTTTTTCGACGACCACAGAGCCTTCGTAACCGGCATTATCGGCGATGCAACGGAGCGGGACTTCGAGAGCCTTGTAGATAATTTCTTTGCCGAAGCGTTCTTCGCCGTCGAGCTGGAGTTCATCAAGAGCCTTCTGGCAACGGAGAAGTGCCACACCACCGCCGGCGACAATTCCCTCTTCAACGGCAGCTCGAGTAGCGTTAAGAGCGTCCTCGACGCGAGCCTTCTTTTCCTTGAGCTCACTTTCGGTAGCCGCTCCAACTTTAATCACGGCAACACCACCGACGAGCTTGGCCAAGCGTTCCTGAAGTTTTTCACGGTCATAGTCACTGGTGGTTTCTTCGATCTGAGTACGAATCTGTTTGACTCGGGCCTGAATTGCCTCTTTAGATCCACCACCGTCCACGATGGTTGTGTAGTCCTTGTTGACGATGATGCGCTTTGCGGTTCCAAGGTTGTTTACCGTTACGTTCTCGAGCTTCACGCCGAGATCTTCGGATACCACTTCACCACCAGTCAGGATGGCAATATCCTGCAGCATTGCCTTGCGGCGTTCACCGAAGCCAGGGGCTTTAACGGCGCAGACTTTGAGCGTGCCACGGAGCTTGTTCACAACCAGGGTTGCCAGAGCCTCGCCTTCCACATCCTCGGCAATAATGAGAAGAGGCTTGTTCATACGAGCAACCTGCTCAAGGAGCGGAAGGAGATCTTTCATGCTGCTGATTTTCTTCTCATGGCACAATACGTAGGCATCCTCGAGAACAACTTCCATCTTCTCAGGATCGGTGATGAAATAAGGCGAGATATAACCGCGGTCAAACTGCATTCCTTCCACCACCTCGAGGGTTGTCTCCATGCTCTTGGCTTCCTCGACGGTGATGACGCCTTCTTTACCGACCTTGCTCATCGCTTCGGCGATGATGTTTCCAATTTCGGGATCGTTATTGGCGGAGATAGTGCCTACCTGGGCGATTTCTTTCTGGTCTTTGATTTCCTTGCTCTGAGCTTTGAGAGCCTCAACGACTTTGGCAACAGCCTTGTCAATACCGCGTTTAAGGGCCATCGGATTGTGACCGGCCGCTACAAGCTTTGAACCTTCGCGGAAGATAGCCTGAGCGAGAATTGTAGCCGTTGTGGTTCCATCGCCCGCAACATCGCTTGTCTTGCTGGCGACTTCTTTAACCATCTGAGCACCCATGTTTTCGAACTTATCTTCGAGTTCGATTTCTTTAGCAACGGTCACACCGTCTTTAGTTACGAGTGGAGAACCAAAGGTTTTTTCAATAAGAACGTTACGGCCCTTGGGACCGAGAGTGACCTTTACAGCTTCGGCCAGAATGTCAACTCCACGAAGGATTTTCTCTCTGGCAGCAGCACTATATTGAATCATCTTAGCTGGCATACCTCGCACCTCCCTTTCCCTCTATTAATTTCTGGCTTATGACTCCACTATTGCCAAAATGTCGTCTTCTCTCATGATGAGATACTCTTGACCTTCAATCTTTACTTCCGTACCGGCATATTTGGAGAAGAGAACCCTGTCGCCCTCTTTCACGGTGAGAGGAATTTCCTTACCGTTTTCGAGTATTTTACCTTTACCAACGGCAATAACCTTACCCTGCTGAGGCTTTTCCTTTGCCGTGTCGGGGATAATGATGCCACCTGGTGTCTTGGTTTCTTCTTCGATTCTCTGGACGATGACTCGATCGTGCAAAGGTCTGAGCTTCATGGTCTTCCTCCCTCCTCCTACGCCAGATTTCTGTTAGCACTCTCCATGACTGAGCGCTAATAAAAATAAAAACAAGTTGGAAAAAGTCAAGACCCTGAAGCACAGAATTTTTCGCAATCCGGGCGACCCCTCCGGCACGCCCGAGGTTGTCAAAGTGTTTCATAAGCTATTGGGATCATTGGATGTATGTAGTCTTTACTGGAAAGACTTTAGTGAAGTTCCTGTGGATAGATTGCCACGGCCGACTTGTGGCAGGCTCGCAATGAGACAGAGGAGATTCAATGCGAGCCTGAACGGAGAGAGGGCGAAGCAATCTTGCAATCTGTCATTGCGAGGAGCGAAGCTACGAAGCAATCTCGTCATTACGAACGCTCGAAGGGCGCGTGGCAGTCTCAAGAGATTGCTTCGTCGTCCGCTAGAGGCGGACTTCCCGCAATGGGACCTGTTTATATCATTGTAAGCGAAGCAGTCTCTTTGTTGTGACAAATTTCGGATTATCCTGTGTTCTACTCCTCAATGATTGTTTCATCCTGACTTAGAGAATCATCACCTTCGATAAAAATGCTCACTCTGTAACGTTCTTCCAGATCTACAATGTCAGGTCGCTTTCTGTTCAAAAGATAAAAGGCAACATCAGGTGAAGCCTTCACGTGAAGCCTCTGTATCCCGTTTTCCATCGCAAGCTTTGACCAGATCTTTCTCAAAAGTGAAAGGGCCGCAGCTTCTGCCGTTCGAACCATACCGGTCCCTCTGCAATTCGGGCATTCCCGGTAAGAACCCATCTGAACGCTCATACCCAGATGCTGTCTGGATATTTCAAGAAGACCAAAACGAGAAATCTTGCCGATAGTTATTTTGGCTTTGTCTTTTCGAGCCGCCTTCCGTAGTTCCTGCTCTACCCGTGCCTTTCTGGCGGGATGGCTCATGTCGATGAAGTCCACCACTATAAGTCCGCCGAGATCCCTGAGGCGCAACTGACGGGGAATTTCAGCCGCCGCCTCCATATTGACTCTGAAAGCTGTCTCCTCAATGTCCTTTTCCGATGTGGCACTACCCGAATTAACATCTATGGCAACAAGAGCTTCAGTAGGTTCAATGATAAGATAGCCGCCGGATTTTAGCGGCACCCGTTTGTCAAAAATGCGTTCGATCTGATCCTCGATTTTATAATAGGTAAAAAGAGGTACCGTCTGACGATGCAGTTCAACACATCCCTGATGTTTCGGGCTTATAATCCTCAGGAAGTCCTTCACCTCACGGTAGACATCCTTCTGATCGACCACTATTCTTTTGATGTCGGGCGTGAAGTAATCTCTTATTACCCTGATTGCCAGCCCTCGTTCCTGATATATTAAAGAAGGAGCCGGTTGAGTGGCCGCCTTTTCCCGTATGCTTTCCCAGATCCGCATTAGGTAACGAAGATCTTTGATTATCTCTCTTTTTGTCTGATTTGCGGCAGCGGTTCTTATGATGATGCCGAAGTTATCGGGAAGAGATATCTCCTGAGCGATCGCTTTCAACCGTTCTCTCTGTTCTTCGTCCGTAATCTTTCTGGATATTGCTCTCTGGTTTCTGCCGGGCATGAGCACAACGTATCGCCCGGCGAGAGATATGTACGTTGTGAGGGCGGCACCCTTGTGGTTCACGGCATCCTTTGTTACCTGAACCAGCACCTCCTGGCCGGGTTCGATCAATTCCTGAATACGAGGTTCTCCAACAGGATCTTCGGAAAAATATTCCGGGTGTATTTCATCGATGGGAAGAAAACCGTTACGTTCCGCGCCGTAATTTACAAAGGCAGCCTGCAAAGCCGGCTGAACCTGTTCCACCACTCCCTTATAAATGTTCCCAACATAGCTGGCTCTTGAAGTAGTCTCTATGAAAAAACCTTCCAGTGTGAAACCTTCAACAAGGGCTATACGAAATTCTTCAGGATGAATAGCATTTATCAATAAAATCTGACTGCTCATGCACCTCTTGCCTTTTGACGTTTTCGCTGAGAAGCCTGATACACAAAGGTTCTGATTGCCATTTCCCGGTTGGGCTGAATTGAATCGTCGTATGCTACATCTAAGTATGGAATGTGATATTTTGCCAGTATCGGCCGTAAAATCGCCGCGCAAACCGTGCTCGGCATGCATGTAAAGGGAAAGACGTTAACAATACCGTCAAACCCTTCGAGCACATACTCGATAGCTCCACCGATACTGAGAGCCGCTTCCGTTCCGATCTGAAAGGAAAAAACCCCCGTTCGCTTCAGATGACGCTCAATTGCCCATACGGAATGATCTGGTTGAATGTCGAGCTTGTCCAGCACTCTACTGTAAACCTGCCTTTGCCTCAGAAGCTGGTAACCAACTTCAAGCCCCTGAGCTAGAAGCTTTTTAGCGAGAGGAAATAGAGAACGGCGAGGTCCAATATGCCAGGAAAGCTCCATCTCCCGTGCGATTTTTCGAAGCCCTTCATAACTTACAAAATTGAACCACTCCGCAAGGGATGAATTAACCACTTCACCGCCAAAGCGTTCAATCTCCCGGATAAGATTCTGATTCGCCCCGGGATGAGTCCTGAGGTAAATCTCTCCCACTATGCCGATTCTGGGCTTCCTTGGAATGCGGTAGTCAATGAGCTCTTTTGCTCTCGTCGCCGTATCATCAACAATCTCATACATTTCATCAAAGGGCAGCTCGATCCCCTTCTGAGACAGCAGAGTCTCAAGCTTTCTTACGGCTTCCTCTATGAGTCTATCCGTTGCGCCCGGAATTTTTTCGTAAGGGCGAACTCGCCATGTGATCCTATCCAGCACGTCAACAACGATCATTGCAACGTAGGAAAGTTTCTTGAATATGGAAGCCTCTTCAGGGGGCAGTATTCCATCTGTTGAATAGGCATCCGCAGTTGAAAGATAAGCTATTTTGACATCGGCAAAGTCCGGGAAACGGTCCAGAACCAATCGCTGAAATTTGTTATACATTCCGAACCGGCAGGGTCCATCGGCTTCCGGCATGAAATAAACATAATTTTCAGGGCGAAAGTCTTTCCCCAACCGTTCTTTCTCACGGCTCAGGTGATAAAGCACGTCACCGAGAGTCACCTGACAGGGATAGCATTCCTTGCCTGAGGTAAACGCCTTGCCGAGATCGAGTCCTGCGCAGGTTTTCATCACCACGGCATCGACCCCAAAGGATCTGAAGCAGGCTGCAAATAGTCTAGCTCCTATGGGGGTCATATCGGGAACCAGAAGCTTCTTTCCCTTTAAGTTGAACTTTCCTATCTGATCAACAATGCGTCGGAAAGTTGGGTGTTCGAGCACATTCGTCACGATATCATCCCCTCTTCGTTGCCGTGTCAATTACTGAGCTCCCCGAATTCAACGATTTCGGGAGCAAAAGATTCCTTCCGATGTTTTTCGATATTCCTTACCACGTTTTGATAGGCTTCGACTCTGGTGAGAATCCCCGCAAC
Organism: uncultured Syntrophobacterales bacterium; assembly: GCA_964634695.1. Taxonomy (GTDB): domain Bacteria; phylum Desulfobacterota; class Syntrophobacteria; order Syntrophobacterales; family Thermodesulforhabdaceae; genus JAOACS01. The sequence continues at coordinate 14,208 of CAZWJX010000014.1, read as the reverse complement.
GGCCGTGTGTTCATCGAATTCAAGTATGAGAGCCGGCTTGTTCTGAAGGATGTGGCGATAGAAATGTTCAATAAATGAATCAGGACCGCAACTGAAGTTGGTAATGTGGACTCCGTACAGATTAGGCGTTCTGGCTATCCTCTTGGCAGCTCTTAGGATTCTCGCTCCAAGTCCCCAGTACATGCGCGGAAAGTCGCTCATGTCTTCATCTGCAAGTTCTATCATATCAATCGGAAGAGCCCGTATGCCCCGCTTCGCAAGATGCTGACCGAGCTGAAGATTTAGCCTAACATCGTAGAGATTGTAGGGTCTTCCGGAAATAATCCAGACCGGTTCTTCCTTTTCACAGGACGATTTTATTACAGATTCACCTATTGCTTTTAGCTCATCTCGAAAACGCCAGTATCTTTTCCAGGCTAGTTTCACGGCCTTCTGGATCACATCGACATGAAAGCCGAGATTTGACGGAAGAGATCGAGCCAGAGCGTGAGCAATCCGTTCGGGACCATCTTTCAGATAGATTGTGGGGTCTATAATCCTCGATCGATCGAGGGACAGAGCCTGAGCGCACATATAGCGATTGCTTTGAACCAGTGGGCAGAAGAAGCTGGTTTCTTTTTTATCAATAGGGGGCACAGTTATAACCGTTGGAAGAAAGAAAATATCCGCATGATTCGCGATCCATTTTACATGCCCGTGAAAGACCTTGATAGGAAAGCAGGTCTCCGCCGTTACACTTTCAATCCCTACCCTGGTTATGGCATGATCCGTTTTTGGGCTGAGAGCTACCTGAAAGCCCAGCTGTCTAAAGATGGGAACCCAGAATATAGCCCAATCCCAGAAATGAATTCCCAGCGGAATGCCTACCACAGGAAGATCGCTTCGTCCCGGAGAAGTCTTGCCGGGTTCAACATCCCATTCCTTCAAAAGTTCCCAGAACATCCGGTTCCGTTCACCCACATAGTCCGTCTCCGCAGGGCCATCGTAGCGAGTGACTTCGTATCTTCCGCAATCTCCGCCCCAGATGCTCTTGCGACCACCGAAATTGTAAACCTTAAGCTTACATTCGTTGTGGCATTTCGGATCGGCATGGCAAATGGTTTCCCTGTATTCGACCTTGCTTTCGATGAGGTCAAAGATAGATCTGGTTCTGGCTTCTATTTCCTTCTTTAAATCGATATCACGTCCCAGAATACTTTGCTCCCAGCGTTCTTTTACCAGAAGAGCCGCCCCGAAGGCTCCCATAACTTCTCTATGTTTGGGAACCGTAAGAGGCTTTTTCAGCACTCTTTCGAAAGCCGCAACAATTCCCTTGTTCAGCGAAGGCCCGCCGAGAAACATGATTCTGTCGCCAATGGATCGTTTTCCTACAACTCGATTAAGATAGTTGTGCACAATAGCGTAGCAGAGACCGGCGATGAGATCCTCGCGCCGGGCACCTTTCTGAGCGTAACTCATAAGGTCCGATTCCATGAAGACCGTGCAGCGTTCGGCAAGATTTACAGGAGATTGCGATGACAGCGCCACCTCTTGAAACTCACCCACGATGTTGATCTTCATCTTATTGGCGAGTTCATGAAGAAAGCTTCCGGTGCCGGCAGCACAAACCTTGTTCATGTCGAAATCAACAGGATGGGTCTGGCTGAGAAGAATGTACTTGGAATCCTGACCTCCGATTTCAAAGACGGTATCGACTTCGGGATCGATTTCCACTGCTCCACGGGCGTGTGCGGTAATTTCGTCTATGATGAGATCGGCATTCAGGAAATCACCGACAACGTTTCGACCCGACCCGGTTGTTGCAACAGCAACAATGTCACAACGGCCTCCAAAGGCTTCGAAAAGTCCTTTGAGAAGTTGCTGAGTCACTTCTATGGGGCGCCCTCGAGTGGGTACATAGTTCTTATGAATGATAACACCTTTTTCGTTTATGAAAGCGTACTTTGTCGTTGTGGAACCGATATCTATGCCCAGAAAGCCCCTGTAACGCTTTGTCTTTGATTTTTTGATAGCAGGAAGAGCATTGCTGGCCGGAAAAGATGTCAGCTCAAGGCGAAGAGGCTCCGCCCGTTCAAAAAAGCTCTCCTCCAGGTTATTGCTTTTCAAAGCGTCAATGTTGATGGAATTCCTTACTGAACGGTTTCTGGCTATGAGTGCCACTCCAATAGCGCCCACGGAAGTATGGAAAGGTGGAACGATAAGGGACGGGAAATAGGAACGGAAAGCCTGAACCTGAAGCTTGTTTGACGCCATACCGCCTATGAATACAATGGGTTCGTGAATTTCACGATTGCCTATTATGGTGCTTACGTAGTTTGCGGCGTTTCCATAGTGAAGGCCGGAAATGATGTTGGGAAGAGGCTCCCCTTTGTTCTGAAGATGAATCATATCTGATTTCGTAAATACTGTGCAGCGGCAGGCTACCGGAGCGGGCGAAGAGCTGGTTAAGCCGAGAGCTATAAAATCATCCAGCGTTTTTTGAAGATGTTCTTGTGAGGGTTCCCAGTCAGATCCATACATAACCTGAGCAAGCCGTTCAGCCTGCTGGTCGATGAAAGAGCCGGTCCCGGAAGCACAAGGGCCATTTATATTGAAACCTTCAAGAAACCAGCTTCCATCCTGTCCGTAAGCGATCTGAAAGAGCATGGCGTCCTGTCCACCAATGCTGATGATGGTTCGCACGCCGGGGGCTACGCGAATGGTGCCTTCGACCTGGGCTATGGTCTCCACCTCAAAGAAAGCATTAAGATCCTTCGCGACTCGCTCTCCATGGGATCCCGTAATTGCTACAGCCTGGATATTTTCGGGCTTATATCGCCTGAAAATATCGTCGAGGATTTTATAAACTTCTTCCCGTACAAGGCCAAAATGCCTTCTGTAAGGAAGCTCTTCCACGATCCAATCGCTGACGCCGGTTGTAGAAGGCACATCGGAACGTATAATAACGGAATTAATGCTTACAGAACCAATATCCAATCCCACGATATACATAGGATAACCTCACGTTCAGACAGATTAGGTGGATATATGGTCAAAAGAAACCTTGGGAATATTAGACCAATAGCTACCTGTAATCAAGCCTGTCATGAAATTTTGCTGATAAATAAAGGGATAGAGCCTACTTATGGTAAGGGATGCCATTTATTATAGTCAATGCTCTGTAAGTTTGTTCCGCAATAATAATTCTTACCATATCATGCGGAAAGGTCATAGGAGAAAGGGAGATAATCTCCCGTGAAATATTAAGAACAAGGGGAGAAAGTCCCAGAGCGCCTCCCACAACCATGTACAGGGACTTTACTCCCTGATCCAACCACTGGCGAAAAAGGCCTGCGTATTCTTCCGAGGTCATCATTTTGCCGGACCGGTCCCAGGAAACCAGATATCCGTCTCTTTTGACAAATTTGAGAATTCTCTCGGCTTCTTTATCCATGACTTCCTGAGGAAGCCGGTGTTTCGTTTCCTTTTCTTCCTTTGCTATGTGGACAAATACAGGGAGAAAAAATCTTATTTTTTTAAGATAACGCTTAACAGCCTGTTCTATATCAGGAAAAGCCGTCTTCCCGACGAAGATAAAATGAAGTTCCATAATGACAACTCACCAGGGTCAGGCAGATTCGCTCATAACCTGTCGACCCGGCACCACCCTATCAGTTCCTCCAGTTCGTCATTTATTGCTTCTCTAATTTGTTCCAGAGAAAATCTTTTGCCGCATTCCTTGCAGCGCCAGAAAACAGCCCTTCAAGTTCTTACCAGAACAATCGATCCACCGCAGTATTGACAAATCGCCATACGATTTTCCTCCCGAAAGATAAATCCAGAAAAACTCATTGTGCCTTTCGTTACAAAAACTAACACACTTTCAGATTTTTGTCACATAAAATTTGCTTGATCGACGCACAAGGATATGAGCCGGGAGTACGATTTCATGAAACTTCTGATCTCTTGACGTGTTCCCCATGAAAAATTCATATTACTTCTGAACAGCCACCATCAATGAAGGGGGTATTAAATTATGCCAGCAAATTTACCACCTCATTACTTCGAAGCAGAAAAAAGATATCGAGAAGCTAAAACCCCTGAGGAAAAAATCCAGGCTCTGGAAGAAATGCTCACCATAATGCCAAAACACAAGGGAACCGATAAACTTCGCGCAGCCTTAACAAGTAAAATTGCCAAGTTCAAAGCTCAGGTCCAGCAGAAAAAAGGTGGGGGGAGAAGAGAATCGGACTATTACATCGAAAAAGAAGGCGTTCTGCAGGTGGTCATAGTCGGTGCTCCTAACACGGGCAAATCTTCTATAGTGGGAACTCTAACCAATGCTACCCCCGAAATTGCCGATTTTCCTCATTCCACGTGGAAGCCCTTGCCGGGAATGGCTAATTTCGAAAATATACAGTTTCAGCTTATAGATACGCCGCCCATCACAGCAGATTATATCGACCCCGGAATGGCCGATCTGATGCGAAGAGCCGACATCATTGTAATCGTTGTGGACGTTCAAAGCGACCCGATCCACCAATATGAAGAAACCATGGAAATTCTTAGAAATCTTCGAATATATCCCAATGCTGAATCTGTTCCGAGGGATCTGACAAAAAAGCCTTTTATCAAAAAAATGATGGTGCTTGTTAACAAAGTCGATACCCCAAAACAGGAGGAAGATTACCAGGTCCTCCTGGAACTTCTTAATCTTGCCCTTCCCTGTCTTCCCTTTTCCAGCCGGACAGATAAATACAATGAAGCTTTCTTGAGAAAGTTATACGAACTGGGAGATATTATTCGTGTTTACACTAAACCACCGGGAAAGGAGCCACGCCTCGATGCCCCCTTCGTTCTTCCTAAAGGGAGCACTCTGGAAGATCTTGCAGGGGAGATTCACAAGGACTTTCTTGAAAAGTTAAAATACGCAAGAGTATGGGGAACAACGGTTTTCGGAGGGCAGATGGTCCAGAGAAATTATGTCCTTCAGGACGGTGACATAGTGGAAATGCATATTTAGAGATTGCTTCATCGCTTCGATCCTTGCAATGACTCGGGGGAAGGACAATGAGAGATTGCTTCGCCTTCGCTTTGCTCCGGCTCGCAATGACGGTATAAGAAGCCACGCAATGACGGCTGTTTACGTCATTGCGAGGCTGCGAAGCAGCCGTGGCAATCTCTTCCTTCGTCATTGCGAGCCCGCAGAAGGCGGGCGTGGCAACCCCTTGTTTGTTATAACAAAGAGATTGCTTCGCCCTCACTCCGTTCAGGCTCGCTATGACACTTGTTTACGTCAATGCAAGCGCCCGGAGGGCGCGTGGCAACCTCTTGTTTATTACAACACAACATTTTAGGGAATTACCCCTGTAGTGCTTTTTCAATTGCTTCTATTAAGACTTTTCCTGAAAAGGGTTTATGGATCACCTCTTTTATGCCTAATTCCTCCCGGGTTTCAGGAGGAAACAAAAATCCGTAACCCGTGCATACGATAATAGGAACACCGGGTTTTATAGAAGATATTTCTTTTGCAAGCATGTCACCTCTGATATGGGGCATGGTAATATCCGTAATAACCAGGTTAACATCTTCGTAATTGTTTCGGAAGTAATCTAGAGCCTCTCTCGGATCAGTAAAAGCACATACCCGGTAGCCGGCTACAGAAAGAGTCAGTCGTGCTAGGTCAACAATTGGACGTTCATCATCTACGAAGAGAATACATTTTCCCTCACCACTTCCTGACCTTACCTCCTCTTTTTTTATATCTTCATCGCTCTCTTTAATCCTGTGAACCATAGGCAGGTATACAATCATTGTCGTTCCTTTACCAACTTCGCTCATAACTTCTAGGTCGCCCCCACATCCCATAATCACATTGCGAACTATAGAAAGCCCCAATCCCGTCCCTTTGGTTGGCTCCTTGGTGGTAAAATAGGGATCAAAAATCTTTGGTAGTATGTCTTCTGGAATACCGCATCCGGTGTCCCTCACCGAAAGGCGAACATAATCGCCTGCCGGGATAACAGAGAAGAAACAGTCCTTCGGTTCTTCCAGGCGAACCTTTTCCAGTCCTATACACAAAAGCCCTTCAGCAGCCGACTCCATGGCGTGCACACTGTTAGTGCAGAGATTCATCAAAAGCTGCTGGATATGAGACGGATTTGCTTTGATGAAGATCTCCTCCTCAGTAATATGATATTCAATGGCTATACTGGACGGGATGCTGGCTCGAAGAAACTTAACGGTTTCCTTTATAAGTGGTCTGGGATCGAAAGTTATTTCCTCTGCCTGCTGAGGACGTCCTATGGCAAATATCTGATGCACAAGATCCCGGGCTCTCGTGCAAGCGTTACTTACCTGTGCAAGATATTCCTGCGTGGGAGAATCCTCTGGGGTTGCAAGGCGAGCAAGATCGGTATATCCCATAATAACCGTAAGGATGTTATTGAAATCATGGGCAATTCCGGTTGCAAGAGTTCCTATAGCTTCAAACTTCTGAAGACGGTAGAAACGTTCAAGGGTTTCTTCTTTTTCCTTCTCAGCTTCCTTACGCCAGGTAATATCTCTGACTATAGCGACAACAAGATCAACAGGACTATCGCTTTCAAATGTTCTCCCAAGAGATACTTCCGCAAAAAAAGGTGTCTGATCTTTCTTTAGCCCTGTCATTTCAAAAACAGAAAAATCCAGCTTTTCCCGCTTCAAAATATACCTTCTAAGAATGGGTCTATCGGCTTCGGAAAACAGGTCGCACACGACCATATTTTTCAGTTCGTCCACAGAATAACCGAAAAGATGCTCTGCAGCCCTGTTAGCGTAATCGATCCTGCCGTCAGAACGGGCAATAATAACAGCATCGCTGGCAACCCTCATGACCACTCTGAATTTTGCTTCACTTTCTTTAAGCTCTATAAGTGTTTTTTCCCGTTTTTCTATTTCCTGTTGCAGCTCAGTGTTAACATTTCTAAGCAAATTCTCCCTCTTACGAATTTCCTCTGCCATATTGGTCATTTCCTTTAGGATCAAGGTAAGCTCATGGTATCCGGATCTTTTTTCCGGCAGTGGAAATTCGTAATCTCCTGATGCAATCCTTTTCATGCACTGGACAAAATGTCCCATGGGAATAGAAATCGTTTTCCTTACTATCCAGGCTATGCAAATAAGAAGAACTACTGAAATAAAGCCTATAACTACCAGTTGAAATAAAAATAGCTGAAAAACCTCTTCTTCCATAATAGCACTGGTGAATTCTAATTTGACCTTTCCCACCGTAACACCCTCATAACTTACTTCCGTAGATCTGACAACGGATGGCGGGAAATTCTCTCTGGTTTCTGAACAAATGACCTTTCCATTAGGCTCACTAATAGTGACACTCCGGATTGACAGTGTAGTATCGAAAAATAGCTTACAAATCTGCAAGGCTTCTTCGTATTCCATCATCCAGAGAGGCAGAGCGATGGCCTGAACTAGATGCCTGGTATGTTCATCAGCTAGTTTCTCGCATTCGCGAGAAATTCTTCGTTCATTCAGCACGTAACCGATCCCTGTTGATATAAGCGTCATAACCACAATCAATAACGCACACATACTGACGAGTTTTCTTGCCATGGTGGGTGGTTGTTTCATAAATCAGCTCCTCGATTCTTAATCCAGCCACGACGCAAGTTCCCTTATACCGGCATTTATTCGAGCCAGAAGTTCTTCGTGTAATCCTTTACTACACATAAGATAACGTTTGTTGCCTTCAGGAATGCCCTCCATAGGAATTGTTATAAGGATCTCCAGAAGTTCTGGATAATTTTTAGCGATGTATCCAAGCTCTTCGGAAAAAGTGATCGTAAAATCCAGTCTCCCTGCGGCAACCATTTTTACAACATTCACAACAGGTGCTCCGACACATCTGGAGATCTGCTCTTTTGAGAAAACCGAATCCAGAAAAGGACCATAGGAAAAACCACAGATAAGCCCCGGAAAGCGAGATGAGCGAAGAAATTTCAGCAGTTCATCCAAAGATACCTTTGAAGGCACATCCTGATTCTTTCTCACGATGAAAGTCAAAGGAGCATCCCTGTATATTGGAGCCGAAAATATATAATCTCTTTCTCTGTCCGGGGTCTTAAACCACCCGGGAGAACAGGCTTGTTGAGGCTTTTTCAATTCTTCCAGAATTCGTTTCGGGGGAATTTCTACGTATACTGGCTTAATGCCGGATGACTCCAGCACCCTATTCACAAACACCATTAAAAAGCCTTTCGGAATAGTGCCAGTTCTAACGTAATAAGGCGGCCGATGAAAGTAATAGATGATCAGTTCTTCTCCCCGAGCAGGGGTGACTTGCAAAACTATGCAGGTTAGAATCAGGCAAAATAATCCACCATACCATCTAATTATTCCTGGACCCATTGATATACACCCTTTCCCGTTGCTGGTTATTATCATTTTATCCAGCCTGGGTTTGTAAAAGTTACAGAACAGAAATAGCTAGCGAAGTTGCCACTTCCAATTTTCAAAAAGAATTTTATTAGCGGCTTCTATAACATCATCCACGCCAATTTCCATAATGCACCTGGCATTCCGGGGGCAGGCAATAGTATATCCATATCTGGTGCAGGGACTGCAGGGAAGCCTTCTGTTGATCACAATGCTCACGCCGTCGCGAGGAGCCCACTTAGATTCTATGCCCGGACCAAAGAGGGCTACCACGGGAGTTCCCACAGCGACGGCAAGATGCATAATGCCGGAGTCAGAGGAGATCAGGAGCTTTGACGAAGCAAGGATCTTCGCCGTTTCATACAGCGAAGTTTTTCCTGCCAGGTTTATTACGCGAGAAAGCCCATCAGAGATCAATCGAGACGTTGGTATGTCTTCTTTACCTCCCACAATGACAACATCCGTATTTTTTGAATTAAGCCATCGAGCTACATCGCGAAAACGAGCGGCATCCCACTGTCGCTCTTTAATACTTGCACCGGGAAAAATGACAACTCGATCTGCCCTGTTATTATTTCCTTCAGTTAGAGGGTAAAAATTAGAATAAGGACGTGGAGGATTTACCTTGATCCCAAGAGGTTCCAGAAGCCGGAAGAAATTATCTCCTTCAAAGCCCTCATCATCATAAGGAACGGCGTAAGAAAAGAACATGGCCCGTTCATTTGTAGCAAAACCTATTTGAAATCCCTTTCTTCTGGCGAAAAATCGCCCTGTGAGAGCAGAAAGAACATGCCACTGTTCGGTGTCAATGACAATCTGAAAGGATCGTGGGAGAAGCGACAAAACGTCGTGAATATTGTCATAGCAGAGCAGTTCATCGACAATGGAACCAACAGCAGGCTTCAGGACGGCAGCATTTCTTCGTTCTGCAAGAACCGAAATCCTGGCGCCGACGAAGTGATTCCTCAGAACCTTCAAAAAGGGAATAAGAAGCACCGCATCGCCAATACCACCAGGCCGTATGACCAGAATTTTCAGACGGTCATTTGATACATCAAAAAAACGGTTAATTTTAAACAACTCCCGAACGGTTGAAGCCGGCAAGCTACTGATAAGCTGACGAAAAAGATGATCAAGTCTCTTGAAAAAATGAACATGTTTGTATGAGACGGTTTTTGAGATCTGCTTTCCACCTAAAAAGTTTTGCCTGTCATGAAGAGTAGCCACCGGTTTCCCCTCAAAGCTTTATGAAAATCACAGAAATCATCTAAAGGTTATGTATTCTTGATCTCAATTCATTATATCGACGCCGACTGGAAAATCCATAATCAGATTTGTCGAATTGTAAAAGACTCTGTAACTGTTGTATTGTGAATACCCTATTTAGACTAATTTTGAGAGGACAGGACATGAGTCAACCGACGATCGGCATCCCTTTTAGTTACTGGATAAGTGTTCTCGTTATCATGACAATCACTGTGCTTATATACTTTCAGATAATATTTCGAAGACGGGCAGGCAAACATTCATACATAGAGTCCTTTAACGGTAACGTGCCATCTTTCGGGATCACGAACGGAAATTCGTATTTTCACAACTGGGATACAAGGATAAAGATAGTCTCCTGCGTTGTGTTCTGCTTTTTCGACGTGAGCTTGTCTTCATTCCCGCCATTATTGACGGCGCTAACGTGGGCCGTAATTTCATCGGTAATCTCTAAAGTTCCCATGAAAGTCATCGGAAGGAGGTTGAAGCCGGTGCTTGGATTGATAGTGATCATACTTATTTTGATGCCTATCACAGCACCCGTTACGGCAAACACCAGAACGATTGTTCTTGAACCGTTTGTGAAGATGCCGATCAGCTATGACGCTCTTCTAAAGGGCATATCCATAGGAATTAAAGCAATAACGGTAGTTTTAATAACTACGATCATACTTGAAACGTCCAGCTACACTATGACCATTTCGGCTCTTCAGAAAATCGGTGTCCCTACGGCAATCGCTCAGATGTTGCTTCTTTCCTATCGGTATATCTTTGTTCTGACCGACGAAGCAAACAGGATGCACAGGGCTATGAAACTGCGAGGGTTTACGCCCCGGACAGATACGCAGACTCTGAAAACCACAGGACAATTCCTCGGAACTCTCTTTGTAAGAAGCTTCGAGCGGATTCAAAGGATAACGGACGCCATGGCTTTAAGAGGTTATCGGGGACGGTTTCCAAGCTTTCACAAATTTAAAGCCGGCATCCATGACTGGGCTCTGGCTATTCTATGGTTTGCAATTTCTACAGGACTTTATTTCTTCGATTCACTGTTTGCCAAAATGTAAGGAAATCAGGCCATGCACGATGTTGCATACTCAGAACCTTATATAAGGCTCGAAGGTGAACCGGTTTTCGAATTTCGAAATGTCCATTACAATTACCCCGACGGCTTCGAAGCACTTCATAACCTTTCCTTCCGTCTTTATAAGGGCGACCGATTGGCCGTCGTTGGAAAGAACGGCGCAGGAAAAACCACCCTTGCAAAACTCATTGCTGGTATAATTAAACCAACCCGTGGAGAAATCACCGCCAGTAACTCGCTTAGAATCGGCATGGTTTTTCAGGATCCCGATGACCAACTCTTTTGCCCGACCATTTTTGAAGACATGGCTTTCGGGCTTTTGCTAAAAAGTCTTTCTATGGAAGTGGTTGAAGAGCAGGTTATTAACTGGGCAAGACGGCTTCAAATTGAAAATTTACTCAGAAAAGAGCCTCACCATCTCAGCTATGGACAGAGAAAGAGGGCTGTTCTTGCAACCGTTCTTGCGATGTCTCCCGATATTCTCATCCTCGACGAACCAACAGTGGGGTTGGATCCAGATAGCGAAGCCGTAATTCTGGACATTCTGACTGATTTTAAAGGTACAATTGTATGTATAAGTCATGATCTTTTTTTTCTGTATAGCCTGTGCCATAGAGCCCTTGTTCTAAAAGAAGGGAGGGTTCATCACGACTATACCATGGCACAGCTTATTTCCGAAAAAGGGACATTAAGGGAGCACGGGCTTGACTTTACCTTCCGTTTCAAGTGCTGCTCAGATTCGGATGATCAGAGTCATAGACCTGTAAAAAAGAGACCACATGGAAATTTTCCTTCAAAGCCGCTGATTGACTTACGTCGTTATTCTTACCGGTATCCGGACAAAACAATAGCTCTGAAGGAGATCGATCTAACTATAACTAAAGGTGAACGGGTGGCACTGATCGGAGGAAACGGGGCAGGAAAGTCAACATTAGCCCTCTGTCTGGCTGGAGCTTTAAAAGGATCGGGTAACTACAGTTTTGATGGAAGGGATGTTTCAGAAGTGGTAAGAAAAAACTTATGGCAACACGTAGGGCTTGTGTTTCAGAACTCTACAGATCAGTTTTTTACATCTTCCTGTTTTCAGGAAATAGCCTTCGGACTTAGAAATCTGGGACTGGCCGAAAAGGAGATCAGGTCTCGTGCGCAATGGGCTCTGGATGTGGTGAGGCTGGCCGGTTACGAAAATCGAGTACCCCATCATTTAAGTGGAGGAGAGCAAAAGCGGCTCGCTCTGGCTACGGTTCTTGCTCTAAAGCCTGATGTTCTGATTCTCGATGAACCAACCAACAACCTGGATCCCGAGGGAGAAAGAATTCTTATAGAAATCTTAGACGAAGTTGAGTCAACCCTGATTATAATCAGCCACGATGTCTGCTTTTTGTCCTTTCTTTGCGACAGAGCCGTTATTCTTGAAAAAGGGCACATTGAAGCCGACATGAGCTTCGAAGATTTTCTGACAGACCAGCAAGAGGCCATACGACATCACCACGAACATGAATACCGCAGAAGGTGCTGTCATACCATACGGGAACTTTTTTATTCGTGAAGCTTGACGCCCTTCATATTACTGTGCTATGGAAACGGCCACGATCAGAATGCCGGCGTAGCTCAGCGGTAGAGCAGCTGATTCGTAATCAGCAGGCCACCGGTTCAAATCCGGTCGCCGGCTCCAGTAAAATCAATAGCTTACGCGAGCAGCATTCACACCCCAAAAATGACTTTTCCCACTTTTCGGTAGTGTTTCAGTAATTGTGTCCGGTTGACGTGGGAATAAAAAAGAGGCTTTCCTCCATGTGGAGTATGGTTAACAACTAGAAAAGAGGAGGATGGCCCATACCCTTTGAGCTAAATGATAGACTAGGTCGATAGAATGGTGAAGGAAATCGTAGAAAAGCTATCATTAGAGGAAAGAGAAGAATACCTGCAAAAGCATCCTGAAGACAAAGGGAACGGGTACTATAAGAGGGGTCTGAATAACTCGATTCAGCAACATTGATGATTTGAAGGTTCCCCGGGTTAGAGAGAGATTTCAGGCCGAAGATAATACCAGAAAGACGAAGAGCTTCAATGGATCTCGGAGATGTAATTTTGAGTCTGTTTGCTTCCGGCTGCAGTGTTCGGAACATCTCACGCTTTATCGAAACCGTTTATGGAGCCTACTATTCTCCGGCCAGCATTAGCCGCCTTACGGACATATCTACTCAGGCATGTGTACTCCATACGGTGCAAGGATCTCTCAAGAAAGTAAGAAAAAGAGACCGTGAAGCTGTGGCTGAGTCTTTTAAGGCCATTTACAGAGCCTCGAGCAGAGAAGAAGCCCGAAAAGCCCTTTTGGAACTCAAAGCACAATGGACAAAAACATATCCGGAAGTCGTAAAAAGATGGGAAGAAAACTTCAATAAGGGGTAGGGGAAACCGGCCTTGGAGTGAAAGGCACTATTGCTAACCTGTTGATTTTACTGGTGGGCCGTCAGGGACTCGAACCCCGAACCAACTGATTAAGAGTCAGCTGCTCTACCTGTTGAGCTAACGGCCCGATTCAAACGTTCGCCCGTGGTACGCCCGGCAGGATTCGAACCTGCGGCCTGCGGATTCGAAGTCCGACGCTCTGTCCAACTGAGCTACGGGCGCCTATCCTGCAACCAAGGCAGGCTCTCTTTATACGGATTAACAACCAAAAGTCAACCAAAATTTATCAAGATAGAACAAATTCCCACCACAGCTTCAGTAGCAGGACTTTCCACAGTATCGAACCCGGATCCAAGCAGTTACGGATTTAAAACAAATGGTATCCGTGGGGAAAACAACAACCATGGATGATATATGAAAAAGGAAAACATACGGCATTGAGCTATATTCGCAATTCTCGAACGGTACAAAACGGAAATGGTGAAGAAGTATTTTGTAAAAAGTTCAGATTGTTAATATCGGTTTGAATATTGGTGGCGGTGCAGGGCTTCGAACCCCGGACACTGCGGATATGAGCCGCATGCTCTGACCAGCTGAGCTACACCGCCATCCTGTGGTCATTTCATAGATACAAAAACTTTAAGGCTTTGTCAAGACGCTACGATTCCGTGCCGGCAGCGAAAACGCGATATGATGCAAGGGACACGGCTATAAGGGCTCCATTTGCATCAAGCACTTCTATGTAGGAAGTCCCGATGCTCGATCCGCATCTGAGAACCCGCCCGTAAGCCTTAATTGAGGTTTTGGCAGGCTCCAGGAAATTTATCTCCAGAGAAATCGTCGGAATAGCACTTCCGGGGGGTTTTCAACTGCTGAAAATTGTATTGGCATCAGTATCAGAATATGTTTATATATTCTCACCATGAAGCTGAGTGAATGGGCAAAACAGAAAGGAATATCATACAGAACGGCCTGGCGGATGTGGAAAACCGGGAAGCTACCGGTTCCAGCCGAACAGCTTCCTACCGGAACCG
>CAZWJX010000013.1:24746-27661 GCA_964634695.1 uncultured Syntrophobacterales bacterium | reverse complement strand
GGCAAAATTCAGGAAAGCCTCTTCCCATTCGGACACACTTGACTAAACACTATGAAAGTGTAAGGTGCAACAAAATTTGATTTATGGTGGATTGTTCGTAATCTAAAGGGCTTTTCCTTTGGAAATCTACGGAGGTGATTGTGATAGCGTGGCTCTATCTTATCCTGGCAATTCTTTTTGAGGTGGCAGGGACTACTTGTATGAAGCTTTCGGCGGGATTTTCTAAATTGATTCCGTCTATACTTTTATTCTTATTTTATGCCGGTTCCTTCGTAGCGGTTACTTTTGCTTCGAAGGAGATTGACGTGAGTATTGCTTACGCCGTCTGGTCAGGACTTGGGACTGCCCTTATAACCCTTGTAGGTATTTTCTTTTTCCGTGAATCGGTGACTTTACTTAAGATTGTAAGCATATTGCTTATTATCATAGGGGTTATGGGGCTTAATCTAGCCGGTGCAAGGCAGTAAGTGATTCTGGTTATTGTCAGTATTGGTTTGTCAGGAGAGGCGACCGGAGTGGTCGCCCCTTTGCAAGTATTTTAAGTTTTGCAGACGTCACATCTGGGTCGCACATGAATCAGAACGTCTTTAACTTCCGGAATTTTGAAGCACTCTTCTTCTAACCGCTTTCTCACGCTGCTCTCGTCCACTTCTATAGGCCAGCTGAATGTGAGTTCTGCCACTCCATCTTCATAGGTCACTTCAACATCAGGTTGAATATGAACAAGGGCGGCCTTTATTTCCGCGGCTTTTGCCAGGTTTTCTATCATTTTCTGAGATTCCGGAGTTGTTTTGAAACACTCGAGCGATACTGTATGACAGATGATATCGACAGCATCGTCAACGCTTATTTTTTTGATTCGGATAACCAGATCATAGAGATGAGGATCGAATGTGTCTATTCCGTAAAGGCGACGACTCCATTTTCTTCGGTTTTCATCCAGTGTGGTTAGCAACTCAATCGCTTCGTCTTTTGATAAGCCGTCTCGCTCCATTACGAGTTGGGCCCGATCCTCCATCTCAGCTATAATTCTCACTTTCAGGACATGAGGAACGTTTCTTACGAAAAAGTGTCCGGCAAAGCCATGATATACAATATTGTCTATTTTGAGATACCTGAGTATGGCTGCCTGAATGTAAGCAATGTACTTTTCTCGCCCGTAAGTGATGCTTTCAAGCCACGATGGAGGGTCTTTAATGGCGTGCATCAGTTTTACTTCGGGAACATTGAACAGATGAGAAGCTTCCAGCAGAACTTCTCTTGAAATAATATCGTAATTCAATCTCTGAGCTACTTTCTCGGCAATCTCTTTTCCATGGCTATACGAACCTCGGGAAATTGTGATGACAGCCATATTCCCCCCTTTTTATAGATAGAAGGTTAATAAGCAACTTCAAATTGATCCTATATTTGAAAGCATAAATAAAACTCGACATGCTGTCCAGGATTTTTTCTGTCATCATGTTCGGCTTGTGCTCTCTGTCTGGTTAATCGTGGCGGAGAGAGTGGGATTCGAACCCACGGTCCCGCTTTGGGCGGGACACTCGCTTAGCAGGCGAGCGCCTTCGACCGACTCGGCCATCTCTCCACTTAACTTTATGTTGTGATTTCTAGCATACAACACCAGACCACGTCAAGCTTTTCATCCTGCAGGTCTGCAAGCAGCATTCTAACGTCTTTTCGATTTCCTGGGCGCCGGCAGATCCACTCGAAAAATCAAAGCAGCGCACGACACTATAAGTCCGATCATTCCAAACACACTCAAAGTCTTGGCGTTGTACATACCCAACGGAAGGTTAATACCCATAACGCTGTACCACGGACTGGCCTTGGCGAAGTATTCTCTGGCAGCCTCATTTTCACCTTTCGTCAGAAGAATTTCTCCCATGAGCCTGTAAGCCTGGCTGGAAATTCTGTCGCGATGGTTTTCTCGAAGGAGGATTCTAAGATCTTCCATAGCCTTGTCATACTCATTTAGTCTTGCACTGGCGATTGCCCTATCAAGTCTGGCATCTCTATTCTGACCGTCCTCTTCAATGATTCTGGACAGGTCTTCCCGGGCTTCTCTGTATTTTTTCAGTGCTATGAAAACCTTAGCTCTCATGGCTCTAATTTCGCCGGAGTCCAGACCTTTTTCAATACATGTTGTCAGATCTTCCAGAGCTTCGTTGTATTTGCCCTGGTAGTAAAGTATAAAAGCCCTATCTTTGCGGGCTTCCAAAAGGTTACCATCCAGAGCGATAGCTTCATTGTATGCGTCAAGTTTTTTGAACATAAACGGTTCTAACTTGCCCTGCTCGTAAATAGCTTCCGCAGCAGACGAAGCCCACAGAGGGCTTAAAAAACAGCAGAGAGCCATAATGAAGATCATCGAACTCAACGTTAATCTTTGACCATTCATCCCGCGTTGAACCTCCTTTGGGAGATATTCAAAGTGCACTTTATTCTCTGTTTTTAAATCGGTTTGCAAGAATAAAATAATAACTAACCGGCAGGGCGCAAAAAAAATATTTGCTTGTTTAGAATTAAGAGATTGCTTCGCTTCGCTAGCAATGACTAAATTGTCCTATAACGTTTTCACAGGTCTCCCGTATCAGACCATTCCTCAATTTCTCCTTCCATCTCAAGGAGCGCTTCTCTCAGCTTTTCTTCCATCTCCGGCTCTGCCTTCCACATCCCTCTTGCGATGGCTTCAAGAAGTTTATCAAGAATGTTTTGAAGTGCATAAGGATTAACATTTTTCATCCATTCCTTCATTGACGGATCCAGCACGTAAGATTTTGCAATCTCTTCATACATCCAGTCTTCCATTACTTCGGCCGTAGCATCCCATCCGAAAACAATATCAACAACATGAGAAATATCACCCGCTCCTTTAAATCCGTGACGCTTCATTCCTTCAATCCATTTGGGAT
>CAZWJX010000013.1:20589-24736 GCA_964634695.1 uncultured Syntrophobacterales bacterium | reverse complement strand
ATTAACAAGCCTTGATCTTAGAACGTGTTTTGCCTCTTCCGCCGTTGTTCTGATCTTTACGCGCTTTGGGTCCGCACTATCCCCCATTGTAGCGAAGGGTAAAAACCCCCGAACTGTTTTTACTGCCACAATAAGCCCGCCGTAGTAATTGTAATAGTCCGTGCAGGACATCATGTCATATTCTCTTGAGTCCTCGTTTTTCACCGTTGCATCCACTCGAGCCAGAACTCTCCTGAAGGTGTCCGGTTTTTCTTTGCCGTATATTCCACGTCCGTAAGCATGAGATGAATATCGAATGTAAATATTTCCCAGATCTTCTTGAGTCTTCCACTGCTTGGATTCGATCAGTTCGGCAACGCCTGCTCCGTATGTTCCCGGTGGGCATCCGAAGACTCTGAGAGTTGCTTCCCTGAAAGCTTCTTCACGACCCATACCAGTTAACATGTAATGCTCTATGTCCGTCTCAACATGTCTCAGAACGAAGTTTGATTCCGGTGTCTCCTTAAGCGTTGCTACCATCTGAACGGCTTCATCAATTTTCTGAACAAGGTTCGGGAATGTGTCCCGAAAAAGACCGCTTATTCTGGGGACTACGTCTATTCTCGGACGCTTAAGTTCTTCTAGTGGAATGACCTCGAGTCCCACAACATTTCCGCTTCCTTTTTGCCAAACAGGCTTGAGCCCCATGAGGTAGAAAATTTCGGCAATGTCGTCCCCCCTTGTCCTCATGGTAGATGTGGCGAACAGGAGGATTCCGATGCTTTCAGGATAACTTCCTTTTTCCCGCAGATAGCGTTGAAGTAGCGCATCGCCCAGACGAACTCCCACTTCCCATGCTGCAGGAGTGGGTATCTTGTTGGGATCGACGGAATAAAAGTTCCTTCCCGTGGGAAGAATATTTGCCTGTCCCCGTGTTGGTGCTCCCGAAGGTCCGGGCAGGACAAAGCCTCCAGAGAAAGCATGTAGACAGGAGTCGATTTCTTTACGGCAATCTTCAATCTTACCGATCAAAACTTCGGAGATGTAAAGGAGTGACGCTTCAACGTCGGCAGACTGTTTTCCAAGTACGGTCTGGACAATTCCGGGAATGGCTTCTCTGGAGTATTTTACGGATTGCAGATTCTTAACCATGTCAATGGCTTTCTGATGTGCCAGCCTGAGGATGTCGGCTCCCGTTTTTCCGCCGAACTTTTCGACACGCCGGCCCATGTTTTCCAACACTTCATCGTAATCAAAGCCAAGACAGGAAATAATAGCTTCCCGAAGCGACGGCACATCGCCGTTCGGAAGGCGAGTCAGCTGCACTAAAAACTCCACCAGTCGATCGCCTTCTGGTGGGATTCCCATCGTGTGAAGTCCATCGTTTATCATTGTATCGCCGATTTCTCCGAGATAGGCATGAAGACGTTCCAGGAACTTTTCAAAGTCTTCGAATGCTTCATCTCTCGTTATGCCGAGATCCTTTTCTACATGGGCTTTTTCTACGGCTTCCCATATCATGGAACGAAGAATTTCCTGTTTGGCGGGGTCTTCCGTAGCGGCAAGGTGATAATCCGCCATGAGTTCCTGAATCTTTGCAAGTGCGTCGTAAAGGTCGGCATTGGTCATGGCGGGTGTAAGATGGTCTATGATACAGGCGTAAGAGCGCCGTTTTGCCTGAGTCCCTTCGCCCGGATCATTTATTATGTATGGGTAGATGTTTGGGAGTTCCATAATGGCGAGATCGGGATAGCATTCTTCCGAAAGTCCGACGGCTTTACCGGGAAGCCACTCCAGTGAGCCGTGTTTTCCTACATGAACGACCGCATGAGCTTTGAATACGTCGCGAATCCATCGATAATGATCCAGATAATGATGGGGCGGAGAAAGATTGGGATCGTGATAGATTTTTTCTATCTGTTCAAGGCGACCTCGAGGAGGCTGAATAGTCAGGAAGATATTTCCGTTGATCATTCCGGGAAAGCACATCTTGTTGTTGTAAACAAATAGCTCGCCGGGGGGATTGCCCCAGTCGTCTTTCATCTTTTTCTGAACCGACGGCGGCAGTTCTTCGTGCCATCTACGGATCTGCTTCGGCTCTCCCAGAGCTTCGGCTCGCCTGAACATTTCCTCCATGGGAAGCCAGCGTTGATCGCAAGTCATGCGAGAAATCAATTCGTGAGCCAGTTCTGTGCCGTCAGTATAAGTTCTCTCAATTCTGTATCCTTCGTTCTTCATTCGATCGAGAAGTTCCTTCACGCTCGCGAAGCTATCAAGTCCTGCAGCGCATCCGATTCTGTCTACTCTCGGAGGGTAGTTGTGAAATACTACGGCAATTCGCCTTTCTTCGGGTGGAGTTTTGCGAAGCCTTGCCCAGTTTAGTGCCAGTCGAACGACTTTATCGACTCGATCCGGTATGGGCTTGAATTTGATTATGGATGCCCCCGTAACCGGGTCGATAGATTCTTCTTCTCGAGTAGCAACGGGCACGGTGATCAGAGCCCCGTCGAATTCAGGTTGAGCAACAGAATAGGCAACGTCCATGACAGAAAGCCCCTGCAGTGACGTCTTCCAGAAGGAAAAAGGCGCCATGGACGTGATTGTCTGTATGCAGGGAACATCGATTCGAGGAAGAATATCGGAATAATCAGGAGATGCCACGGTGAGAGAAAACAGAAGCGGGTTTATGAGGACATCAATTCGCGGCCGGTCTCCATCCATGAAAAACATATTGGCTACTTCTTTTGCCCCTATGTTTCCACGCTCTCTGTCGCGGTATCGTAGGTGGAAAACAGGAATAACGGCGGCTTTATGGGCTTCCGCTGATCTTATTATGGCGTCGATGAACTCAAGGTTTCCATTCAGCCAGTAGCTCTGATAGAACCAGACTCCAATGGTGAAGTCGGGCGGACAGGCAAAGCGGCCTTTTATGGCTTCAAGATAATCGCCCAGCGAAATTATGTCGGGAAAGTCAGGATGATAAATGCCTTCCTCCGGGGGGCGGGTAGGGGGATGGCAGGGCAAATCTGTTCCGAAAAGTCGGTTGTGAATGAACTTCAGCATTTCCTGTATGTTTGCCGGCCCTCCGTAGTTCAGGTATCGGTTCAGGGTATCCCATACCGGCGTCCCGAAGTCTGTTGAAAATGTTTTTGCCGCTTCCATAGCTTCTTCATCCATACCGCCAATGGGCTGGAGATGAAGGTAGGGGCGCTTTTCGGGCTTTATATCTCCAAGTGTTTTTACGAACATTTCATAAGCAGGAAAAGAGGATGTGCCGCCGTGGAAGGTTATGATTACGGCATGGGAATCTAAGGCGGCACGAATGAAAGCCTCTTTTTCTGATTTGCTGAGCAGTTGTCCCTGAGTTCTTGCGTATACGTCGATATTAAAGCCCTGGGTTCTAAAGCGACGCACGCCTTCGCTGATGGACGGAACATCGGTGGCCGTTGCGGAAAAATAGCAGAGTTTATAAGGCTTCATAAGACGTCTCCTTTAAACAAAAAATCCCGAATCTTTGATCGAGACCCGGGATGTCCCTTTTTATCCTCGGATTGATGCTGGATGGTGCCTTCCATTTCCCCTTGTTAACCATCCGATTTCCGCTCAGGCAGGTCTTCTGGCTCTCGGATCATCCTCCGGCTGCGCCTTCCCGTTCCGCCGGTGCGGAAAAGTGGCGTCTAAGCAGCCTTCGTCCCCGATCACAGCGTTGGGCACGCCCTCGATTCACACGAGGTTCCCTCTTAGGCTCCTTCATGGAGCACCTGAGCGTTTGTGGAAGAACTTATATCAGGATAACTTCGAAAGGGTCAAGCAATCTGAGACGTGATTGCAGGGGCAGGTCTCTGTGGCCGTTCGTGTGGGGTTATGTTGTTGTCATTGCGAGGCCATGAAGTAGCCGTGGCAATCCCCTCCCTTTCGTCATTGCGAGCGCCCGAAGGGCGCGTGGCAATCTCTTTTCTGTTACAACAAAGAGATTGCTTCGTCGCTTTGCTCCTCGCAATGACACCTATTTCCGTCATTGCGAGCCTGCCGAAGGCGGGCATGGCAATCTCTCTTTTGTCATGGCAAAGAGATTGCTTTGGGGCTAAAGCCCCTCGCAATGACACCTATTTCCGTCATTGCGAGCGCCCGAAGGGCGCGTGGCAATCTCTTTTCTGTTACAACAAAG
>CAZWJX010000013.1:13755-20489 GCA_964634695.1 uncultured Syntrophobacterales bacterium | reverse complement strand
CTCTTTTGTCATGGCAAAGAGATTGCTTTGGGGCTAAAGCCCCTCGCAATGACACGTTGTAGGTTGCTTCGTCGCTTTGCTCCTAGCAATGACACGGCGAGTCCCTACACGTGCATTTTCAATCCACTCAGAAGGCCTTCAAAAGCTGCCTGTAGTTTACATCTCTTAAGATCCTCGACGAGGATTATCTTGAGGAGATCGTATAACATACTGAAAATGTCATGGAACACGAAAGCTGGAACTTTCCGGAAATATCGCTTCCAGATTATCATCCTGTTACGGTAGATAAAATAGCGTCTAAAAGGGGTGTAGAAGCTTGATTTTATTGATAAACGCCCTATAGAATAGACCCTTCTTAGATTTCCAAGTCTATGAAACACTACGGCATCGCAGACCACATGTATTTTGAGCCTTTTACAGATGCCCCTCAGGCAAAAGTCATTATCCACATGATCTATAAAGAGGTTGTCATCCATAAAGCCGATGCGTTGAAAGGATGTAACCGGTATGAGGCTACCTGATGAAATGGCTATAAGAACGTCGGTGACTGATTGTTTGCCCTTACAATCCACTCGTCTGAACATCCATTTTGAACCTGCCACTCTTGTATAGAAAAAACCCCCTGATTCGTCGCAAAGATTAGGAGCCAGCATAAGTATTTGTTCTTTTTCTTGTTTGGTCAGAGAGGAGAAATATCGGTGCATAACTTTCATGAAATCTGACGCCGGTTTTGAATCCTGGTCGAGCAGTAGAATCCATTCGTAACCCATGGAGATGGCAAGGCTGATACCCAGATTCTGAGCTCTGGCAACGCCCAGATTTCGCCCAACAGGGATAAACAGGGCGTTATTGAATTTCAGATCAGATTGGGCTCTATCGAGAGCAGGCGTGTTGTCTATTATTATGATGCGGTCAACCTGCTTTGTGAGCACATTCAAAGTATACCGCATATCAGCCGGAGGGTAGAAAGTCACAATTACCGCAGCCGTGTTTTTTTCGGAGGGAGGATTAATCGTTGTTATAATTTCTGATGCTGTCATGGTGAGTTCTCTTTTTAAGGCTCTGATTGTCTCTTCTCAATGCGGCACCTTTGCATTATAGTATTTCCTTCAGCAGCAACATATCTATCCATACTGCAAAGGAGGCCTTAAAGTGCCGAGAATTGATGATTACCGGGAAGCGTTAAGAATCGCAAAAGAAAAAATCATTGAGAGCGATCTTTTAAAAATGGCTCAAAAAGCCGGTGGTGAGTTTGAAGATAGAGGGGATGAGAAGCTAATAAAGTTTAACTTTTTCACAGAACCCTGTGTGCTTCGTGTTGGCAGTCAAGATGTGAACATAGAGGCTCAGAGTGAGGGAAAGGAAATATCCCTTACGGATCAGGTTCTGATTGCTCATTATTTGATCGGAGCATCCGGCGAAGCTGAAACTGGAGAATGGATCACATTTCGGGATATACCCGATGGACATTTCTATTACGATGCTTTTCTGAAGAGGGCTCGTGATCCGTTCCTTAAAACTTTCGGTAACAAGCCGGATCTTTATCAGAAGGTGGCTCCGATGATAGGCGGACAGGTCGTTCAGGGACTTGGTGACGTTGCTTTCGATTTCCGGGTTTTTCCGAGAATAGTCGTTCGGATTGTTTTATGGAAAGGGGATGAGGAATTTCCTCCTGAGGCGAACATACTGTTTGACAGAAGTATAAAGTCTTATCTGCCGGTGGAAGATATTGCTTACCTCAGCGGTGGTGTTGTTTACCGCATGATGGGAATTGCCCGATCCCTTTCGTAATTTGCTCCATGAAGGAGGTAGAATATATGAAGATCGCTGTAAGCGGTAAAGGAGGCGTTGGCAAAACAACCCTTGCTGCTTTTATTTCAAGATGGCTTGGGAAAAAGGGTTATTCGGTTCTTGCGATAGATGCGGACCCTGATTCTAACCTTGCAAATGCTCTCGGTTGCCCGAATGCCGAATCTATTGTTCCCCTTGCCCAGATGAAGGATCTCATCTACGAAAGGACTGAGGCCATGCCCGGAAGTTTCGGCGGTTTCTTCAAAATGAACCCGAAGGTTGACGATCTTCCGGATAAGGTCGCCGTTCGCTGTGGAGATAACGTAAGACTGATGGTCATGGGTGGAGTTAAAAAAGGGGGTATGGGGTGTGTCTGTCCGGAAAGTGTTCTGCTGAAAAACCTTGTTTATCATCTGGTCTTGCGGCACGACGAAGCTGTTATTATGGACATGGAAGCCGGAATTGAGCATCTCGGTCGAGCCACAACAAAAGGAGTAACCGCCTTCATCGTTGTTGTGGAACCCGGTAAAAGAAGCATTGAAACCGCTTACAGAATAAAAGAGCTGGCAAAAGACATCGGTCTTGAGAAGATATTTATCGTGGGGAACAAAATAAGAAGCGAAAGAGATAGGGAATTTCTCAAAGAAAAACTTGGCGGTTTTGAATTTTTGGGATTTATTCCTTACGATGAGGCTCTTATCGAGGCTGACATGCGGGGTGTATTTGCCGAAGATGTTGCCCCCGAGACAAGAGCTGCCTTTGAGTCAATAGGGGAAAAATTGCTTAAGATGAACCACGGCGAGGGATGAGGAAGGTGAACTACGTATGTTTCTTAGAGCCGTCGATTGTTGATGTTCAGAGCCGTAAGGACACCAGAAATGTTGCCATTGATAAGGTGGGAGTAAAAAATGTTCGTTACCCCCTTACTGTGCTCGACAAGAATAACGGCTTTCAGAACACCGTTGGATCCATAAATATGTATGTGAATCTCCCACGGCGGTTCAAAGGAACTCACATGAGCCGCTTTATCGAAATTCTTAATGAATTTCACGGGAATTTTGACATCCGAAATCTATCAAAGGTTCTTGAAACTATAAGAAAAAAGCTCGATGCCGAATCGGCTCACGTGGAAATCTCCTTTCCCTACTTCATAAAAAAGCTTTCTCCCGTTACAAAGTCTCCGGGTCTGATGGAATATGGGTGCCGTGTCATTGGCTCCATTGACCACCGCAATGAATATGATCTGGTTGTAGAAGTTATCGTGCCTATAACGACCGTATGTCCCTGTTCCAAGGAAATAAGTTCCTGTGGAGCCCACAACCAGCGAGGCATCGTAAGGCTAGCCGTCAGATACGAAAAGTTTATGTGGATTGAAGATCTTATAGCCATAGTGGAAAGCTGTGCTTCCTGCGACGTCTATTCTGTTCTTAAGCGAGCTGATGAAAAATATGTCACGGAATATGCCTACAACAACGCAAAATTCGTCGAGGATGTTGTTCGAGATATCGCTCTCAAAATGCAGAGCAATCCAAATATAACATGGTTTGCTGTGGATGTTGAAAATTTCGAATCTATTCATAATCACAGCGCTTACGCATTCATAGAAAGAAGCAAGAAACAATGAAGCAGAATGGCCTTTCTCAACTGGAAGAAATAAGCGGAGCCTTTTCTAACCCGTCTTTTTATCAGCACGAAGTCGAAAGAATCGATCGTCGTGAGACTCACATTTCTCTGGTTTTCCTTACAGGTAGTTGGGTCTACAAGATCAAGAAGCCGATGGATTTCGGTTTCTTGAACTATACCACTCTTGATCTCAGAAGGCACTATTGCCATCGGGAAGTCGAGCTCAACAAAAGGTTGTCTGACGGTATATACGATGGTGTGGTAAAGATTTGTCGTGACCCGGCCACGGGAAGAATTCTCCTTGGAGATTGTGAAGAACCTTTAGAGTACGCCGTCAGGATGCGGGAGATCCCCGAAAATACATGCTTTAGATTTCTCCTTGATCGGAATCTGGTAACGCAGGAACACATTAGATCCATTGCAGAAAGACTGAAGGACTTCTATGCGTCGGGCTCCAGTCTTTCCCCTTCTCTTGCAATATACGGTGACGTTGAATATGTTCGCTTCAATACTTACGAAAATTTTAAGCAGCTTGAGCCTTTTGCCGGTGAGATCGGCGGTATGGATTTCCTTTTATGGATGAAGGATTTAACTTACCGCTTTACCGTTCTTTACCGGCAGCTTTTTAAGGAACGTATGGAAAATGGTTATGTAAAAGATGGTCATGGCGATCTTAGAGCCGATCACATTTACTTTTATAAGGGCGTTCAGATTATCGACTGCATTGAATTTAACAATCGTTTCCGCTACGGAGATATAGCCTGCGATCTGGCTTTTCTATTTATGGATTTAGTGAGACTGGGGTATTCTGACTGGGCTTACAGTCTTATCGAAAAGTATGTAAAATCAAGCGGTGATTTACAGCTATGGCTTCTCCTTGATTTTTACACGGCCTATCGGGCTGTGGTAAGGGCAAAGGTTGCATGTCTTGAGACTTTGAGCCATCCGGAAGCAATTGAAAGAAACAAACAGTGTTTTGACGAAGCTCGCCGTTTCATGAAGCTCGGGGCGATTCACACCGTGGCTTACGGCATGCCTACGGTCTGGGTTTTTATGGGGCCTCCGGCATCCGGGAAGTCAAGCCTCGGGAAAAAGCTGGCACATCTTGGACATATGGCCTACCTATCTTCTGACAGCCTGCGTCGTGATCTATTTCCGGATGCCACCCGATCCCCCTTTGGTCAGGGTGCCTACACCAGAGAAGCCAGAGAGGCGGTTTATTTTAAGATGTTTGATGAGGTAGTTGAGGCTATCAAACACTGCCGGTCGGTTGTAGTCGATGCAACTTTCGCATCGGCAAAGTGGCGAAAGGCATTGCTTGATGCTTTGTCTAATTACCGGGTTCATACTGTATTTGTAGAAAGCATCGCAGATAGAGATATTCTTGCAAAAAGGCTTATGAGCAGGGACCGAGCTGAAGACACGTCGAAAAGCGACGCAAGGATTGAACATCTCGATGCCTTTATGGCTACCTACGAACCACCGGTGGAAATTCCCGATGATATGCGAGTAACAGTAAATACCGGTGAAATTGATGAATTCGGTTCTTTATCCTGCATACTTTCTGAAGCTGTAAGGAAAAGGAATAATCAGGCTAAAACATTCATAGAAGGCCAGACCGACCGTGGAAGAAAGCTTATATCGTAAGATATGGACGATTGTGCCAAAAGAGCGAGAAAATATCGACTTCAGGATTGTCTGGCGTCGTGGTGTCCTGCCAATCTTGATTATTGCTCCTCACGGCGGCCTGATAGAGCCGGGAACATCGCTTATAGCTGATGCGATTGCAGGAGACAGATACTGGTTTTACGCCTTTGAGGGCATTATGCCTTCCGGCAATATGAGGCTTCATGTTTCCAGCAATATTTTCGACGAAGATCGTTTTCTTGCCATAACTTCTCATGTTGTATGGACACTGTCGATACACGGCTTCGGATCTCCTGATGAAACGATATTCATTGGGGGACGAGATGCTGTGGGATGCGAAGAAATAGGCGAAATACTAAAAGAATATGGGTTTGATGCTGTTACCACCTGTCCTCAGGGCATTCGAGGCGTAAACCCGGATAACGTTGTCAACAGGAACCGTTCCAGAACAGGGGTTCAGATGGAAATAAGCCGGGGGCTTCGAAACCATGTCATTGCTGGAAATGAAATTGGTCGAAATTTTATCGATGTCTTGAAAACCGCCGTTGAACTTACAACTAGGAGATTTATAAAATCTGGAGTTTTGCAAATCGAGGCGAAGTTATGGCTCTAAAAAAACATATCTTCATTTTTCTTGTAATCACGTTACTGGGAATAAGCGTTTTAAATTATGCAAGATCAGAAGAAAAGGCGGCTGAGGCCTCTGATCCCATAGTGGACAATAACCTTTTTGCCCCCGATCGATCCCCTCGCAAAGCCTCTTCGCAGAACGTCGAAACCCCTCAGGCGTCGCCTTCCGATCTTCAACTGGACGGTATTCTATTCTGGGGTGATAAAAAATTTGCCGTTTTTAAGGTAAATACTCAGGCCTTAGCCGGTGAAGAAAAAACTAGAAAAAGTCCCTACGTTACAGTTCCCGAAGGAGGACAGATCGGCTCTTACAGGGTTGTGTCCATTCAAAAAGCCCAGGTTGTGGTAGAGCAGGGGGGGCAGCAAACGACGATTCCGCTTGTCAGGTCAACAAAGCAGCCCCCTCCGATTTCCGTGCCTCTTCCTGTAGTTCCCGCTCAGCCTGTGAAATCGCCGACCACCCCTTCCGCTACTCCTGTGCCTCAGCCTTTTACGGGAGAGCATCGAACAGAGCCTCAACCTTCCACGCCACCGAATGCACAGGACCAGCAGCCGGCCTTCGCTCCATCACAGGAATCCGAGGCGTCCGGAGAACAGCCTTCGTCCCAGATGTCTTTCCCGTCACCGGAGGAATTTGAAAAGCTGAGCCCGGAACAAAAGGAAGAGGTGGTGAATAAAATGAGAAGCATCATGGGCGCTAAGCTCAAAACTATGAAGAAACAGTAAAGGCTTTTCTTGGGCTGCGGAATGGAAACCAGAAGGATCTCACTGGAAAAATATCCCTTTGCCAGCGTAGCGTCGAACGGTCTTTTTCTTCAGGTTCTCGTTCAACCTAAATCTTCGAGGAACGAAATATCCGGAGTGCAGGATAACCATCTTAAGATTCATCTTACGGCTCCACCGGTAGAAGGTGCTGCTAACAAGGCATGTGTGGAGTTTTTTTCTGAACTACTACGAATAAGCCGATCCAGAATTAAGATTGTAAGCGGCCAGAAATCACGAAGAAAGAAGCTGTTCATTGAAACGGATAACCCGGATCTTTT
>CAZWJX010000013.1:10194-13745 GCA_964634695.1 uncultured Syntrophobacterales bacterium | reverse complement strand
TACTTTCGAATTTTATTTGATTGAGAGAAATATATTTGATAAAGGCATAGCTTACAAAGATAAAGGTCTGCTGATAAAAAATTTCAGGGAGGCGGTTATGAGAGAAGCAGTTATTGTCAGCGCAGTTCGAACACCTATAGGAAACTTCAACGGGACTCTTTCATCGATCGGTGCCACACAGCTCGGTGCTATCGTGATCGAGGAAGCCATCAAGCGAGCGGGTATTCCGAAAGAGGAAGTTAACGAAGTGATAATGGGCCAGGTGCTTCCTTGTGGTTATGGTCAGAATCCTGCAAAACAGGCGGCCATAAAGGCGAATATGCCCTGGGAAGTGGAATGTCTTACGATAAATAAAGTATGCGGCTCAGGGCTAAAAGCCGTTATGCTTGCGGCTCAAGCTATTCAGACCGGTGATGCCGATGTGGTTGTTGCCGGTGGTATGGAAAACATGAGCATGGCACCTTATTACATGGAGAAGGCTCGCTTCGGGTATCGCATGGGCGATGCCAAACTTATAGACCACATGGTTCACGATGGGCTCTGGGATATAGTAAACGACTTTCACATGGGCATGTCCAACGAACTTTGTTCAGAAAAATACGGTGTTTCCCGTGAAGATCAGGATCGTTATGCAGCTGAATCCTACCGCCGGGCGATGGAAGCAATACGAGCAGGAAAGTTTAAAGAGGAGATCGTCCCTGTTGTCATTCCTCAGAAGAAAGGAGATCCTGTAGTTTTCGATACCGATGAATGTCCAAGAGATACACCCTACGAAGTGCTGGCCAAGATGAAACCGGCTTTCAAAGAGGGTGGTGTGACAACGGCCGGGAACGCTTCGATCATCTCTGATGGAGCAGCGGCAGTCGTCGTAATGAGCCGTGAAAAGGCGGAGAAACTTGGCTGTAAGATAATGGCGACTATAGGTGCTCAGGCTTCCGCCGGGATAGACATGAAATATGTGCTTGTTGCACCTATATGGGCTATTCCCAAGTGCCTTAAAAAAGAAGGGATCGGGCTCGGCGATGTCGATCTTTACGAAATCAACGAAGCTTTTAGTGGTTCTACCGTGGCAGTGCTCAGAGAACTCGGGCTTGATCATGCCAGAGTGAACGTTAACGGTGGAAGTGTCGCTCTGGGGCATCCCATTGGAGCGAGCGGCTGTCGAGTGCTTGTTACCCTGCTGTATGAAATGATCCGCCAGAATAAAAAGATCGGTCTGGCTTCTCTTTGCCTGGGAGGGGGAGAAGCTGTAGCTATGGTGGTAAAACGCTAAAAACAGCTTGATTGTTCACAGGAGGGAACAGGATGAAAGCCGATGATGTTAAGCTTTTTGCCGTAATCGGTGCTGGTCAGATGGGTCATGGAATAGCTCTGGTGGCTGCGGTGAGCGGTTTAAACGTGATCCTGAACGATATCAAGATGGAATTTGCAGAGCGGGGTTTGCAAAACATCAGCCAGATTCTTTCTAAGAATGTAGATAAGGGAAAAATGACCAAAGAAGAAAAGGATGCCGCCCTTGATCGCATCAAACTCAGCGCCAATCTTCGTGATTTGCACTCGGTCGATTTTGTAGTGGAAGCTGCTACGGAAAATCAGGAGATCAAGTTCCAGATCTTCAAAGATCTTGATGAAATTTGCCCGCCTCACGCCATTCTTGCCACCAATACTTCTTCTATACCCATCGGGCGCATTGCTGCTCAGACAAAGCGTCCCGACAAAGTGATTGGAATGCATTTTATGAATCCTGTGCCCGTCATGAAACTTGTGGAGGTAATCCGGGCTCTTACCACATCGGATGAGACTTTTCAGGTAACGTGGGATCTCTCTATAAAGTTCGGAAAAACTCCGGCTGAAGCCAGTGACTATCCGGGCTTCATTGCTAACCGCATTCTTATGCCCATGATTAACGAAGCGATCTACTGCCTTTACGAAGGCGTGGGAACTCGTGAGTCAATAGACACGGTCATGAAGCTGGGCATGAACCATCCCATGGGTCCCCTTGCCCTTGCCGATCTTATCGGGCTGGATACCTGCCTGGCCATAATGGAGACCCTTTACGAAGGCTTCAAGGATTCCAAATACCGCCCCTGTCCGCTTCTTAGAAAATATGTTGAAGCGGGATGGCTTGGAAGAAAGACCGGAAAGGGCTTTTACGAATACTCATAGAAAAGGGGGTGTGGTAGCATGAACTTCGACCTGACAGAGGAACAAAAGATCATTCAGGAAACAGCAGCCCGGTTTGCCAAGCAGGAACTGGAGCCGGTAGCAGCAAAGCTTGATGCCACGAAGGATCGAGAAATCTTAAAAGCTAATCTGAAGAAGCTGGCAGAACTTGGCTTTAACGGACTTGCGGTGGATCCTCAATACGGAGGAACCGGAGCCGGTGCTGTAGCTTTCTCACTTGTTATGACGGAACTTGGCAAAGCCTGCGCTTCAACGGCTGTTACAACCTCTGTAACCAATATGGTGGCGGAGGTTATTCAGTCCGTTGGGACAGAGGAGCAAAAGAGAAAATACATACCCCCGTTGTGTGACGGAACCTTTTATGCCGGCAGTTTCGGCCTCACAGAACCTAACGCCGGTTCCGATCCTGCCGCCATGAGGACCACCGCTGTTCTGGACGGAGATCACTGGGTGCTCAACGGCAGGAAGATTTTTATCTCCAGCGCCGAGTATGCCGGTTTGTTCGTAATATGGGCTGTCACAGACAAATCGGCTCCCAAGGGAAAAGGCATCAGCGCTTTTCTGGTAGAGCCGGATTTCCCCGGCTTTTCGGTTGGGAAAGACGAGCAGAAGATGGGACAGGTCGGCTCATCCACAAATGAACTCATCCTCGAAGATTGCAGGGTGCCCAAGGAAAACTTGCTTGGAGGGTTGAACCAAGGTTTTCGCATTGCTGTTACGGAACTGGCCGGCGGTCGCATCGGTATCGGTTCTATGGCGCTGGGCATCGGACTTGCCGCTATGGACTTCGCCACCCAGTATGCGAAGGAACGAATTCAGTTCGATGTCCCTATCATACAGCATCAGGCGATTCAGTGGATGATCGCCGATAATTACACCCGACTTGAAGCTGCTCGCCTCCTCCTCCTTCAGGCGGCTTATCTCAAAGATAAGAAGCGACCCTTTATGAAAGAAGCCTCAATGGCTAAGCTCTACGCTACTGAAGCGGCAAATAAAGCCTGCTACGATGCCATGCAGATCCTGGGAGGCTACGGCTACACCAAAGATTTCCCGATCGAGCGCTTCTATCGTGACGTTCGAGTGACAACGATTTACGAAGGAACAAGCGAGATACAGCGCATGATTATAGCAAGACACTATATGGGAGGAAAATAACCCGAGTTTGCCACAACAAAGAGATTGCTTCGCTTCGCTCGCAATGACTCCTATCTGAGTCATTGCACAATGACACCTGTTTGCGTCATTGCGAGGCTGCCGTAAGGCAGCCGTGGCAATCTCACAAAGGACGAGATTGCTTCGCCCCTCGCTTCGCTAGGGCTCGCAATGACACATTCTTTCCCGTCATTGCGAGCGCCCGAAGGGTGCGT
>CAZWJX010000013.1:8544-10094 GCA_964634695.1 uncultured Syntrophobacterales bacterium | reverse complement strand
GGCAATCTCTTATTTGTTACACGGAGAGATTGCTTCGCTTCGCTCGCAATGACAATCCTTTCCCGTCATTGCGAGGCTGCCGTAAGGCAGCTGTGGCAATCTCACAAAGGAGGAGATTGCTTCGCCCTTCGCTTCGTTCAGGCTCGCAATGACACATTCTTTCCCGTCATTGCGAGCGTCCGAAGGGTGCGTGGCAATCTCTTATTTGTTACACGGAGAGATTGCTTCGCTTCGCTCGCAATGACAAGGGAAAGAACAACAGGCGATTGCTTCGCCCGCCACAGGCGGGCTCGCAATGACACAGTGGCGAGATTACTTCGTCGTCCGCCAGAGGTGAACACCTCACAATGACTTAATTATTACGGACTTAGCGAAACAATCATTTTTAAAATTTTTCGTAATGGGTGAATTCAGCAATCTCTTTCCTCTTCGGCGCCGATGGCACTTTAGCCGGATATCCAACAGGAATCATAGCGACGACTTCATAACCATCAGGAACGCCCAGGATTGCCTTCGCTTTATCGTGGTCGAAAAGTCCAACGATGACCGATCCCAGACCGAGGTCATGCGCTCTCAGGCAGAGGTTCTGGGATGCTATGCCGAGATCAAACATAAACCAATCGCCAAATTTGGTCGTTACTTGCCCTTTGTAATATCCCGCTGCCTGAAGCTTACCGCAGATTACAAAGACCACAGGGGCTTCGACCATAGCTTTTGAAGCGGGATTGGTTTTGGGCAACGTTTCCTGAAGCTTTGCTTTGGTTTCGGCGTTCCGGACAACAATGACTTCCCAGCACTGAGTGTTTGCCCACGACTGAGCCCACTGAACAGCTTCAAGAAGCTGGTTAATCTGTTCATCCGAAAGATCCTTGTTCTCAAAATTTCTTACACTTCTTCTCGTCTTGATGGCTTCCATCAGCTCCATAAGAGACCCTCCGTTTTCTGCCTTGCTTTTGTGTTATCATAGTTTCGCAGATTTTTTGCCTTCTGGACAGCATCATTTTGCCTGCGTGTCAACAGGAACAAGATGTCCAAATAGAACCTGCATAAGATGGACATTGTTTAGGAGTTCCGATCCTGAGCCTTCCAGTGAAAGATGCCCATCTTCTACCAGAAAACCTCTGTCGGCAACTCTAAGCAGTCTTCTTACGTGCTGACCGGCTATGATGAGAGTTTTTCCGTTTTCCCGAAGTGTGCGGAAGACTTCGCAGAATCTGCTGGTAACGGCAGGGCTCAGGCCGAGGAATGGATCGTCCAGCAGGAAAACATCAGCTTCGGTAACCAGACCTCTACCAATGGTTACCATACGCTGTTCACCACCGCTCAGCATACCTGCCAGGGTTTTTCGTTTTTTTTCAAGTTCGGGGAAAATCTGGAAAACCGCTTTTAGCTTTTCTTTGATGTGTTCCCTTTGAAGGTACGCTCCAACCTCCAGATTTTCTTCAACGGACATTTCTTCAAAGACGCTCATTCCTTCAGGTATGTAAACTACCCCTAGTTTTACAAGTTCTTCTACCGTAAGCCCGGAAGTAGGAATGTTGTTTACAAAA
>CAZWJX010000013.1:0-8534 GCA_964634695.1 uncultured Syntrophobacterales bacterium | reverse complement strand
CGGATGAGTCCTGCTATTGCCTTTAAAATCGTCGTTTTCCCGGCCCCGTTTGGCCCTACAATGGCGGCAATCTGACCTTGATCAACGGAAAAAGATACATCATGGACGATCGGGGTTCTTCCGTAACATATACTCAGTTTTTTGACCGTCACCTTAGCCATTTTCGTTCCTTATCATAATTTGCCTTAAGCCCGGCCATCTGAAGCATGCTAGCCTATCCAATACATGCTTCTCATGTTAGTGGTCTTCTCATTCTTCAGGTAAACTGCCCCCCAGATATGCCGCAGCAACCGCCGGGTTTCTGAGAACTTCTTCTGGTGTTCCCATTGAAATCATTTCTCCCTGATTTAGAGCCACAATCCTATCGGATATTCTGACGGTCACGTTCAGAAAGTGGTCAATGATGAGAAGCGTGAGGCCTTCCCGTCTCAGTCGTTCTATTACTTTCAGAGCATTATCGATGGCTTTTGGGCTCAGGCCAGCAGCGAATTCATCGAGAAGAAGTATTTCTGGCTCTGTTGCCATTGCCCTTGCAACTTCCAATCGTCTTTGTTCTGAGAGAGTAAGACACTTTGTGATGGTGCGGCTTTTGTGAGCCAGACCGACGATTTCGAGCATATTCATGGCTCGTTCGCTAAGTCGATTCTGATCCAGCCTTTTTGATCTTTTGTTACCGAACATAAAAGCCACCATCACGTTTTCCAGTGCCGTCATGGATGTAAAGGGACGAGCAATTTGAAATGTTCTGGCGAGTCCTGCCTGACAGATGCGGTGTGGAGACCAGCCGGTTATGTCCGTTCCCTTGAATACGACTCTGCCGGAAAGGGGTTTTACGAAGCCCGTAATTACATCAAATATTGTGCTTTTGCCGGCCCCGTTAGGACCGATTATGCTCACGATTTCCTGGCGTTTAATCGAAACGGAGAAATTCCTCAGGACCTCCCTTCGATTCCTTTCTACCGTCACGCTTTCAAGAACGAGATAGGATTGTTTCAAGACCGCCTTCTCCATGCCGAAAGAATTCCCCTGGGCAAAAACCATAGAGTAAAGAAAATGGCGATTCCGTAAATTGCTCTGTGAGCTTCCGGGAATGCGGGAACCATAACAACCTGGTCAAGTCCATAAAGGAGTATGGCTCCCACAAGCGGCCCCCATGTTTTTTCCCTTCCGCCGAAGAAAGCGAATACAAGAGGTATAGCCGAATAGTGCAGGCTGAATACAACCGATGGTTCCACAAATCCGATTATAGCGGCGTAAAAGGCTCCACACATGCCCGTGAAGAAGGCACTTATGATTAAAGCTGAACGTCTGAGAAAATCCGCAGGAACTCCTATGGCCAGAGCGGCCCGTTCATCATCCCGCATTGCTCTCAGTCCCCAGCCCAAACGGGACACAATAGCTTTGTGGTGGATAAACACCAGAAGCCCTGCAAGCATAATCATTATGACATAGAGACCTCTGGAACCAGAGGGTAGGGGATACGGAAAGTTTAAGAGCTTCAGGTTCGTTATCCCTGCAGAACCGTTTGTTATCGAATCGAGATTTTCAATGATAACCCTGGGTATTTCTACCGATACAAAGCTTGCGAGGACGAAGGAACCGTGTCTTAGTCGATCTATGGATACCGTCCACAGAAGGGCGTAGAACACGGCCAGAAAGGCTCCTATAAGGATTCCTGTCCACGGAGAGAAGGCCGACCGTGAGACTGTGATGGCAAATCCATACGCTCCGAGCCCGAAAAAAGCTGCATGACCGAGCGACATAACGCCGCTCAGAGCGTGGATATTCCATGCTGTTGCAAGCGATCCGTAGAGAAAAGCCGTTGTCAACACGGTAATAATGCTTTCTGGAATCAGGGAAGTCCATCCTGAAGCAATAAGGCCTACCCAGCCGAGGAGAATAAGGAAAGTCCTGTTTCTAGAAGGCATGTTCATTATTTTGCCGGGGAATTGTTGAAGAGTTCTTCTCCACGCCACATAAGCACCGATATGATGAACAGACTGCTCAGTAATTCTCGCCATTTCGCTCCCCACCAGAATGATACCAGTGTCTCTAAGACAGCAAACAGACAGGCGCTTACCAGAATTCTTCTGATTCTACCCCTGCCGGCGAAAAAGGTAATGAGCAATGCTATGAGAGTCACCTCGAGATCACCGGCCGGATGAATATAGGAGACCCTTACGTAGAGAGCCCCCGCCAGCCCCGACGCCAGGCAACCTAGACCTGTGGCAAGAATCTGCATTTTTTTTGTTGGAATCCCAACAATCAGTGCCGCCTGGCTGTTTTGAATTGTGGCTCTTATTGCTTTTCCCGTCATAGTTTTTCGAAATAACAGAAAGAGCAAGGTAATGGTGCTCAGGGATATAGCAATCAGAGCAATCTGAACAGGGCTGATATGCAATCCGGCAACCGGAATTTCGAGAATGCCGGGCTTTGTTGTCAACATTCTGTAATCTGCCGAAAATATAGCAAAATAAAGGCTCTGAAGCACAAGTGAGAGTGCAAATGTCAGAATCAGAGACAGGGTTTCTTTTGGATGAGGTGTATTGGAACTGATGAAAATAATGATTGGAAGAAAGACAAGAGGGACTAGGGCACTTAGCAGTGTGGCAAAGATGAAACCAGTTCCGAAATTCCTTTCCAGAATATAAGCAATATAACCGGTAAGGATTACAAAACTCCCATGAGCCAGGTTAATTACTCGTGTGGATCCGAAAATAAGAGCAAAACCGATGGCAAGAAGCCCGTAAAGACTACCTAGACTGAACGCTTGAACAAGGATCTGACCCAGATAATGTTCCATTTTTGCTTATCATTCCCGACGATACTGTTAATTCACTGATTTTTTCCAATGTGATCAGAGTCTCCTCATTTATCTTGGTGGATAAACCACAGTGAAAGAGCCTCCTTTCTGAATCTGTACAACAAACTGAGAATAGTATCTTGGATTTCCGTGATCGTCGAAGGCGATTCTTCCTAGAGGAGAGATCATATCCGTCGTTTTGATAAAGTCGGCAAGTTCTTTCGCACTTACCGGACGCCCGGACTCAACCATCCTTCGGACAGCGTCTATGACGACTCTGGCGGAAACATAACCGTGCATTGCCGTGCTCGTAGGTTCGGTTCCAAAGGCGTGCTGGTATCTTTCGGTAAAGGTTGCGGATATTTTTTCTGCTTCCTGCGGAAATATTTTAGGTGACCATGCGAGCAGTCCATACAGTCCCTCGGCCTTATCTCCCATTTCCTTCACAAAACCGGCGTAGGCAATACCCCATGGCCCAAGGTATCCTTTAACCGGTATCTTAAGATCTTGCAATTGTCTAACGAGGATAAGATGATCCGGAAGGAAAAGGGCAGAAATGATAAAGTCAGCCTGTTTGGCTTTACATTTCAAAAGAAAGGGCGAAAAATCCGGCGTTCCCGGTCTTAATTTTTCGTCCAGAACAATGGAAATATTGCTTCCTGAAAGGCCGTTTCGGATCTTTTCCGCAAGTTCCATGGCTCCTGGGGTCGATGCATAGGCAAGAGCCAGACGGCGAGGTTTGGCCTTTTCTTTCAAAAAGCCGACTAACGGACTGGCTACTCCGTTAATGTGAGATATTCGAAAGAAGAACGGATTGGGTGTTTCCGTCAACCGACTTTCAAGACTGGCCGATGCTACGTAAGGCACTTCGTGTTTTCTTGCAACGGTTCCAATGGGTCCCACCAGCGTGTCCACATAGCCCCCCACAAGGGCCACCACTTTATCCTGCAGTATTAGCTGTTCGGCTTGATTCATGGCGTCTTCAGGAAGACTTTTGTCGTCACGGCGGATTAGCTTGAACTTTATCCCTTGCTCCTCCGAGTTAGCTTCTTCTATCGCTATTCTAATACCCTGGTCTACTTCAAGGCCGTGCTGAGCAAGCTTGCCCGTAAGTGGGTTGATAGATCCGATGGATACTATTTGCTCGCAAAAAGAGATGTTAGCGATCACATTCAGAATGATAAACGTAATCCCGAAGAAAACCTGCTTCAGCATCATACCCTCCACGTGTTTGGAGAAACCTTAACCTTCAGCTCACGGAAAGTTGAAATCCCACCGGAGCAAAGCTAAATCTGGGTCCAAATTCGTTAGCCATTCTCGTTGCTGCCTGTTGTCCCGTGCAGTGACTTACTGCTATTATTTCAATGTCAAAATTTCTAAGTGCTTCTAGAGTCTTGTCCAGTTGTTCTGGCGACGAAAAATCTAAATGAGTTCCTCCAACGAGGGCGTATATTTTCTTCTGCCCTAGTTTGTTGAACACGTGATTCAAAATATTAATGGTTCCGGCATGAGCACACCCCAGAACGACTATAAGCCCTTTTGGAGTATCCACTATCATAGAATAGTCGTCAAGAAATGGATCCGGTCCAAAACCTTCGGAAGTTTTGACCAGAAATTTTGGATCACCCGTTTCAAATGGTGTCTGTCTGGGAACTACTCCGGTCACGTAAACCCCGGGAAGAATTTCGCTCCATTCGGTTACCCATTGAAACCGGGCTCCCCGGCTTGCAAGATAAGACTCATGCCAGGGTATTCCTATAGACACGGGCTTTTCTTCCATACCAGGGCCCGGACTCATCATTCTGAAACGCTCTTTAAGCACATCCGGATGAGCGATAACTGCGCATGGTCCTCTCACGCCCAGAAAGCTCAGAAGTCCTCCGGTATGATCGAAGTGGCCGTGACTCAGCACAACCTTTTCGATCTTCGTGACATCTTTTAAGAATCTGAGAAGATTGTGAATCAAAGAAAATCCTTGGCCCGTGTCGAACAGGACAATCCCGCCATCTGTTTCCAGCAATGCCGCGAAACCATGTTCTCCAATGAAACCGGGACGGGTTACCGTGTTCTCGCACACCACAGTCAATTTAAGGTTCATTTGAACCTCCTGATTTTGTGCTATTGCTCCGGAGGCGTTTAAGAGCCCTCCGGAGCAAATGTCCATTATTATCTCAGCTTTCTTCTCAAGAGCTTACCGGTTGGTGTTCTGGGGAGGGAATCCATGAACTCAATGATTCTGGGAAGTTTGTAAATGGCGATATGTTCACGGCAGAAGTTAAGGATTTTTTCCTTCATTTCCTCAGAAGGCTCGTAACCCTGCTTCAATACGATGCAGGCTTTCGTAATCTGGCCCTTTTCAGGATCGGGAACACCGACGACACCCACATCTGCCACGGCTTCAAATTTGGCGATTACTTCTTCAACTTCGGCGGGGCTTATGCGGTATCCGGAGCTCTTTATCATATCGTCTTCACGGGCTACGAAGAAGAGATAGCCGTTTTCGTCGGCATACACGGCATCGCCAAGGAGGTTGAAGCCGTCTTTCACGCCTTTTTGCTGTGACTTCAAAAGGCGATTATCGTCGGCGTATGGTTTCCAATAGACTGTTCCCGTGGGTCCCTTTACGCAGAAGCTACCAACTTCGCCAGGCTTTGCTTCGTTCCCTTCAGGGGTGATCAATTTAACTTCGAAACCGGGAAGAGGCTTTCCGATGGATCCTGGGACAGGTTTTTCGCCCATCGTATTTGATGTTACCAGATGGAGCATTTCTGTTCCGCCAAGACCTTCCCATATGGGTTTGCCGGTGAGTTCAAGCCAGGCATTGAAGGTTTCTACGCCAAGAGCATCACCACCGGATGTGAACATCCTGACTTTGCTCAGATCGTATTTCTTGAAATCCGGGAATTTCATGAGCGCTCTGTAAGCTGTGGGAAGACCTGTTGCTACCGTGATGCCGTGTTTTTCGAAGAGTTCAAGCATATCCTGAGGTGTGAACTTGGGAAGGAGACTTATTGCCGCACCCTTGGCAAAGGGGATGAGCCCGAAGGTTCCAAAACCCGCCGCGAAGGACACGGGAGCCGATCCGCCTAGGACGTCGGATGGCGTAAGTTTCCACACATAGTCCCCGACAATGTGGGATTCTATGTAAATTTCGCGAACGAAATGCACACATCCCTTTGGCGGTCCTGTTGTTCCGGAAGTATAAAGAATAACACCGATGTCGTCTTTATGAACCATTTCCGGATCGCAATTATCAGATTCATTTTCGATCATCTTCTCGTAAGATTTGTAACCCTTCGCTTCCACATCGGCGGGATTTCCACCCACCACGATAATTGTGGGCTTTGTCTCAAAAGCGTCGAAGGCTTTTTCGACTTCGCCCATGAGAGGTTCGTTTACCACAAAAGCTTTCATTTCGGCATTGTTTACAACGAAAGCCACTTCCTCTTTCGACCACAGCGGCGACGTGGGAACTGGAATGGCGCCTACTTTGAAGATTCCATATATTGCCACAATTGCCGGAGGAGAATTGACCACTCGAAGTCCCACGCGATCCTGAGGTTCAATGCCTATTTTCTTCAAAGCATTTGCAAACCTGTTGATCATTTTCTGAAGCTGCTCGTAAGTGATCATCTTGTCCATGAAATAGATTGCGTGATTGTTTCCCCTTCCTTCTGCAACATGGCGATCGATGAATTCCTGGCAGATGTTCAGTTTCTCCGGCATGTTCTTGAAAGCTTCGGGCGTGGTGTATTCAGGCCACAAATCCCTTGGTGGAAGGTAATTTTCTGGAATCTTTCCCATCTTTGCAATCCCTCCTCTGTTGAAATGAACACTTCAATAAGGACTACTGACCTATTCCCCGCTGAGACATCTTGAAAGTCTCTAACGGGAGAAAACCTGCGCCTCGGGCATTTATAGACTTGAAATTACTGTCAACCTCGACGCAGGTAATTTTTGCAGAGTTTTATCAATACTTTGACAATTGTTGATGTAAGTTTAATGATTGCAAACCCAAATTTACGAGTTTACGATGTTTATTCAATCACATCGCGGTCGTTTTTGGAGGAGGAGCGAGAATACTTCACGGCAGGTTTCACAGGATGAGGCTTCTGGGACGACAGAACCGTTATCCCTCTGGTTTTCAGGGTTTCGAGAATTTCAGAGAAGTTCTTCCCCTTGATGTGCAGAGAATAGAGACTTCCCGACTGGGATTCACCGCCCGAATCGTTAAGAAAAGTGCAAACACTGAGCACTTTTGCTCCTGTATCCTGAATGATTCCAATTACTCGAGCTAGGTCATAATCGTTATTGGCCTTGCAAACGACATCAATACGTCCTGTGCTTTCAAAACCTCCTAGCATTTCCATAAAGGCTTTTAACACGTCAATAACCGTAATTACTCCTACAATCTGGTCCCCATCCAGAACCGGAAGACCCCCGATCTTCTTTGTGATCATCACGAAGGCGACGTCTTCTAGATGATCTTCCGGGGATGCGATGTAGGGCTCTCTAATCATCACATCAGCAACGGTGAGTTGCTCAATCATGGAAGCCAGCAAAACACTTCTTACGTCAGAATCGGTAATCCACCCAACAAATGTTCCATCACCCTCTTTGACCGGTAGATGACGGATGCCGTAATGTTTCATCATCTTGAGAGCTTCCTGGATCGTCGCTTCAGGACGAATCCAAACAACATCTTTTGTCATCCAGTCTTTGACCAGCATCCCCGTCACCTCAAATAGTTGATCAAATAGTTGATAATCGCTTTTGAGCTAGGCTTCACATTTTCTCAAGGAACTTCAACTCGAAAACCTTAGAGATGGATATTCGACCAGGTTCGCTTAAAGAGACATCCTGAGAAATACGTAACAATTCCCCTCTAGAACATTTTTTAAAAAATATCAAGAGCAATTTATGATTTCTCGCTACTCCTTCTTCATAACTGCCAGAATCTTTGATTGAACCTCGCTCATAACGCCCTTTTCATAAGGTTTACCGTGCCATATCTCAAATCCATCGCCTTCAAAGCGAGGAATTACATGAATGTGGAAGTGAAAAATAAGCTGTCCGGCAGCCCCAAAATTGTTCTGCAAGATGTTGATTCCGTCACAGTTGAGAGCTTCCTTTATGGCTCTGGCTACAATCTTTGTTACTACCGCTGTTTTTTTCAGATCTTCATCGTCCACGTCAATAATTGTGGGGTAGTGCTTTTTGGGAATTACCAGCGCATGTCCGGGATTGATGGGGTTAATGTCAAGAAAACTCAAAACAGAATCATCTTCGTAAATTTTTGCCGACGGGATCGATCCCTTTACAATCTGGCAGAAAATGCAGGATTCCATTTTGCCCTCCCTTTTGTCGGTTGCTATGATTTTTTGCGTCTGGTAAGTATTGTTGGCCGATTCGGAAAAACTTCATTTAGCCAGCAACAGTCAGGGAGTATAAAACATGATACGACTTTTGGCAATCTATGGATCGCCTCGCCCTAAAGGAAATTCCGACACCATGATGGATTTCTTTGTCAACGGAGCTATC
This sequence comes from uncultured Syntrophobacterales bacterium, assembly GCA_964634695.1. GTDB lineage: Bacteria > Desulfobacterota > Syntrophobacteria > Syntrophobacterales > Thermodesulforhabdaceae > JAOACS01. The sequence continues at coordinate 190 of CAZWJX010000013.1, read as the reverse complement.
GAAGAGGGAGCGGAGGTTGAACGAATCTACGTCAGGCGCCTTTCCTTCAAAGGTTGTATCGCCTGTGGTCATTGTGACGAAAAGGGCGTCTGTGCTCAACAGGACGATATGAAAGGCATTTACAACCTTCTTCAAGAGAGTGATCTCGTAGCTGTCGCAAGCCCGAATTATTTTTATCATTTGCCGGGTC
>CAZWJX010000012.1:18559-28113 GCA_964634695.1 uncultured Syntrophobacterales bacterium | reverse complement strand
TTGGGATGTTTAGGGACACGTGGTGGATATGCAATGTGTGCCCATGATGATGAAAACCTATTGGATGGGCATCCTACGAAAATATTCCCTGAAGTTTCCTTTTCTTTAATTCGCCGATAATAAAATCCGTTTGCTATTTTACCTGAGATTGTGGTATTGGGGGACAGATTTGAGTCGCTAGCCCCCGTAGCTCAGGTGGATAGAGCACGAGATTCCTAATCTCGGTGCCGCAGGTTCGAGTCCTGCCGGGGGCACCGTGGCTTTCCCGATATTCAACTTATTTAATACTCAGGTGATGGAGCTATGACTTTAATCGATGCCGTGTTTTTCGATTGCGATGGAGTACTGGTAAATACCGAACCTCTTCACTATCGGGCTTTTCTGAGAACGTTGGCGCCCTACGGTATTTCCTTCGATTACGAGACCTACGTCAATCGCTATATTGGCTTTGATGATAGAGATGCTTTCAGTGCAATCGCTTCTGATTATACGGCATTATTTAGAGATTCTGATATTCAGTTTCTGATTGAGCAGAAAAACGCTTTGTTGATAGAAGAAGCTTCCAGAGGAGTGGATACATTTGACGGTGTTGTGCCCTTTGTTAAATCCCTTTTCGATGCCGGAATTCCACTGGGGCTTGTTTCAGGGTCGTTCCGAAGAGAGGTCGAAGTTTTTCTAAATTATCTTGGAATCTTGGAACTCTTTTCGATTTTTGTTACCGCAGAGGACGTTAAACATAGCAAACCTGATCCTGAAAGTTATCTGAAAGCTCTTGATCTGATGTCCGATTATCTTAATAAAACTCTCAATCCATCCTCTTGCTTTGCCTTTGAAGACACACCGGCGGGTATTGAGGCTGCTAAGGGGGCGAACATAAAAGTTATAGGAGTAGAACATTCTTTCGACCGGAAGGATCTTTACAAGGCGGATGTCGTCATTCCATCCTTTAAGGAAATGTCTTTAGATAGTTTTATGTCTCTGTTGAAGGAGATTGGATGATGAGACTTTTCTCCGACGGGGAAATTTTTCGAAGAATTGAAGGTCTTATCAACCGCTTAAAGCCCCAGAATGTCGATTTAGCAATTATTCATCATAATGCCGATCTTTTCTATTTCACCGGCACAGTTCAGGATGGCTATCTCATTGTATCCACTAAAGGCAATGTGTCTTTTGCCGTAAGGCGGAATCTTTCCAGAACTATGGAACAAACTCCCCTTAGACCTGTCATTTCCATAAAAAGCCTGAAAGACCTTTCTGAAATTGTGAAAGCAACTCACAACGAAGAGCCGCATTCTATTGGGTTCGCTATGGATGTTTTGCCGGCATCAAACTATCTTTTCCTGAAAGATAGAATTTTTCCGGATTCCGCAATAGTGGACATTTCAATGATTATAAGACAGCAAAGAGCCGTAAAATCCGGCGAGGAAATTGACCTGATGAAGGCTGCGGCCAGAATTTCTCACGCAGTTTATAGCGCTGTTCCGCAACTCCTTAAGGAGGGAGTGGATGAATGGGATCTTTGCGTCGAGCTTGAGTCGGTTGCCAGAAAAAACGGCCATCTGGGGCTTATTCGACTTCGTAATCCCCGGCTGGATATGTATTTCGGCCATGTCATTAGCGGCCCAGAAGCAGCCACACCATCTTATAGTGATTCGCCTACCGGTGGTGTGGGAATAAGTGTTGCCTTTGCTCAGGGGGCCACAAAAAGGACAATAAAACGTGGCGAAATAGTCAGCGTTGATACTATGATCTGTCATCACGGCTACCTCAACGATCAGACCAGAAATTTTTCTCTGGATCGCCCAGCCGATGAACTTATTCGAGCCTACGAAATTTCGCTCCAGCTTCATGAGCTGTTTAAAAAGATTGCAAAACCCGGTAGTATTACCGGAGAGATATATAGCGTTATTATGACCAGAGTTCAGGATACCGATCTGGCGCCTTATTTCATGGGGACGGACGAAAATCGAGTGTCCTTCATAGGTCACGGTTTGGGAATCGAAGTTGACGAGCTTCCCTTTGTTGCTCAGGCTCAAAAGATGGTTCTGGAGGCCGGAATGGTAATAGCTTTTGAGCCTAAGTTTGTTATTCCGGGGAAGGGCATAGCTGGCCTCGAAAATACTTATCTAATAACGGAAAAAGGAGCAGAATCTCTCAACATCTCACCAGAAAATCTCTTAATACTTCACTGACTTATGGCGTTGGAGCAGGTTCTTCGCTTACTTCCTCGTTGTTAGGAAGGGGACGATCAGCCGACGAAGGTAATGCTTTGGGGGGTTCAACGGGGCGGGCTTCTAACATATACCTCGGGTTGTGCTCTATTCTCATCGTCAACATTCCGCCCATAATGCTGATTTCGTAGTTCTTGTCTCCGAGGTTGATCTGTTTAATTGCAGCTTTTAATTCTTCCCATTTCTTTTTAGCTTTCCTGTAGAGGTAATAACATATAGATGTTCCGGCTATGAATATGGCAGCAAAGATCCACCAGGGAGTGGAAATTACCGCTCCGACAAACATCATAAAACCCATTATCAGAAGAACAAGAACTATCTGGGAACCGATTATAAGATACATGTAACCTACATTTTTATTAAGATCATGGTAGTCATTACTCGGTCTCTCGTGAGTGGAATCTTTTTTTGCAAATTTCTTTTTAAACCATCCCATCATGGTGATCTCTCCTTTCGTCGGAAATCTTTCCTATTGCGATTGAAGACGACTTATCGGGAAGCTCTGGAGATGATTCTTCAGAGATTTTCAGAGCCTTTTGTTCAAGCCTCATTCTGGCAAGTTCAAACTGATACCTGACAGTTTCTTGCGAAAGCCTGTACCTGAGGTATATTGTCCACAATATAACACCAGCAACAAAAATGAATACAGCGGCACTGAAAAAGGGGTGTCGTTCAAAAAAAGAAACAACCTTACCCGTTATTTCAGAAAGGGCATTAGGGATGATCCAGAGAGCTATAAGTAAAACCAGAACAACAACTCCTACGTGAAAAAGAGAAAGCGAAGCAACATACTTGTGAAGAAACAGCTTCGGTGATAGTGCAGCCTCCGTTTCTTCATCGGTTAATTTGTTGCCGGTTTTTCTTTCGAATATCGCCAGATAACCTCTCACGAGGAATGCAAGCATAAGTATTGCGCCAATCGGAATCCCGATCGACGCAGCGAGCCATGCTCTGAAGGGGAAAGGTCGTTCCTGACTGACAACTCTTACAATGTAATTTTCCACGGGTCCGTATCTATTCTGAAAACTCAGTTCTTCGTAACGGGTTAGGTGTTTTCCCGGCGTTTCATACAGGACATGACCTTCTCGATCTTGAATAATTACGCGGTATTCCGTGCCGGACATGCTTGCAGCAATGGTATAGATAGTGAGTTCCACAATAATCAGAAAAATTATCGCTGCCAGGATAACCGTTTTGCTAGCAGAAGATTTATTTTCAATCTCCGTCATGGCTCTTTCCGGAGCTCCTTTTACTGCCCGTGTTGGAAAATTTCGTTGATTTGTGTTCCATCTCCCGGTAAGGCATAACTCGTTACCCGGAATCTGTCAAAGAAAAAAGCCAACCTCATGATGGTGGGACGTAAGAGTGAAGTTTATTGTTAATGGATACCTGAGAGACTGGGTTAGCGAGTTTATTTCGACCTTGCGTGATTTATTAAGAGAAGGTTTGCATCATAAACTTTTTCGCCAGACAGGAGTTCTTTTATCGGGCGATGCCGGTGCCAGAATTATTTCGCTCGTTGCACTTGCTTTAACGTTAAGATCGGTAGGGACCGAACTCTTTGGAATCCTTGTTGTTGCTGAGACTTATGCTAAACTGGTGGACAGGATATTTAATTTCCAGGCCTGGACGGGAATTATAAACTTTGGAGCCAAAGCTCTTCAAGCAGGCAACCTGGCTGCTCTCCGCCGATATGTTGCTGTGGGCTTTGGACTGGATGTTTTAACTTCCGTTGCAAGTTTTCTATGTGCCTTTTTTTTAGCCCCCTTTGTTGGCAATTTTCTGAAATGGGATAGCTTCTCTATACACGCGATTCGGTGCTATAGCTTTCTTGTGCTTTTCAATTTTACCGGAACGGCTGTTGGTATTCTTCGCCTTACCGAAAGATTTAACATCCTGGCATGGCAGCGGATTTTCTACGCCTCTGTAAAACTTAGTGCTGTCTGTTTATGCTATCTTCTACAAGCAAATTTCCTGTACTTTCTTTTTGCCTGGATGCTTTCCGAAGTTATCGGTTATGTTTTCATTGTTGTTAGTGCTCTTGTAGTGGTAATCAGGAAAAAGTGGTTGTCATCCGGAAAAAACTGCGGTTCGACAGAGTTCCCTGTAACCCCTTTTGTGTCTTTCGTTGTGTGGACTAATTTTTCGTCTACAATTGATATACCGACGAAGTTTTTAGACATGTTTATAGTGTCTTCACTTGTGTCGTTCGAAGCGGCTGGTGTTTACAAAGTGTTTCAACAGGTTGGACATGTTTTGAAGAAACCGATGGAGCCCTTCTATCAGGTGGTGTACCCCCATTTCAGCAATGTTGTCGCTAAGGGGCATCCGGGAAAAGCGATTTGGGGTGCTCTGAGGAGCATGTTTTTAATTTCTCTGTTTGTTGGGGGTATCCTTATCGTATCAGTTGGTTCTTCCCCATGGTGGCTTCCGGCTATTTTCGGTAGCAGATTTTCTGCTTTTCTGGGAGACTTTGCGATTTATATGGTCATAACAAGTTTTTCTGTTGTGCTTGTAACGATTAACCCGCTTTTTATGGCTCTAGGTCTGGTTAAAGAAAACTTCATCATCCAGTTTTGTGCTAATTCTACTTTTTTGGTTTTTGCATGGTTTGGAGCCAACCTCTGGGGACTTAGAGGAGTGCTGCTCGCTTTTGGCGCTAATGTTTTGATTTCCCATTTTAGTAAGATGATCATTATTGCCAGAAGATACGGACTTTGCAGAAAATGAGGTTTTTTGCTATCCAACATGTGAGTCGGTTTGCTTTTTGGACCTGGAGATCAGCTTACACGGGGAAAGTACTATAAAGAAATAGAGCAGGCAATTGAGCAAGAGGCTAGAAAGAGGTTCATTCGGTGTCTATGAAAATTGTATATCTTTCGCGATCTCGCTTTCCTTCTACGGCTGCCAATAGTGTTCATGTAATGAAAATGTGCGAGGCCTTTGCATCAATAGGGCATGCTGCGATCCTTTTGGGACATTTTCAGAATAATAAAAACTTCGACGTCTACACCTTCTATGGGGTCAGGCGGACATTCAGAATAGAAAATGTTCCTTCTTTAGATGGCTCTGCAACGGATTTTTTGTACATAATCCGTAGTATACTCAAAGCAAAGGCAATTAAGCCTGATTTAGCTTATGGGCGTTCTCTCGAAGCGTGTCTTGGTGTGGCCATGCTTGGTATCCCTACAGTTTATGAAATGCATGCACCGCCGAGAGGCGTTGTAAAGAAAATACTTCTAAAGACGCTTTTGAATTTGCCATCTTTAAGAAGAGTGGTCACCATCAGTGAGGGGCTGGCAAATTACCTGAAAAAGGAATTCGTAAAAACAGACAGGCTGCCTTTAGAGATCGTCGTGGCTCACGATGGTGCAGATCCACAATGTTTTCATCCTTCCGTGCCTCAAGATTTTGGAGAACTGGCTCTGCGTTTTAAAAATACTTTCAAATCTTGCAGGGATAAACTCCAAGTAGGTTATATCGGAAGTCTCTATCCCGGAAAGGGGATGGAGGTTATCTCAGAGCTTGTTCATCTCTGTCCCTGGGCTGTTTTTCATATCGTAGGCGGCAATGTGCAAGAAATATCCCTTTGGAAAAATAGATGTTCACGAAACGGCGAATTACCTCCCAATATCTTTTTTCACGGCTTTATCCCTCATGCTCTTGTAGGGTTCGTCTGTTCCCATTTCGATATAGCGCTTTTGCCCACACAGCCTCTTGTCTCAAACGTTTCAGGAAATACCAACGCCGGATGGCATATTTCTCCCTTGAAGCTTTTCGAATACATGGCGGCCGGATTGCCCATTCTGGCATCCGATCTGGAAAGTGTGCAGGAAGTGATTGAAAACGGCGTAAACGGTTTGCTCCTTCCCCCAGGTGAACCTACGGCATGGCGAAGCGCTCTGGAATATCTTCGGGATAACCCTCAGGAGAGAAAAAGGATTGGCGAAAATGCAAAGAGAACTCTGGTTGATAAATTTTCGTGGGAGGCGAGAGCCAAAAAAGTGCTGGCAGGATTTGGATAGCCTCTTGAGTTGGTATGCTTAAATAACAGCTTGCATTGTCAGAAATGATGTGCTAGCAAAGTCACGCAGGTCGGGGCGTAGCGCAGCCTGGTCAGCGCACCTGCCTTGGGAGCAGGGGGTCGGCCGTTCAAATCGGCTCGCCCCGACCAGAAAAATCAATTGCTTACGGAGAAGAAAAACTCACCGGTCGCCTGGCTACTGGTAAACCAGTCCGAAAAGTGCGCACCTGGAAAATGTGTTTATTATTTTTGTGTCATTGCGAGGCTGCTGAAAGGCAGCCATGGCAATCTCGTAAAAAGTAATGACACGGGAAAGGACAATGAGAGATTGCTTCGCTTCGCTCCGGCTCGCAATGACACAAAAGTACACAGTTACCCAATTTTCGAACGGTCTCGGATCCTGCTTGACTCCGGTCCCGCTCGGTGAAATGTGGGGTTTTTGCTTCCCTCATTGATTCTTTCTTTAAGTCCAGCCTTTTTAACCAGCACACTTCCTCGATAAACCTTTCCGGGCCTTACAGATCTTTCGATTGTTTTCATGATTAGCGCATCTTCTCTTGCAGAGTTAGCCTGATTGCTGTACAGAGCTAGACGTAATTGTAAAGAGGAGGGGATTGTCTGAAGACGTTTCTGCGCTTTTTCGTAACATATCAAGAAGCCAATTTCTTTAAGGAGGGGTTGTAGAATGGGGAGTCAGGTAAAAGACGTATATGAAATGCTAGCAGATCATCTTAACAGATTACCCGCTGGTTATCCTCGGACTCCATCAGGGGTCGAGATTCGTATCCTGAAACGTCTGTTTACTCCCGAAGAGGCAATGCTTGCTCAGGCCCTTACCTTTAAACCTGAAACTGTTGAAGAAATTGCTCAGAGGGTAGGGGCAAAGGCTGATGAAGTTGCCGAACGTCTCGAAAGTATGGCGAAAAAAGGTCTTATATTTCGGGTAAAAAAGGGATCTGAAAAACGATACATGGCAGCCCAGTTTGTTGTGGGCATCTGGGAATATCATGTAAACGATTTAAGCCCTGAATTGATAGCGGACCTTCGTGAGTATCTACCGTACCATTTTGAGCATCAGATGAAGTTACAAACGCCCCAGATGCGTGTAATTCCGACACCTGATGCTATACCAGATAAGCAATCCGTCAGACCCTATGACGAAGCTGTGAAGCTTATTGAAAGTCAAGAACTTATCGCTGTAGCTCCCTGTATTTGTCGAAAAGAACATCAGATGACCGGTGAAGGATGTAATAGGCCTTTAGAGTCCTGCCTTATGTTTGGCGTCGCCGCCCAGTATTACATTGACAATGGATTGGGACGTCGAATAACAAAAGAAGAAGCTTTAGAAATCATAAAAGAGGCTGAACGGGACGCAAGAGTGCTTGAACCGTCCAATGCTCAAAAAATAACGGCAATGTGCACCTGCTGTGGATGTTGTTGTCAGATACTGAAGAACCTTAAGAAAATCCCTAAGCCAGCCCATTACGTAACGTCCAGCTACATCGCCAGCCTTGATGAGAACCTCTGTGTGCTTTGTGGAACCTGCGTGGATAGATGCCAGATGGATGCAATTTCACTGGGTGAGAGTTCTGCAATTCTGAATGTAGATCGATGTATCGGTTGCGGGCTCTGCGTCACAACCTGTCCCGAAGGTGCTCTTACTCTGAAGGAAAAGCCGGCATCGGTCCAGAAAGAGGTTCCGCCATCTTTGCGAGAAACTTATACGAAAATATGGATGGAGCGGATGGCTTTGATGAAACAGAATGCCAGAACCTATTAACATTACGTTGGCGCTTTTTGCTACGAGCAGTATTTCATACGACTGGCATAATGAACCATAATCATAGGGCGGTATTGTGCTCGAATGAGCCTGTTCGAAAAATGCATATCTGGAAAATTTATTTACTGTGTCATTGCGAGCCGGAGCGAAGCGGAGACAAAGCAATCTCGTCATTATAAGAGGAGATTGCCACGGCCACTTCGTAGCCTCGCAATGACTTTCCTTCACCTGTTCAAGCTCTAAGATAAAATACACCTATTGTCATCCATCAAATCAGTTTTTTGGAACAGGCTCGTGCTCGGATTGACTTTTTCGTAGTTTTAAGGCTATTGTGCGATCGGGATCATGAAAATAGACTCTGGATTGGCGTTTAAAACAAAATAATCCTGGAGGAATAGCCTTGAAAGAAAGGGACATTAGACGAAAAGATCAAATTGAAAAACCGGCTGGTAAACTGGGTGTGCTCATTCCCGGGATTGGTGGTGCCGTCAGTACGACATTTATTGCCGGTGTGGAATTGATCAGGCGTAACATGGGTGAACCGGTAGGTTCGCTGACGCAACTTGGCACCATACGGCTTGGCAAAAGATATGAACGCAGAACCCCGAAGATAAAAGAATTTGTCCCCCTTGCCGAACTTGATGATCTGGTTTTTGCTGGATGGGATATTTACGAGGCTAATCTTTATGAGGCGGCTAAGTATGCTCGCGTACTCCAGAAGGATCACATTGAGCCCATCAAAGACTTTCTGGCAAGCATTGTTCCTATGACCGCAGTTTTTGACCGAAGATTTGTGAAAAACCTTGACGGCACTCACATAAAGGAAGGCAGAAACTATCGCGAATTGGTTGAGGCTCTCAAGGAAGATATACGAAACTTCTGTGCCCGTGAAAATGTTTCCCGTTGCATCATGATATGGTGTGGCAGCACCGAAGTTTACATGAAGCCGGAACCCATTCACGAATCTCTGGATGCCTTTCTTGAAGCTGTTGATAAAAACCATCCCAGCATTGCTCCCAGTATGCTGTATGCTCTGGCAGCCTTAGAGATGGGTATCCCCTTCATAAACGGCGCTCCTAACCTTACGGTTGACATTCCGGCTCTTATTGAGCTGGCAAACAGAAACAATGTTCCTATAGCTGGAAAAGATTTCAAGACCGGTCAGACTCTTATGAAAACCATAATTGCTCCCGGCCTAAAAGCTCGTATGCTGGGACTTGAAGGCTGGTATTCAACGAATATCCTCGGGAATCGAGACGGTCTTGTTCTTGACGATGAAGGCTCTTTCAGAACCAAAGAAGAAAGTAAGCTGTCAGTTCTTGATTATATACTTCAGCCGCACCTCTATCCTACGCTTTATAAGAATTACTACCATAAAGTAACCATAAACTACTATCCACCCCGGGGCGATAATAAAGAAGGATGGGATTGCATTGATATTTTTGGCTGGCTTGGATACCCTATGCACATAAAGATTGATTTTCAATGCCGCGACAGCATACTGGCTGCTCCCCTTTTT
>CAZWJX010000012.1:0-18549 GCA_964634695.1 uncultured Syntrophobacterales bacterium | reverse complement strand
TTGTTCTTGACCTCGTGCTTTTCATGGATCTTGCCAAAAGAGCCAACATGAGCGGAATTCAGGAATGGTTATCTTTCTATTTCAAAAGCCCGATGCATAAGAGTAACCTATACCCCGAGCACGATCTCTTTATCCAGTTGATGAAGTTGAAGAACACTCTTCGGTATCTTCTGGGCGAAGAACAGATTACACATTTTGGGCTTGATTATTACATGGAAAATGGTGACGAAAAGTAGAAACCCGGCGGCGATAGTTGCTTGATCCTATGGCTGGAAAACATTCTCACAGATTTGTGAACCAGTATGATGGAATAGTAGCTTTCGGGTTTTCTCGAGACATTGATGAAAAATCCATAATGTACGTGCTCCAGAAATTTACCGACGATGAACTGCTACAGGTTCTCATTCCTCGACTCAGTGACCAGGAACTTTCTGAAATATTCGACATGATAACTCGAATCCTGAAGACCCACCTTTCAGAAGAAGAATACCACCGTTTGTTTCTAAAAGAGTAAAATGCAACTCCCTCCTATGGTTGCTCTGTAGGGGGCAGGCACAGGCCCTGCCCCCTACGGTAAATAGATAAAGAATTGCTACGGCTACGGCGGCTTCGCAATAACGCTATTCTATGAAGCCTTTGAGCTCTTTTCTCCTGTTGGGGTGACGAAGCTTTCTTAGAGCTTTTGCTTCTATCTGACGGATGCGTTCTCGAGTTACGTGAAATTCCTGGCCGACTTCTTCAAGAGTGTGATCGGCTTTTGTGCCTATGCCGAATCTCATTCTGAGCACTTTTTCCTCGCGAGGAGTAAGGGTTGCCAGAGCCCTTCTTGTTTTATCGGCGAGGTTAAGGTTTATCACGGCATCGGCCGGATTCATGATCTTCTTGTCTTCTATGAAGTCTCCAAGGTGGCTATCTTCTTCTTCACCTATGGGTGTTTCTAGACTGATAGGCTCTTTGGCAATCTTGAGGATCTTACGCACCTTATCTACCGGCAGTTCCATCCTTTCGGCGATTTCTTCAGGGGTAGGTTCTCGCCCGAACTCCTGAACCAGCTGTCTGGAGGTTTTGATAAGCTTGTTTATAGTCTCGATCATGTGAACGGGTATTCTGATGGTTCTCGCCTGATCGGCTATGGCTCGAGTAATCGCTTGCCTGATCCACCACGTAGCGTAGGTGCTGAATTTATAACCTCTCTGGTATTCAAATTTGTCCACTGCCTTCATCAAGCCGATGTTACCTTCCTGAATTAAATCCAGAAACTGTAATCCCCTGTTGGTGTATTTCTTGGCTATGCTGACAACGAGCCTGAGATTAGCTTCGATGAGTTCGGTCTTTGCATTTTTGGCTTTTCTCATCCCTGTTTCCACTCGATTGAGTATTTCCCGCAGAGTTTTTGCATCTATCTTGGCTTCAAGTTCGAGCTTTGTGATCTGATCACGAGCGGCAATAGCTTTTGATACCATGTCGAGCAGTTGCGGATCGTAATTTTCCGTATCTCCTGTCTGTGCAACATTTTCCCCATTTTCCTTCATGCGTTTCAGAATGGGGCCATATATTTCCGCTAGTTCCTGAATGGATTTGCCACAGCTTTCCTCACACTTTTCGACTTCTTTCTCGAGCCGTTCGATCTCTTCGAGATACAGCTTCAGTTTATCAACCACGGCGTCGATCTGACTTTTCCCAAGCTGAAGTTCCTTGAGCAGTGTAACAATCTCGTCCCGGTTCCGCTCTATGAGTTTCTTAAGTTCTTCTTGTTCCTGAGGACTGATGTTTTTTTCCAGTATCTTGACCTGCATGATTCGGTTTTGAGTATCGAGCTCTTCTACACGATTTAGAATAGATATTACTTTTTGCTTAAGTTCTTCTTTTTCCTCTTCTTCTGTTATGTCTTCGTCGAAGTCCTTGAGCACCTGAAGCACATCAAGGCGACCGTCTTCGAGTTTTTCTCTGATCGACAATAGCTCCTTCACCCCGATAGAAGATTCCATGATGGCGTTGAATACTTCTCGCTCAGCTGCTTCTATTCGTTTGGCTATTTCTACTTCTTCTTCCCGGCTCAGCAGAGCTACCTGTCCCATTTCTTTTAAATACATTCGGACAGGATCGGCTATACGAGCCGACATGTCATCGTAACCAATCTCTTCTTCCTCTTCGACGCCTTCATCTTCTATTGCGCCCATTACAGGCGTAGTTGCGCCTTTAGATCGCATCATCAAGAAATCGTCTTCTGAATCCACAATTTCTATGTCCATTTCGTCAAAGATCGTGATCATGTCATCGAGCTTGTCAGGCGAGAGTGCTTCTTCAGGTAGTGCTTCATTGATTTCATCGTAAGTAAGGTAACCCCTCTCTTTGCCTCTTGAAATTAGCTCTCTTAGTTCGTCCACACTTACCTGCTTGTCATGGTTTTTGGTAGAAGTCGTGTTCATTGTCCTTCACCGTCCCTCTCTCAGGCTTTTCAATTGTTCCATTTGTTAGTACGATTAATTAGTCCCCCAAGCTCTTGTATTTTCTTTAATGTAAGCCTTATATTTTCAGCATCACCTTTTTTTTCAGCTTCGGCAAGATCTCTTAAGAGTTTTTCTCTCATGGTTTTTAGCGTTTGTTTTTCAAGAGCATTCAGGTAATCGTTGAGAAGCAGAAAAGCTGTCTTCTCATTATCGTAAACCTTGCATTCGAACATTATCTTTGAAAATAGGTTGTGAGCCTTTGTGTTTATGAGGCGATTGTATATTCGATCAACACAAAAATCGCTTTTATTGTATTGGTTTTTAGAAAAGTCAAGCCATTCTTCATGTATTGCTCGAAAGATCATATAAATGGGTTTTGTACAGCTGTCGTTACCGTTTTCTTGCGAGGCCTCATTAATTAGTAGATTCCAGCAATCCTTTTTACAAGCGTGCTCTACAAATTTCGGGAAAGCCATGATGATTTTCAATATTTCTTCCTCGAGAGAGCTCAGACTGGACAGGGGGTTAAAAGAAGGCATGGACAGGGCGCTCTTTTTAACCGGCAGAGCCTGTTTATGCAAATGCTGTTGAACCGAATCCGGTGTAAGTAGGGTCTTCGTGTCCTTCCTGTTTCGGTCTTTGCTTATCCATTGCTTGAATTGCCTGGTAATGACTTCTTCGGCAATGTTCAGTCTGGATGCAGCCATTTTAAGGTATTCAGCCTGTATGACCGGCTGTCCTGTAGATTCGAGTTGATTAAAGAGTTCCTCAAGGACTTTGAGTTTGCCGGGTGTAGAGCCGTCCCACGTTTTGATTATTTCTTCTACAACGAATTCGCCGAGGTCTTTCCGGGAAGCGAGGAGTTGCTCGAAGTCTTCTAAAGAATGCTGGCGGAAAAAGTCGTCCGGATCCATACCGTTCGGGAGCACAATACATGTAGCTGTAAGTCCTTCTTGAGCCAGCACAGGGAACGCTCTTACCATCGCCTTTTTCCCGGCTTCATCGCCGTCGTAGACCAGAACCACTTCGTCGGCTATACGTTTTATAAGCCTGGCCTGTTGAGGAGTAAGGGCGGTGCCCAGAGTTGCCACCGTTCTGTAAAAGCCAACCCGATGAAATGCCAGCGCATCCATGTATCCTTCAACCAGCACCACCTGTCTTTTTTCCTTGCGACAGGCTTCTTGAGCCAGATGAAACTGGTAAAGGATGGTGCGTTTTCGATAGAGATCGGACTCGGGGCTGTTAAGATACTTGGGTTCTTCTGAGGACGAGCTATCTTCCAGTATCCGTCCACCAAAGGCTACAACCTGACCTTTTGCGTTCCTGATAGGGAATATTAGCCTGTTACGAAAGCGATCGTAAAACTTCTCTCCGGAACGATTAGATGCTGTTCCGAAAAGCCCCAATTCCACGCCTTTTTGTAGATCCAGCCCTTTCTGTCTAAAATGCCGTACAAGAGCATCCCAGCTCTTTGGGGCATATCCCAGACGTTGCTCTTCCACTATACGATCATCGATCTGCCGTTTACGAAGGTATTCCCTGGCAATTTCTCCTTCGGATGAATACCGAAGCTGCTGATAATAAAATTCTTCGGCTATCGCTGTATATTGTAGCAAGATTGAGCTACGATTTGCTCCCGTTCTCGAGCGTCCGGTATCAATTTTGATATTGTAGCGTTCAGCCAGAAATTCTAAGGTTTCTGTAAATGAAAGATTCCGATGCAGCATTACGAACTTAATTACATCTCCCCCTGCTCCACAGCCAAAACAGTGGAAAAACTGACGTTCGGGATCCACATAAAAAGATGGGGTCTTTTCGGCGTGGAATGGGCAGAGTCCTGAATAGTACCTTCCCACACGGCGTAGCGGCACGGCTTCGCCCACAATATCCAGAATATCGGCTACTTCTTTGATCTTTTCGATAAGTTGATCGCCACCAGCCCCGATCAAGGTTTGTCTTCCCTGTTAAACAGATTATCCAGTGTTTGCCTGACCCAGGTTGATCATCTATAAGATTGATTTTCAGGCAGTCCAAAATAATCAAAACAAAATGTTTTTAAAAGGCAAGAGACCTGTTTCGACAGGTCTCAAATAAGCTTGACTATTGCACTGACTAATGTAGGCTTTTTGCGTCGCGGGTTGGGCGATGATAAATACAATTAAATGAGATAAAGAGGGTCATTGTCCGCCGTAGGCGTATGGCAATCTCTCATCGTCATTGCGAGGCTGACAGGGTCAGCTGTGGCAATCCACCTTCCAGCGTCATTGCGAGCCAACCGAAGGCGGGCGTGGCAATCTCGTTGAGAAAGGACAACAGGGGATTGCTTCGTCGCTTCGCTCCTCGCAATGACGAGATTGCTTCGCTTCGCTCGCAATGACACGGGGGAGGGCAATGATGAGATTGCTTCGCTTTCGGCTCGCAATGACACAAATAGGCACGCCATAGGCGTATGGAAAATCTCTAAAATTGGTAATTGAGCAGAATTAGAATAGGAGGACTTGTATGGAAAGAACGCTTTCTATTATTAAGCCTGATGCAGTGTCTCGTGGTCTTATGGGAAAAATCATGAGCCGTTTTGAAGCGGAAGGTATCACTATTGTCGCAGCTAAAATGGTAAAATTAACCAAAGAAGAGGCAATGGCTTTTTATGCAGTCCATAAAGATAAACCTTTCTATGACAGTCTTACCGATTTTATGTCATCCGGGCCTATTATGGTTATGGTGCTGGAAGGGCAGGATGTTATACGGCGTAATAGAGCCATTATGGGAGCCACGAATCCCCAACAGGCAGAACCGGGTACAATACGGGCCGAATTCGGAACGGACGTTGAAAAAAACGCTGTCCATGGTTCTGACAGTCCAGAAACGGCTGTAAAAGAAATAGCCTTTTTCTTTAGCGATTACGAACTGGTAAGAATGGAGAGAAAGTGATATGGAACGGGGCAAGCAGATTGGTTGGGTTATGTTGATCCTGCTGCTAGCAGGATGTAGCAGTGTAGGGACTATGGAAACAGAAAGCGGCGCAGGTGGAAAAAAGCTGACCACCGTGCCATCCCAGACTGCCATTGCTCAACCCCCTGCCCAGACAGGCTTGCCGGGCGGCGTGGGAGCAGCGGTGCCATATTTTCGCCCCCCGACAGAATTTACATTCTGCGGCGAACCCGTCCCTTTGAACAGACCTGATGTGCTGGAGCGCTTCGACCGGGAGTTTACGATTGTTGTCTATTCTCATGCGCAGGTGTATTTGTGGCTTAAACGTGCTGAACGATATTTCCCATGGCTGGAACAGCAATTGAAAGCCAGAGGATTGCCCGATGATCTTAAATATCTAATTGTGGCGGAGAGTGATCTTCTGCCTAATGCTAAGTCTCCTGCTGGAGCCGCCGGAATATGGCAATTCATCCCTTCAACAGGCTCGCGATATGGTTTGAGAGTAAATAACCATCTCGATGAAAGATTTGACTATCAGAGAGCCACTGAAAGCGGTCTTCGCTATCTGGCGGATCTTTACAATAAATTCCATAATTGGGCTCTTGCTATCGCGGCTTACAATTGTGGAGAGGATAGAGTCCTTAGAGAAATGGCGAGGCAGAGAGCGACAAGCTATTACGACCTGAAGCTTCCCAATGAAACCGAACGTTATGTTTTCCGCATTATGGCGATAAAGGAAGTTCTTTCCAACCCTGAAAAATACGGCTATCAGTATATCAAGGGCACGGGGTATCAACCTTTTCGCCTGGAACAGGTTCAGGTAGCTCTTTCAGATTCTATGTCGGTTGTTGATATTGCAGAAGCGGCCGGTTTGACTTACAGACAGTTTCTTATTTACAATCCTTTCATTCAGGCTGATACTCTTCCTTCTGGGTCTTATGTATTCCAGATTCCTCCAGAACAGAAAAATTCCTTTGTAACCAGGCTTGAAGAGCTGAAGAAGCGCCTTAGTCAACAGTTCCAAACTCATGTGGTAGCTCGAGGTGAGACGCTATCAACGATTGCTAGGCGTTATGGTGTAACGGTACAGGAAATTAAGAGCTGGAATGGACTATCAAGTGATAACGTTTCGCCGGGACAGAGTCTCAAGATTAAAGTCTCAAGATGAAATGCTGTAATGATTGCCTCAGTTGAAGGGGTGAAAAGGTTTGAACATACGAGAGGTTTAAACCCGGTAATTGTAGTGAGAGATAGGGATCATGGAAGAAAAATACAGAATAGCGGCAGAAAAGCTTAAAGATGCCCGATGTGGCGTTGCCCTTACCGGGGCGGGAATATCTGTGGAAAGCGGTATTCCAGATTTTAGAAGCCCGAGCGGCTTGTGGTCCAAGTATGATCCGGAAGAGTACGGATACATAGAATCTTTCAGGAAAAACCCGGCCAAGGTCTGGCGCATGATTCTTGAAGGTCAGGAGCTTCTGAATAGAGCCGTTCCAAATCCGGCTCATATAAGCCTTGCGGAGCTTGAAAAAGCTGGACACATAAAAGCCATCATTACTCAAAATATCGACAGTCTTCATCAAAGAGCGGGAAGTGTCGAAGTTATAGAATATCACGGTCATGGCAGGACTCTTCGATGCGATGTTTGCGGACAGACATATCTTCCCGATACGGTAAAACTTGATGAACTTCCTCCAAGATGCGCCTGTTCAGGGCCACTTAGACCCGATTTCGTATTTTTCGGTGAACCCATTCCGCCCCTGGCTTATCGTCGTTCCATGGAATATGCGGCTCGGTGTGACGTAATGCTCGTAATAGGCACCTCAGCCACGGTTGCACCGGCTTCATATCTGCCCCTTATTGCCAAAGAACGGGGTGCCTATATCATAGAAATCAACCCTTCGCCTTCGGCTATCAGTACCACTTTAACAGATCTATATATTGGCGAACCTGCTGGTAAGGCTATGCCACTAATTGTGGAAGCGCTTCGAATGCTTAAAGGAGGCACGCTTTAAATGAATGCTTTTATTTTTGCCTTTACGGCGACAACTCTAGGTGGCGGCTCCGAAGGTTCTTTGCTTTCCATCATCGGGCATACGGGTATTGTAGTAAGGATTGTTCTGTTAATTCTGCTTTTCATGTCCCTTATGTGCTGGACTGTTATGGCGGCAAAATTCTGGAACTTCAGAAAAATCCGCAAGGAGAACCTGGAATTTCTCGCCAGATTTCATCAAACGAAAAGTATAGGCATGTTTTACAACGAAAGTCGAAAATTTTCCGTAACGCCTCTTGTTTATATCTTTCGCGCCGGATATGGTGAGTTTATCCGATTCATGAAGACTGTTGAAGGCACATCCGGTCGTTCTGGGCAGTCATCAGTATCTGCTGGGGCGGTCAAAAAAGGATCGAATGTTGTTCTCGGTGATCATCTAAAGGAGATGGTCAATCGTGCTATGGAAACGGCCATTATGGTAGAGAGAGCCCGGATGGAACGATGGACACCAGTTCTTGCTTCCACCGGAAGCAGTGCTCCATTTATCGGTCTGTTCGGAACCGTCTGGGGGATTATGGATAGCTTTCGCCATATAGGGCTTCAGGGATCGGCGAGCCTGGCTGTGGTAGCACCCGGTATCGCCGAAGCTCTGGTGGCCACAGCAATTGGACTTGCTGCGGCCATTCCCGCCGTTATAGCCTACAACTATTTTATGCAGAAAATTCAAGCGGTGGAAACGGACATGAGACATTTCGCAAATGATTTTCTGAACGGTGTTGAAAGGGAATGGATAAAAAGAAACCTTGCTGAAGAACAATCAGGGACGAAAACCCTTACAGTAGCAGCGCAGGGAGATTTGTTATGAACAGCGGCGTGCCCAGAGGATCCAGATCACTGCTCGCCGATATTAACGTCACACCTTTTGTGGACGTGATGCTGGTTCTTCTTGTGATTTTCATGGTCACGGCTCCTATGATGATGCAGGGGGTGGACGTTAAATTGCCTCAGGTTCAGACGCCGGCAATAGAAACCAAGGAAGAGCGTCTTATCATCACGGTTACCGGCGATCGAAAGATTTTTGTGAACGAATACGAAGTATCATTTCAGGATCTTGTTCCCAAGCTTGAAGCTATTTACGCTAATAGATCCGGAAAAGCTGGTGTGTTTATAAGGGCAGATGAAAGTCTTCCTTACGGATTTGTTATGGAAGTCATGGGCAGAATTCGTCAGGCTGGAATAGAAGAAATCGGAATGGTTACAGAAGGTGGACAACCGATGGAACGTAAAGACCGGACAAGGTCATAGGTTATTTTATCATCCAGGGGCGAATTCGTAATGACGCAAAAGAGAGAGTGGCGTGGATGGTGTTTAAGGTGTCATTGCGAGAAGTGAGGCGACGAAGCAATCCTGTTACTGCGGCGTCTTTTACCTGTCATTGCGAGGCCACGAAGTGGCCGTGGTGATTGCTTCGCTTCCAGCTCGCAATGACTAGATTGCTTCACTTCGTTCGCAATGACGATATTGCTTCGTCGTCCGTCGGTTGTCCTGACTAGGTTGCAAAGGCTTGTAGGGGTGAATCTGGTGATGATGGATGTAGACCGTTCGGTATTCGGTATCACCGAACCCAAGAAACTATACGCCATAGGCATGATAGTATCCTTGTCGATCCATTTAATTCTGGCCTGTGCAGTAATGGTAGTGCCCCGATTGACGCCTTCTAAGCGATTTTCAGACATAAAAGCCTACAACGTAAAGATAGTATCAGCCGATCAACTGGGAAAGCTTCCCCACGTAGGGGCAAAGGCGCCTTCTGGAGGTGAAGTCCTTAGCAGAGCAGTGACTAAACAATCCGAAAGTTCTAAAGAAGGCATTCCGGTTTATTCTGTAAAAAAGATCAGTGTGCCGATTGAGGACAGAACGCCAAGAAAAGCCGAGATCCAGCCTATAGAAACACCACCACCGCCGACCATGAACGCTCCAACACCTTCTCAGCAATCGTCGGCCAGATGGGAAACGCTTGTGCCTAACATCAGTGTTAAGAAAAACGTTAGGCCGATTGAACAGCGCAAAGAATTTCTAAAGGAACAGGGCGATACGGAAGGAACCAAAACGGGCAAAACCGATCACACGTCGCAAAGAACTGCCGATCAAAAAGAGACTGCGTCCGGTGGTGGTTCCCGTGAGGCTCCCTCTCGATCGTCCGATGCTGGAAGTGCAGGGGGTGGTAAAGCCAGAGAAGGTGGGGAACGTGAAGATCAGAGCGGGGGTGGAAGTGCTACATCTCAGTCGGCGGAAGAATACGGCCTTGCAAGAAAGCTTTATTACAGCGAGGTATGGCGGGCCATTCAGAGCCAGTGGGCGGTTCCGGTGGAGATTCTTAATCGAGATGATCTGGAGGCTATTCTTATAATCAAAGTTAGACGAGACGGTACAATTATTGACGTACGCTTCGAGAAAAAGTCTGGGAACGAAATATTCGATTCTTCGGTATGGAAAGCTGTTCAGAAGGCCAACCCCTTACCGCCTTTCCCCAAATCTTACAGCCCGCCCTATGAAGAAATCGGTATTCGTTTCAGGCCAAAGGATCTGGCGAAAAGATAACGGAGATGATAATGGAGGTGCAACGAAGGAAAATGAAAAGATCGCTCAGAGGATGGTTCGTTCTGATGCTTTTTGCGTTTTTTGTGTCCATTACTGGTAATGCGTACTGTGAAGATCGAGTCTATCTGGATATTACGGATCCTTCTTTTCGAAAGCTTCCTATAGCTGTTCCGGGCTTCAGAATCGATGGAGGAGGAAGTGGACTGGCGGATGATTTACTATCTACCACGAAGAAGGACCTTCAAATTTCGGGCATATTTCAGGTGCTGGATTCAAGAGCCTTTTTTGCCGATCCTCAAAAGCTTGGAGTTACTGCAGCAGAGATCGACTTTGGTCAGTTCAAGCAGGGTGGGGCGGAATATTTGATCCGCGGATCTTATTCGACAGACGGTCAAAACATTCATCTGGAGCTTCGCTTTTTCGATGTGGTTGGTAGAAAAATGCTTCTTGGTAAGGCTTACGATGGAAAAGTTTCCGATCGTAAGCTTATGATTCACCGGTTCGTTGATGAAATCATCAAGCTTCTTACGGGTGAAGGGGGTATTTTTTCGACAAAGATCGCTTTCGTGAACAAGGATGGAACAACCTCAAGAATTTATATGATTGACTTCGATGGTTCAAATCCGACGCTTCTTACGCCTCGGGAATATCTGGCAATGTCCCCTAGCTGGAGCCCTGATGGTCGTCTGATTTCTTACATAGGTTATCGTGGTAACAGAACCGTTCTGTGTTTTCTGGATGTTGCAACCCAGGGTGTTAGGGAATTTTTTCTTGGCGGAGTGATCTCAAGTGTTAGGTTTAATCCCCAGGGTGGTTTTGTCGCAGTCTCACGATCTCAAGGAAATGGCAATCCTGAAATTATAGCCGTAAGTGCGCAGGGAGCTGTGATGAACAGGATCGTAGATGGCGGATGGAATATAAAAGCCAGCCCTGCCTGGTCTCCTGATGGCAAAAAGATGGCTTACGTTTCAAATGAAACGGGAGGCCCTCAGATATATGTCCTGGATGTTGCCACGGGTTCCAAACGACGTGTGACCTTCTCCGGGAATTACAATACCAGTCCGAGCTGGTCGCCAAAAGGTGACTGGATTGCCTATTCAGGAATGACTAATGGCCATCATCATATTTTTCTGGTAAATCCGGATACCGGGCAAACTGTTCAACTTACAAGTGGTTCCAGTAACAACGAAGCCCCTACGTGGTCTCCCGATGGAAGAATGATTGCTTTTCAGTCAAACAGGTCTGGAAAAAGTGCTATATGGGTTATGCTGAAGAATGGAACAGATGCCAGGCTGCTGACAGAAATGCCAGGAGAGCAAATTTTACCGGCCTGGTCACCAAGGTTTCAATAATATTTAGTATGAATATTCAAAAGGAGGTTACAGGAAGATGGCTAAAGTTAGCGAAGTGATTCTGAAGATCGTGGTCGTTTTTTTGGTGCTTGGTCTGGGATTGGCCGGATGTAGCAAAAAACCTGTTCAGGGACCACCGCCAGGTCCGGGATTTGCCACGCCGGGAGCTGGCTATGGTGCCCCTGGAGGTGCTGGTGACACGGGATTTGGATCGGCTCCTTTAACCGACGAGAAACTCAGAGCTCTTGGAATTACCACGGAAGAGCAAAAACGTGAATTTCTCCGACAGAAGGAAGAATTTGAAAACGAAGACATTCATTTTGACTTCGACTCATCGGTAATTAGAGAAGATGCCAAGCCTATTCTCAATAAGAAAGCAGAATTTCTGAGAAAATATCCTACCCTTACTATAACTATTGAAGGCCATTGCGATGAAAGAGGCACTAATGAGTACAACCTTGCCCTGGGTGAACGAAGAGCTCATAGTGCCTGGCAGTATCTCGTAAATCTTGGTATTAATCCTGAAAGAATGCAAATGATAAGCTACGGTGAAGAAAGACCTATAGCGAAAGGCCATGATGAAGCTTCATGGGCAAAGAACCGAAGAGCCCATTTTGTAATTCATTTTTAGGCAGGATATGTCGCCACAAACTGTGCGAGGGTGAGACATGTTTCGAACTGTCAGAATGTTAGTATTTCTAGCACTTCCGGCTTTAGCCGGTTTGTATGGGTGTGTTACTACCGGTAGTAGCGAGCTATCTGCTATCAATCAGCGCCTCATAATGGTGGAAGAGAGAGTATACAGGCTTGAGCAGGCGGTGGAAGGTTACAAGGCCAGTGCGAAAAATGCTGCAGAAATGGGTGCATCTCTGGACGCTGTCAGAACAAAAGTGGGCCAGATCCAGGGAAAGGTCGAAGAACAAGAACAGAAACTGGCCGCCATTTCAAACCAGCTTAACCAGCTGCAGGAAGCAGCAAGAAAGTCCAGAGAAACTTCGCCACAGCCTCCTGTTGCCACTCCACCTTCTGAGCAAAAACCCGAACCTCAACCAAAACCATCAGCTCAAGCTCCACCTGCTTCTAAGCAGCAGCCGACTCCAGCGGAAAAGACCGAAAAGTCCGAAAAACCGGAATCAACTCAGCAGAGCAAACCAGCGGAAGCGCAGGCTGAAAAGAAACAACCTACGGAAAAATCCATGTATGAAGAAGCTCTGTCGGCGTATAACCGTAAAGATTTTAATAGTGCGGAAAAGGGCTTCCAGGAATTCCTGAAGAAATATCCGGACTCGCCCCTTGCCGATGATGCGACTTTCTGGTTAGGCGAGATACATTTTACTAGAGGGAACCTGCTCAAGGCTATAGAGCAGTATCAGAAGGTGATAGATGTTTATCCTAAAGGAAACAAAGTGCCCATGGCACTTTACAAACAGGGTAAGGCCTGGGAAAAGCTGGGAGATTCGACAGCGGCAAAGATTCTTTACGAGAAAGTCGTCAAAAAATATCCTAACTCGAGTGAGGCGAAGCTCGCTCAACAAGCTCTTGATGAGCTCAATAAGGGAAAATCTTCAAAAACTTCGGACTAGTAATGGATTGCCCTCGTCAGAGCCGAAATTTAGTATGAAAGGGGTGGGGTTCTGGTTAAAGGCCAGTTCGAGATAACATCATGTGAGGGCGCTTGCACAACGGTTTTTCTCACGGCTATGATTGCTTTTTTTGTTTGCTTTTTCTCTCCCTCAAGCGCCCTTTCTGATGGATTGGTGGAAAGTGTCCGGGACAAAGTCATCAGCGGTATAAAAATTATTTGTCCCGGCTGTGGAAGTAAATCGAAAGAAAAGTCAGAGCATGAAAAGTCCAAAAAGAAGGAATCCACCTTAGAAGTGGAAGAAATTCGGTTCCACGGCAACAATTCATTCCCCGCCGCCAGACTGAAAGAACTTATGGATACCAGGGAGAAAAACATTCTCCACCCTTTCCGTGAAGCTCCTTTCGATGATGAAGTCCTTAAAGAAGACCTAGAGCGTATAAAGCTTTTCTACCAGAGCGAAGGTTATTACGATATGGCCGTATCTGGCTACAAAGTGGAAAAACTGACAGATAAATCTGTTCGAATTGTAATAAATGTTTCCGAAGGGGTGCCAACCAGAGTTCGTCATATAGCGCTTAATATAAAAGATAAGCTGGATCCTGCATTACGTGACACGCTTTATAACCTTTTGCCATTAAAAGAAAATGGTGTTTTCAGGACGGAATCTTACCGGGATTGCGAGAAGGTAATTCTCAGATATCTGGCTGAACAGGGCTATCCTAAGGCCCGGGTGGACCTGCTAGCTCGAGTCTTCCAGGAAGAACGCAAAGCCTTTGTATGGATCGATGTAAAACTGGGGGAAAAGTGCACCTTTGGTGCTCTGAAAATTGAAGGGCTTCAATATGTGGATGCAAGAGAAGTGAAGCGTCTAATCACCTTCAAAAGGGGCGAGCTGTTTCAGGCTTCGAAGATCAGAGAAAGCCAGAGAAAACTCTGGGATTCGCAGCTTTTCTCATTTGTCGATATAACCGTCCAGGGACTTGACAGGGAAGGAACGGAACTTCCTGTTCTGGTCACTGTCAAGGAAGCCAAACCTTACACTGTTAAAGCCAGCCTTGGTTACGGAACAGAAGATGGCCCCAGAGGAGGGGTGGGCTTTGAAGCAAGGCGTTTTCTGGGGGATGCGAGACGACTGAGCCTTCAAGCGAAGGCAAGCATGATCAAGCAGCAATTGGAGCTTCAATTTCTTCAACCCCATTTCCTTACCGATTCATGGTGGATTGATTTTCGTGGTGGTATCGGCCACAATGATGAAAAAAGCTACGAAGCGGAAACCCTTTTTGCTACACCCCAGCTTAACATTCCTATTACTTCGACTCTTCGTGGGTTCATAGGACCGAATGTAGAAACAAACAAAATCACCAACCTGAAAATATATCCCTACAATCCCGATATTCCCGATAGACAGAAGGATAACTACTTTGTTTCTTCGTTGATTTTCGGTTTTGCAGAAGAGAGGATCGATGACGTTGTAAACCCAACCAGAGGATTCAGAGCCTTTGCGACGACAGAATGGGCATCTGATGTTCTGGGTTCAGAGGTAAGTTACGTCAAAACGGACCTGGAGTTGCGAACCTATTTCCCTTTTAGAACAGACTGGGTTATTGCCAACCGGCTTCATTGGGGCGTTATTTCGAATCCACAGACAGGTTCTAGTATTCCTATATTCAAAAGGTTTTTTGCAGGAGGAAGCAACAGTAACAGGGGCTATGCCTACCATAAGCTGGGTCCATTGGATGATCTGGGAAATGCTCTGGGAGGGCTTAGTATTATTGAAGCCAACACGGATTTCAGATTTCCAATAGGTTTTATAGCAAAAGATCTTGAAGGAGTTTTGTTTGTGGACATAGGACAGGTTTTTCCGGATGAAAGAATTATGCTGAATGATTTGAAATATTCCATTGGTGCAGGCTTGCGCTATAAGACTATTGTGGGGCCTATAAGAGTTGACGTTGGCTATGCGCTCAATCCCCCTGCTCGAAACCCGTCGAGTTCTATCCAGTTTTTTTTGAGCATAGGACAGGCATTTTGATTATACCGGCCTGGCTCTGTACATGAATAAAGAGCGGCTTGAAGATTTTTTCAGAATGATAGATGTTTCTGGAAGAAGCGACGTAGTTGACCTTCTATGGTCTTATCTCCCTGTGGAATTTCAAAAAGCTCTGATTATATCAGGCCTGTCTGGCCCGATGGAGTTCACTAGAAACATCGTTTCGGAACATCCGCAAGATTTACGATGGCAGGATCACTTAAAGAATCTTACAGAGGGGTCTACAAAGAAACTCCGCAAGTTTCAGGACAAAGCTGAGGAACTCATAGAACTGGGATTTGGAGCGATCTGGCTCAGGGATGCAATTTGTCCTAGGTATCCTGCACGGCCCGGTCTTGCTTTGTTTGTAAAGAACATCCATTTACTTCCTCTTTTGCCGAAACCGGTAGTCGCCTTTTTTCAGTCACGAACACCCCGTTGTATCTCTCCAGATGATAAATGGCTCAAAGCCCTTGTATATGCACTGGAGGAATCAAGCAAAACTTCGCTTGCATACGTTTCAAGCACTGGGACAACAGGATATGACATAACTTCAACCTGGTGCATGGATAATCTTAACCCTGTTTCGAGTTCTGGAGAAGCCTTCCTTCCTTTTATCAAAGTTCATCCGGGACCTTTGTCTTTGTCCCCGACTTCGGGTCATCCAAAAATTGTTGAGGTTTCCTGTTCCGTTGGAAAGGCATTCTGCGACAGAAAGCAATTTATGAAATGTCGTGATATGATAGTATGTGGTATAAGCGCTTACCATGTGGCGATAGGCATAAGACCCGGTGGATTCCTTGCAGGTCTTCTGTTAGAAGATCCGAGATTTTCCATCAGACCCAAAGCCTTCTGGATTAAGTCCTGGAATGCCATCACTAAAGGCTGTAAGTCTTATTCGTCCGTCTTGAAGGATAGACCTGTTTTTCTGTGGGACGTGCCGCCTAGCGATAAGATTTCCGACTGCAAGCCGGTTGTGAATTTCCAAGGAAGCTTGAGGACTTTTCGCGAAGCGATTGATTGGACGGAGTATCTTTTCCATTATACTCGTGGTTCCAGAGGGCCATGGACAGGCGAGACTCAAGAAGAGTATATTCGAAAACTCATAGCCGGAGATCCACTCGCAGGTCATGAAGCCATTGACGTCCTGATAAACATTGCAAGGGAAGGAATTCTCAGAGCTTCTTCTGGAGCACGTGGAAAGCCTGTTGTCAGAGGGAAGTATGCCGTTGTCTGCTGGACGGCCCTTCCTCCGAAGGAAATCTTTTTGTTAAAACGCTGGAATAAAGCTCTTATCCGATGGACTGTTGAACCCTATGGTATCGCTGTCCTGAAAAGCTTTTTGAAGAATCTTGGCGCCAGGCCGGTTTGTTATCTTCCCGATAACGCCTTTGAGTTACTCCCCGAATCCGAAAAATATCGTTTCCAGAAGCACAATCCACCTCAGGTTAACTGGAAAAGAGAGCGAGAATGGCGAATTCCTTTCAGTATAGAAGTTGGTCGGCTTGAACCGGACAAGGCTTTCTGGTTTGTTGCAAGACATGAAGACGCCCTGAAATTTCTCAAATTCTGCGAAACCAGATTACGGGTTTATGTTCTTGAAACCGACACCTTTGTGCTTAAAAATTGAACGTCTTATTAGCCCGAGTTTGTCAAATCATCTTGTAAGTTATTGAAATCATTGGATGTGGGTCAAAAATTCTACACTATAATGCATTGCAAAGACTTTAGCGAACTCCCCAGCAAGAGATTGCCACGGCCACTTCGTGGTCTCGCGATGACGGAAAAAAAGTGTTATTGCGAGCCGGAGGCGAAGCAATCTCGTCATT
The DNA here is from genome assembly GCA_964634695.1 of uncultured Syntrophobacterales bacterium. Lineage (GTDB taxonomy): Bacteria > Desulfobacterota > Syntrophobacteria > Syntrophobacterales > Thermodesulforhabdaceae > JAOACS01. Next base: position 1,779 of record CAZWJX010000012.1, on the reverse strand, counting down.
GCGAACGAAGCAAAGCAATTTCTCTGTTGTGACAAACTCGGGTTAGTTTTTCCGGTGTCTAAATCAAGCCTTTGGACTTTGCTTGCGGACGAGCCAGCGCTCGTCCGGCATTTTACCATGCTATTAAAATGCCTTCTCCAGCGAAGCGAGTTCTTCTTGAGTCAACACCTGGTCTATATCAAGCAAAATTTTCACCGAGTTATCGGTCTTGGCCATTCCCAGGATATAGCTTGTATCAAGGGATGTGCCGAATGAAGGTGTTGCTTCAATCTCTTCTTCTTTGATTTGCGAAACTTCTGAAACGGCATCTACAACTATACCGATTGAAATCGGCTCATTTGCTAGCTTCACTTCTACCACAATGATACAAGTACGTTCATTATAAGGCACTTCCTCCATCTGGAATCTCAATCTGAGGTCGATAACGGGGATGACCTTACCGCGAAGATTGATAACACCCTTTATGTATTGAGGCGTTTGAGGGATAGGAGTAATTGGCATCATGCCGATGATTTCTTTTACTTTGAGGATTTCAATACCATATTCTTCATTTCCGAGCCTGAAAGTTAAATATTTTCCGGCTTTTGCTCTCCTGATCGATACCTCAGCCTGCTCTAACACCTGGGCTGCCGCCTGACTCATAATACTTCCTCCTTTTTGAGATTTTTTACCATCCCTGAGTTTTTTTATCATACAATACCGGATGCAGGTTATTAAGGTCAAGGGCGTTACTATAAGATGAGATTGCCACGTGCCCTTCGGGCGCTCGCAATGACAGGGAAAAAGGCTGTCATTGCGAACCCTTTTCCCTTGTGTCATTGCGAGCCGGAGCGAAGCGAAGGCGAAGCAATCTTTCAAGGTTAAGGATTGTAGAAAAACTGTTTTTCTATATCATGGGACTTACAGGTAAAATTTGCCCGGAATATGAAACTGAGCTTAGATGCTGTTGCAATGGGGAGATGGCATGAGAGTACTTATTATAGGCACAGGTGCTATAGGAAGCCTGTTAGGAGTTCGATTCATAGAGGGCGGTGACGAGGTTTACTTTTGTGATCTTAAAGTTAATCTTCTGGAAAAGATCATGTCCCGAGGGCTGGTTGTTCAGGAATTGACCGGTGAAGAGCGAGTCTTTTTCCCGGCAGGAACCTGCGCCGATCCGGTCGAGCTTGATAAACCGTGCGATCTTTTCCTTTTTGCCGTAAAAAGCTATTCCACCGAAGTGGCAGCCAGAAGGGCGGTTCAAAGCCCTGCTCTTACGGATAACACAATCATTCTTACTCTTCAGAACGGTCTGGGTAATGCAGAAATTCTAGCGGAGGTGTTCGGAGCGAAAAGGCTCGTGGTTGGAACAACGGCTCAGGGCGCTACACTTCTGGATCTCGGTAAAATTCGCCATGGAGGCTCAGGCCCTACTTTTGTTGGGATCTGGGACAGGAATAATGACGAGCAGGCGGAACATATACTTAATCCCGTTCTTGAGCTATTTAACCGTGCCGGTCTTGAAATTCACGTAAAAGAAGACGTGAAGGCCCTTCTGTGGGACAAGCTACTGGTTAATGTAGGGATAAACGCCATAACGGCTCTTACAGGTATTTTGAACCACGGAATCCACGATTATGAACCGGCTCGTGCGGTTTCATTAAAAGCCGTCGGAGAAGCCGTCCAAGTTGCCAGGAAGCTTGGTATTTCTGTTCGTGAAAACATCGAAGAACATGTTCTGAACGTAGCTCTAGCTACCGGACGCAACAGATCATCGATGGGGCAGGATGTTGATCGTAA
>CAZWJX010000011.1:24260-29653 GCA_964634695.1 uncultured Syntrophobacterales bacterium | reverse complement strand
TGCCACGCGCCCTTCGGGCGCTCGCAATGACACACACATTCGTCATTGCGAGCCGAAGCAATTTCTCATTGTCCCCCCCGTGTCATTGCAAGGAGCGAAGCGACGAAGCAATCTCGTCTTTGTTTTTTTATGAGATTGCCACGCGCCCTTCGGGCGCTCGCAATGACACACACATTCGTCATTGCGAGCCGGAGCAAAGCGAGGGCGAAGCAATCTCATTATTGCTTTTTTATGAGATTGCCACGACCATTTTATGAGATTGCCACGGCCACTTCGTGGCCTCGCAATGACGTAGGGGGAAAACAGTGGCCTCGCAATGACGGAATGGGAAATAGCGGCATCGCAATAATTTTCCTTACCCGTCCGAGCTCTACATGAAATACACCTGTTGTCATCCCCTAAAATCAGTTTCTTCGAACGGGCTCTCAACAGGTCTTGCCCTCTAATAATCTTCTGCCTTCCCAGACAAGAGTCTGGACATTGACAATATCTCCTAGAAGCAGGCGAACTACAGCTTCGAACTGAAGCTTATCGCCCGTTGTGAAGTAAGTGATCTTGCCCTTGGAAGAAGCCTGTCGCTTTATGCCGTGCATTTCCAGCATTCTGCCAATCTGACGGGCCACAGCCTGTGCGGGATCAATTACTCTTACATCAGGCCCCACAATTGATCTAATCAGCGGAAGTACAAAAGGGTAATGGGTACAACCCAGGACTATGGTATCAACGCCTTGAGCGATCATGGGTAAAAGGGCCGATTTCAGGATCGCTATTGTCTCCGGACTGTCGAGAGCCCCCTGTTCAATAAGATTTACCAGCCCAGGGCACGTATGGTGTAAAATTTTAACCCCCTCAGCAAACCTTTCAAGTAACGACGCGTATAGTTCCCCCCGGAGTGTTGCTTCCGTAGCCAGAACACCAACAAGCCCTGTTTTGGTCTGTTCCTTTGCCGGCTTGACAGCCGGTTCCATTCCCACAAAGGGCACATCGGGAAATTTTTGCCTGAGGCAGTATAAAGCCGCTGCCGATGCAGTGTTGCAGGCAACCACCACCATTTTTACGCCTTGACCAAGCAGAAATTCCGTAATCGATATTGCAAAATCACGAACTTCTTCAAGCGGTCGCGGCCCGTAGGGAACGTGAGCCTGATCTGCAACGTAGATAAAGTTTTCTTCCGGCATCATGTCGGTGGCAGCTTTCAACACTGAAAGACCACCTACGCCGGAATCGAACATTCCGATGGGACAATCCTCTGGTTTCACTATTTTGCCTTTCCAGCTTTCAGATTCCACACTCCGGGAATTTCTTTTCCCACGCCCCGTGCGCAGCAGAGAAATACGACAAAATTAATTTCCCGGTCAACAAACTTGAACAAGAATCAGGTGAAAAAAGCAGATCGGCTTGACTTACCTCTTTCCTGTGTTATCTACTTAGACGCATTTTTCGTCGATCGAAAAAAGGTCTTGTGGATTATTCTGCGAAGACATCGAAGACAAGAGGGCGGAAGAGGATGGACTACAAAGAGACACTGAACTTGCCTAAAACCGATTTTCCCATGAAGGCCAATCTTCCCAAAAAGGAACCCGAAATCCTCAGAAAATGGGAAGAAGGAAAGCTGTATCAAAAGCTAAGAGAAGCTTCAAAGGGCAGACCTCGCTATATCCTCCATGATGGCCCACCTTATGCCAACGGCCATATCCATCTGGGAACGGCTCTTAACAAGATTCTGAAGGATATGATAGTCAAGACCAAGCAGATGAGCGGTTACGATGCCGTATATGTTCCCGGGTGGGACTGCCATGGTCTTCCTATAGAGCATCAGGCAGACAAGGAACTGGGAGAAAAGAAGAAAAACATGTCTCCCGGTGACGTGAGAAGGTACTGCCGTAGCTATGCGGAGCGATTCATAGATATTCAACGCAACGAATTCAAGCGACTCGGTGTGCTCGGTGATTGGGAAAATCCATACCTCACCATGTCTTATGACTACGAGGCGACTATAGCCAGAGAACTGGGGCGCTTTTTTGAGAACGGAAGCGTTATCAGATCGAAAAAACCCATATACTGGTGTCCAAACTGCAGAACCGCTCTCGCCGAGGCAGAAGTTGAATACGAAGATCATGAATCACCATCCATATACGTAAAATTTCCATTAAAGCCCGAGTTTGCCGGAGAGCTTATCGGAAATACAGATTTCCCGGTGAGTGTGCTCATATGGACGACTACTCCATGGACAATACCAGCAAACCTTGCCATAGCGCTTCATCCCGACTTTACTTATGTTGCGGTAGAACCAGAAGGAAAGCGTGAAGTGTGGATTCTTGCTCAGGGCCTTTTAGAGCGCTGCATGCAGGAATTTGGCGTAAAAAACTACCGGATTCTTAAGGAACTTAAAGCGGGTGATCTGGAAGGTAAGGCCTGCACTCATCCTTTCATAGATCGTGATTCTCGCATTGTTCTGGGTGCTCATGTAACTCTGGATGCCGGGACGGGCTGCGTCCATACGGCGCCGGGCCATGGTAGAGAAGACTCCGATATGGGGATTAAGTACGGCCTCGACATCTACTCGCCCGTGGATGACGGTGGATGTTTTACGGAGGACGTGCCCTTCTTCGCAGGTCAATTCGTATTCGATGCAAATCCTAACGTTGTCGCAAAGCTTCGTGAAGTTAACGCTCTCATAAAGGAGGGTAGTATAACTCACAGCTATCCCCACTGCTGGCGCTGTAAAAAGCCTGTTATCTTCCGATCTACCCCGCAATGGTTCATTTCGATGGACAAAACCGAGCTCAGAAAGAAAGCTCTCGAATGGATCAACAGAGTCCAGTGGATTCCATCCTGGGGTAGAGACAGAATATACAGCATGGTCGAAAACCGCCCGGATTGGTGCATTTCGCGTCAGAGAGCTTGGGGAGTGCCCATAACGGTCGTAACATGCGCCGATTGCGGCGAAATAATAGCGAGCAAAGAAATTTTTGACCGGGTGGTGCAGATTTTCGAGGTCGAAGGAGCAGATAGCTGGTTCGATCGTCCTGTTGAAGATTTCCTGCCTGAAGGGTTTGAATGTCCATCCTGTAAAGGCAAGCGCTTTTTGAAGGAAAAAGACATTCTCGATGTGTGGTTCGATTCCGGAGTTTCCTTTGCAGCGGTTCTGGAAAAAAGGGAAGACCTCCAATTCCCCGCCGACCTCTATCTGGAGGGAAGTGATCAACATCGAGGCTGGTTCCATTCCAGCCTTCTGGCCGCTGTAGGCACTCGAAACATCGCACCGTATAAGGCGGTTCTCACACACGGTTTTGTTGTTGATGGAAGTGGCTATAAGATGTCCAAGTCTCTCGGGAATGTCATCTATCCTCAGGAAGTGATTGACCGTTACGGGGCCGAAATTCTCAGGCTGTGGGTAGCGGCAGAAGACTACAGAGATGATATCCGGATCTCGCCTGACATTCTGGCTCGACTCAGCGAGGCCTATCGCAAAATCAGAAATACCTGCCGATATCTTCTTGGAAATCTTTACGACTTCGATCCAGAAAAAGACCGTGTTCCTTACTCTCAGATGGAAGAGATCGATCGCTTTGCTCTGTATCAGCTCAACAGGCTTATCGGACGATGCCGTGACGCTTTCGAACGATTTGAGTTTTTTAAAGTCTACCACCTTCTTTTTAATTATTGCACCGTCGATCTCAGCGCTTTTTACCTGGATATTCTGAAAGACAGGCTTTACACCTCGGTCCCGACAAGTCGAGAAAGACGGTCTGCTCAGACTGCGCTTTACGACATTCTCGTCGCTCTGACCAAGTTGATGGCCCCCATTCTGTCGTTCACAGCCGAAGAAGTCTGGGGCTACAGACCCGGCAAGGAAGACGACAGATCTATTTTTGAAGAGTTTCTTCCTGAAGTGAATCAAAACATGCTGGACGAAAAACTGGCAGCAAGATGGAATCGGATTCTCGAGCTGAGAAGTGAGGTGTCAGTTGCTCTGGAAAGAGCCCGCAGAGAAAAATTAATCGGACATTCCCTTGAAGCTAGGGTCATCCTCAGGCTTCCTGAAAACATGCAAAAGGACTTCATGGGTGACGAGGAACTCTTTAAGACGGTCTTCATTGTGTCTCAGGTGGAATTTGGCGACCCGCAGCATGAAGGAACCGTTGTGGCGGAGAGTTCTGAGATACCCGGCCTGGTTGTTTGTGTCGGTAAAGCCGAAGGATCAAAGTGTGAACGATGCTGGGTATGGGATAAAAGTGTCGGTTCTTATGATGATCATCCTACCATCTGCACAAGATGTAGAAACGTGATGCTTGAAATTAGCTTATCATAGAACCCGGTTTTATATCTATCGTATTGATTCGCAAACGCATTGCAGGGACGAACTGTTGTGAGTCCCCTATTATCATCAGAACGATCAGTATAGTCTTTTCCGACACATGAAAAAATGAAACGCCACTTTTTAAGGAATGGCAGGAACAGTTCATAAAAAGGAGATCTTATTTGAGACTCATGGACTGGAAACGAATCATGTTCTTGTGGGCAATCGGAGCGGTCGTTTTTCTGACCGATCAACTGACCAAACAACTGATAATTTCCAGGATCCCTTTGCACACGAAGATAGAGATCATTCCCGGATTTTTTAACATCGTGCATGTAAGAAACACGGGGGCGGCATTTAGCCTGTTTGCTAATCTTCCCGGCGCTCCATTGATACTTAGCGTTGTTGGCTTCATTGCTATTGCTATTCTGACCATAATAGTGGTTCGATTGAAGCAATTGTCGCTAGCCGACAGTCTATCTTTCGGCCTGATATTAGGCGGTGCAATAGGAAACCTTATTGACAGAATCCGCTTTGGGTCCGTTGTGGACTTTCTGGATTTTTATATCGGAAACTACCACTGGCCCGCTTTCAATGTTGCCGATAGTGCTATTACGTGCGGAGCCATTTTGATTGCTGTAAAACTGCTTTTTGACCACAAGAAAGGAACGTCATGAACTGGTATCAGTTAACTCTGGAAGAAATTTTCAAAAAACTTAATTCCTCCGAAAAAGGACTTTCCCAACAGGAAGTAGACAGAAGATTGGAAAAATACGGTCCTAATAGTCTCCCAGGCGAAGACGCCGTCAGTAAACTGAAGATATTGTTGAACCAGTTTTCAAGTCCTCTTATTTACATCCTTCTCATAGCGGGAACCGTATCCTTGTTAATAGAAGAATACATAGACGCCAGCGTTATTTTTGGGGTGTTAATTCTTAACGCGATTATAGGTTATACCCAGGAATACAAGGCGGAACAAAGCGTCAGAGCCTTGAATAAAATGATTGTATCTACTGCCAGAGTTTTGAGGGATGGTATTGAAAGAGAAGTGAACACCGAAGAACTTGTCCCCGGTGATATAGTCAGTCTG
>CAZWJX010000011.1:12106-24250 GCA_964634695.1 uncultured Syntrophobacterales bacterium | reverse complement strand
GTTCCTGCCGACATAAGACTCATACATACGGTTGAATTCCAAGTTGATGAGTCAATTCTTACAGGAGAATCCCTCCCTGTTGAGAAACACTACCGTCCAATACCGGAAGAACACCTTACTTACGGCGATCAGAAAAATATGGCATTCATGGGGACAATAGTTGTAAGTGGCAGAGCTCGGGGCATTGTTGTCGAAACCGGTATAAACACGGTCCTCGGTAAAATAGCAAAGCACGTGAGAGAGTCGGAAACTGTTAAAGCGCCCCTGCAAGATAAGATAAAAAAGTTTGCTAATGCTATAGGAATTCTCGTCCTGATAACTTCCGCCATTTTGTTCGTGGTCGGAATTCTGATAGGCGAATCAGTAAAAGACATGTTCATGACAGCCATTGCCGCCGCTGTTGCGACCGTCCCTGAAGGGCTGCCTATAGTCGTTACTATTGCTCTTGCCGTTGGTGTGTCAAGAATGGCTCGACATAATGCTGTGATCAGAAAGCTTCATGCCGTTGAAACTCTTGGAAGTACCACCGTTATAGGGTCGGACAAAACAGGAACACTGACAAAAAATGAAATGACGGTGAAACTTATTTATGATGGAAAAAATGTGTATGAAGTGGAAGGAAGTGGATACGAACCTGTTGGAAATATTCTCCATGAAGGACTTCCTGTAAGCCTAGACGGAAATCAGCACTTAGCTCATGTTTTAAGGATAGGCCTGCTCTGCAATGAGTCGTCCCTTTATATCAAAGATGAAACTTACAGGGTCGAAGGTGACCCGACAGAGGGAGCCCTTATTGTATCTGCCATAAAAGCCGGTCTTGATCCGAAAGTTGAAAATTCAAAGTATCCCAGAATCTCGATTATTCCATTTGAATCGGAAAGAGGCTACATGGCAACTCTGCATGCACACAATGGGAAAAAATACATTTTTGTAAAAGGAGCCCCCGAAAAGGTCGTTGAAATGTGTGTAAAGGATGGTTTTTCGGATGTGCTAGATAAAGAAACCATCCTGAGCACCGCAACAGTATTTGCCAGTAGAGGGTTAAGAGTTCTCGCCTTTGCATATAGAGAAGCATCGGAGGATACCATTGAGCTTACTTGTAAGGAAGTTGAAAGATGTGATGCCACCTACGGGCTTATATTTGCAGGGCTACAGGGAATGATTGATCCACCTCGTCCCGAAGTATTCGAAGCAATAAAAGGGTGCAAAAAAGCAGGTATAAGAGTTGTCATGATAACAGGGGATCATGCCGTTACTGCAAAAGCGATAGGGGAAATGCTTGGAATCGACGATACCGGATCTGAAATTCTTACCGGTAAGGATCTCAGCGTTATGGATGATGACGATCTTTTCCACAAGGTAGGAAAGGTGTCTATTTATGCGAGAGTATCACCGGAACATAAGCTGAAAATAGTAGAACTATTGAAACGTAGGGGAGAAATTGTTGCTGTGACCGGTGATGGAGTTAACGATGCACCGGCGCTAAAGGCCGCTCACATAGGTATTGCCATGGGCAGAAGTGGGACCGATGTTGCAAGAGAAGCCTCAGACATGATCCTGACAGATGACAATTTCGCAAGCATTTTTCACGCCGTCAGAGAGGGAAGAATAGTTTTTGATAACATCCGCAAAGCAGTATTTTTCCTGATACCAACAGGCATTGCAGCAATATTGTCTATAATGGTGACCGTTGTCATGGGAATTCCCATACCCTATTTTCCAGCCCAGCTTCTCTGGATAAACCTTGTTACAAACGGGCTCCAGGACGTAGCGCTAGCTTTTGAACCCGGTGAAAAGGGTGTCCTTGAAAGACCCCCAAGAAATCCAAAAGAAGGCATAATGTCTCGAGTTCTTATAGAAAGAACAATTATAGTGGGACTGCTCATATCTCTAGGAGTCGTTTTTAGCTTTATTAACGCCTTAAATTCTGGTGCATCTCTAGAAAAGGCAAGAACTATTGCTGTTACAACTATGGTATTTTTCCAGTTTTTCCAGGCCTGGAACAGCAGATCTGAATATGAATCTATTTTCGCCATAAATCCTTTAACCAATCCTTTCCTCTTCTATAGTTTAATTGCCTCTTTTTTTGCCCAACTGGCCTTCATTTACGTCCCGGCTTTTCAGTGGGTATTCAGAACAGAACCTATTTCAGTTAGTGACTGGTCTCGGATATTGCTGACTTCATTTTCCGTCATAGCAGTGGTTGAAATAGACAAATGGATAAGGCGTTACCGCAAACCAACCCGGATCCAGTATAAGAAAGCATAGCAGACAGAGGCTTTCAGGAAGAAGGGAAAGTGGCTTTTTTGAGCTTCCTCAGCACGGTCCTCCTTTAGATAGTGTTATTGTGCTAACCCGATGTTTCTTCGATCTTTTTGATAGCTTCACTTTTTAACCGATTAAGGGTCTCCTCCAGAACGGGAAGGACATGCTCCCGAATATCGCCCGCTACAACTATAAGCAGGACATCATCTCCAACACGACGCTCGCCCTCGTTTAAGTAAGCTTCAACGGCACTTATTCCGGGCTTCTGTCTCATTTCAGACAGAATTTTATCCCACTTATCTCTATCACAGGTTATAAAGAGCCTGCTGGCGATCTTACCATCTCTGGTAGTTCCCCGGACCACACCATTATGGCAAGCAAACATTCCCACCTTAGAAAAATCAACCTCTCTTTTGACCTTTTCAAGAAGATCACACAGGTTCATGTTCTCATACTCCTTACCTTTTGTTCTTTTTCTCTTTTACAATTCCGCCAAAGGGATATATAAAAGTTTGTGTAGTTTGAACTTTTTTCAGCTTCTTTGAATTTACATCCTGTCATTGTAAAGTGTTTGGATCAATTGTCCACAGGTTTCTTCACGAGGAGGGACGTATGTTTTCCAGAGAAAAACTTGAAAACATTGCCAGAAGCAAGAAGGAGTGGGAAGAAAAGGTTCTTAATCCGACCATGGCAAAAGCTCCCGAGCGAAAAAAGGTCTTCACAACCATCTCCGGCACTCCTGTCGAGCGTCTCTATACACCCCTTGATATAGCCGATCTAGATTATGAAAGAGATCTTGGCTATCCTGGTGCTTATCCCTTTACCCGTGGTGTTCAGCCCACGATGTATCGGGGGCGCTACTGGACAATGCGTCAGTATGCTGGGTTTGGAAGTGCTGTAGAAACAAACCGCAGGTTTAAATATCTGCTTGAACAGGGACAGACCGGGCTCAGCGTGGCCTTCGATCTTCCAACCCAGTCAGGTTATGATAGTGATCACCCCCTTGCCGTTGGAGAAGTGGGCAAAGTCGGCGTGGCGATAGATTCCATCGAGGATATGAAGGTGCTCTTTGATGGAATACCTCTCGACAAAGTCACCACATCCATGACCATAAATGCTCCCGCTTCCGTTCTTCTGGCAATGGATCTTGCTATTTCCACCCGAACCCAGCATGAGACTTACCGTGGATCTAATAGAATACTGCTACAAACATGTGCCAAGATGGAATTCCATAAGCATCAGCGGCTATCATATACGGGAAGCAGGAGCGACGGCAGCTCAGGAAGTTGCTTTTACTCTTGCTGATGGTATAGCTTACGTTCAGGCATGCATAGATAGAGGACTCGATGTAGATAAGTTTGCTCCCAGGCTCAGCTTCTTCTTCAACGCCTTCACAAACGTCTTTGAAGAGGTTGCCAAATTCAGAGCGGCCCGTAGATGCTGGGCAAGAATCATGAAAGAACGTTTTGGGGCCAAAGATCCAAGGTCCATGATGCTGCGTTACCACGTCCAGACCGGCGGCGTAACCCTTACGGCTCAACAGCCACTTAACAACATTGTCCGTGTGGCCCTTCAGGCTTTCGCTGCAGCAGTGGGTGGATGTCAGTCACTGCATACAAACTCTTATGATGAAGCTCTATGCCTCCCCACAGAACAGGCCGTTACCGTTGCTTTAAGAACCCAGCAGATTATTGCCGAAGAAAGCGGAGCCACCGACACTATAGACCCAATGGCCGGTTCCTACTATGTGGAGGCCATGACAAACAAGATTGAAGAGGAGGTCGAGCGGTATCTGAAGAAGATAGACGAAATGGGTGGAACTCTTGCCGCCATAGAACAGGGATTCATACAGAAAGAAATTCAGGAAAGTGCATATCGATTCCAGAAAGAGATCGAATCGGGCGAAAGAGTCTATGTTGGAGTGAACAAATATATCATGGATGAGCCGCCTCCCACGAACCTGCTGAAAGTTGATATGGAAGTTGGACGTCGAGAAGCCGAAAAAGTAAAGGCGTTAAGAGCATCCCGGGATCAGAAAAAATGGAAAGAGGCTCTCGATAAACTCCGTGAAGTAACCATTAGCGGAGAAAACGTAATGCCGGCCGTAATAGAAGCTGTTAAGGCTAAAGCCACGGTTGGCGAAATATGCGATGTCTGGCGTCAGATATTTGGGGAATATCGGCCAGAAGCCTTCATATAATTCACGGCGGTTATTGTGAAATGGTGAGGAGGGACATCAATGAATCAGGAACGCAAAATAAAGGTCATAATAGCAAAACCCGGGCTGGATGGTCATGATCGTGGAGCCAAATTACTGGCAAGGGTTCTTGCCGAAGCCGGTATGGAAGTAGTCTACACGGGACTGAGACAGACTCCAGAAATGATTGTTGAAACGGCTCTACAGGAAGATGCTGATGTGGTCGGGCTCAGCAGCCTTTCAGGCGTTCACAACTACTTTTTCCCCCGTGTGGTGGAACTTCTAAGGGAAAAGGGTCTTAACGATGTGCTGGTTATCGGAGGTGGTATTATTCCTCCCGATGATGTAGAATTTTTAAAACAGGCGGGAGTTGCTGAAATATTTGGTCCGGGCACTCCTACATACGAAATTGTAGAATACATAAAGACTCATTGCCGAAAACGCTAACAAGGAGAGAAATGCCATGAAGACCCTGAAGATCGATCACATCGGTATTGCCGTAAAAAGCATTGAAGAAGCCAGGAAACTCTACGAAGGCATTCTAGGACTCAAATACGAAGGATCCGAAACGGTAGCCGAGCAAAAGGTTACCACTGCATTCTTTCCCATTGGAGATACAGAGATCGAACTCCTTGAATCCACCGATCCTGAAGGACCCGTTGCTAAATTCATAGAAAAAAGAGGTGAAGGGATCCACCACATAGCCTTTCGTGTAGAAAATATAGAAGAGGCTCTGGAAGAATTGAAAAAACAAGGAGTTCAACTCATAGATGAAAAACCCAGAATAGGCGCAGGCGGCGCCAGAATAGCCTTTTTGCACCCCAAAGCTACCGGAGGAGTCCTTATAGAGATCTGTGAACGAAAGTAAGCGACGTCCCGCTACCGGACAAAGAGCCGGTAGCGGGGATTAACTTACATGGTGTAAAGCCTCTCCCCTTCAATGACCTTAACGCCATGTTCTAAGAGAGTTTTGATAGCCCCATCGGTATCATCGAATCTAAAAATAATCACCGCATTATTTCCGCTCTGTTGAACAAAAGCATACATATACTCGACGTTGATATCAGCGGACCTGAGAATATCGAGAATCTTGTAAAGCCCACCCGGTCTATCTTCCACTTCCACAGCCACAACCTGAGTTTTTCCCACCGTAAAGCCATTTTCTTTTAGCACCTTTTTGGCTAACTCCGTGTCATTAACTATCAACCGCAAAATTCCAAAATCAGAAGTATCCGCAAGAGAAAGAGCTCTAATATTAATTCCAGCGTCGGAAAGCACCTTTGTCACTTCGGCCAATCTACCGGCCTTGTTTTCCAGAAATATCGAAATCTGTTCTACTTTCATAAAATCCCCCGGATTCATTCACTAAATCTTACGTTTATCTATTACTCTCTGAGCCTTACCCTCGCTTCTGGCGATGGTCTTAGGCTCAACCAGTTTAACCTTTGCCGAAACTCCAAGATATTCCTTGATATTTTTTTCGATCTTTCTTTCCAGTTCCTGGAGTTTTCTTACTTCATCAGAGAAAGCATGTTCTCCCACTTCAACGAGCACTGTTAAAGTGTCGAGATTACCTTCCCGATCCACAATAAGCTGGTAATGAGGCTCTACTTCCTCAATTTCCATCAGAACGCTTTCAATTTGAGACGGAAAGACATTAACACCACGGATAATAAGCATATCATCGCTTCTGCCCGTGACTCTTCCCATTCTTATGTGCGTTCTGCCGCATATACACGGTTCTGGATTCAGGTAAGTAATGTCACGAGTTCTATAACGAATAACTGGAAAAGCCTCTTTCGTAATAGTTGTGATAACCAGCTCACCCACTTCACCGGGTCTAAGATTCTCACCCGTTTCGGGATCTATTATTTCGGGAATGAAATGGTCTTCAAATATGTGAAGGCCTTTTTTTGCCTCTATGCACTCTACAGAAACACCGGGGCCTATGATCTCGCTCAATCCGTAAATATCAATCGCAGTGAGGTATAACTTCTGTTCTATTTCTTCTCGCATTTTTTCCGACCATGGCTCAGCTCCGAAAACCCCCACTCGCAGCTTCAGAGTTTTGGGATCAACGCCCATTTCCATGGCCACTTCCGCAAGGTGTAATGCGTACGAAGGGGTGCATGTTAAAACCGTGGCCCCAAAGTCCTTCATGATCATAATCTGACGTTTCGTGTTTCCGCCGGATATGGGGATAACAGAGGCACCAAGCTTTTCGGCGCCGTAGTGAACTCCGAGACCTCCCGTAAAGAGCCCATAACCATAAGCATTATGGATAATATCCCCCCGTGTAGCACCTGCTGCGGATAAAGCTCTGGCCATAAGTTCGGCCCAGGTTTGAATATCCCGAGCCGTATATCCAACAACCGTTGGTTTACCGGTGGTCCCGGAAGATGCATGAATCCTTACAACATTTTCCATAGGAACCGCAAATAGACCAAAAGGATAATTATCTCTCAGATCCTGTTTGGTCGTGAAAGGCAATCGCCTTAAGTCGTCCAGGGTTTTGATGTCATCAGGCTTGACACCAGCTTTATCGAACTGTTTTCTGTAAAACGGAACCGTTGCATAAACTCTTTCTACCGTTTGCTTTAGCCTTCGCAGTTGAATCGCTTCAAGTGCTTCTCTCGGAAGCGTCTCAAATTCCATGTTGTATATCATTCTTACACCCCCATTCTTGAGTAATAAAAAAGCCATGGAATCAAACATTCCATGGCTCAATTTTTTACCAGTCCTCTGCTACAGTGTCAACTATACCGACCTTTTACGGGAGATACATCATATATTTCGTTGTCAATTCGAAGAAGGCGTGAGGGAACACACCGAGCGCCAGAACTCCAACGGACGTTATAACTAGAGCAGTAGTTACAGTTGCCGAACTCGCTCTGAGAACTCCACCGGTATCGACCGGCTTTTCAAAGAACATATACACTAGAACTCTCAAATAAAAGTAAGCAGACACAGCAGAGTTTAGCACCGCAATGATAACCAGCCACAGGTATCCGGCTTCAAGAGCGCCTCTGAATATGTAGAACTTGCCCATAAAACCGGCCGTGGGCGGCAACCCGACCATCGAGAACATAAAGATTGTCATCATAAGTCCCAGGAAAGGATACAGGAATCCACATCCAGAAACATTCTCAAGATCTCTACCCTTCTCTTCTAACAACACCAGAACGGCAAAAGCTCCAATATTCATTAGAGCATAAGCGATCAGGTAAAAAACTATCGCTGCGAGCCCGATCTTGTTAAGAGCTACAAAACCTATCAGCATGTAACCTGCGTGGGCAATACTTGAATATGCAAGCATTCGTTTAATATTTTTCTGAGTAAGAGCCGCGATATTACCAAGGGTCATTGTGATGACAGATATGAACGCCATAATGCCAACAAGATTGAAAACGGTAACCTTCAGAGCAATAAGGAAAACCCTAAGCAGCATGAAAAATGATGCAGCCTTTACTCCCGAAATCATGAATGCCGTAACAGATGTTGGAGCCCCTTCGTAAACATCGGGAGTCCACATATGGAAAGGAACGGCGGCAATCTTAAACAGCACACCGGCCAGGATGGCCGATACGCCGACCATGAAAATGCCCGTCTGAAGCCCACTTGCCAGATATTTGTTGTAATTTTCAACGATAAGGCTGTAATTTGTCGTGCCAACCGTTCCGTAAACCAGAGCAATACCTAGAAGCATAATTGCCGTAGAAAAGGCTCCCAGAAGGAAATACTTAATGGACGCTTCAACAGACCGTTCGTCCTGTTTGAACATTCCGGCCAGAATGTAAACAGAAAGCGACATCGCTTCCACACCGAGCACCAGCATGATCAAATCGTAGGATGTGGCAATAAAGCTCATTCCCACTATCGAAAGAATAATAAGAGCGTAATATTCGCCCTTATATTTCACCTTGCCATCGATATATGGATCGGACATCAGAGAAACGAGAATTCCTATACCGTAGAAAATGAATCTGAATATACCCGCAAGCTCGTCATACATCATCATGTTATAGAAACCGAATCGCTTGCTTCCGAAGAGGAACAAATTGAGAATAGCCGCAAGCGAGAATGCAGTTACAGATAACATATCATACTTGTGAACCTGGGGAGTTCTGGAGAAGGCCCCCATCAGCAGGAACAACACTGCAAAAGCTATGAGCACTAAATCAGGAGAAATGGATAACATGTCAAAGTTTGCCATTACTTACCCCCTCTTATCAAAGCCAGAGGTTGAACTTTTTGATCATACACATTTATTGCAATGCGTTTTTCATACCCCTGTATAAAGGCCTCGAGAGACGTTTGCATCTTTCCAAGGAAGTAATTCGGGCATACACCCATGACCACATAAAGGATCACTATCGGGGTCATAAGAAGCACTTCTCTCAAATCCAGGTCGTACAGATGTTTGTTTTCCTCATGGGTTATTGGCCCGAACATTACTCGCTTATACATCCACAGCAGATAGCAGGCAGCAAAAATCACGCATGTTGCCGAAAGAATTGTCCAGATAGGTTTTACTTTGAAGGCTCCAAGAAACACCAGAAATTCACCCACAAAGCCGTTTAACCCGGGCAATCCAACCGACGAAAGGACGGTCACACTGAAGAACGCAGCAAGAATCGGGGTAACTTTTGCGATGCCACCATAATCGGCAATAAGGCGACTGTGTCTTCTCTCATAAAGCATGCCCACAATGATAAACAGTGCGCCTGTGCTCAAGCCATGTCCAAGCATTATATACATGGCTCCTTCCAGCCCCTGGATGTTCATGGCAAAAATACCAAGCATGACGGCTCCCAGATGGCTTACCGAAGAAAAAGCCACAAGCTTTTTCACATCGGGCTGCACTATGGAGACCAGGGCTCCGTAAATGATACCAATGATGGCGAGGGTTACCATCAGAGGAGTCATGAAGTAAGCGGCATGAGGGAACAAACCGATTGCAAACCTTATGAAACCGTATGTTCCCATCTTAAGCAATATACCCGCAAGAATTACACTTCCAGGGGTTGGAGCTTCCACGTGAGCATCGGGTAACCATGTGTGGAACGGAAACATGGGAACTTTAATGGCAAATGAGAGAGCAAAAGCTGAAAACAACCAGACCTGAATATTGAACGGTGCCAGCACCTGATACCATTTCAGAAGATCGAAGGTGTATTCACCGGTAACCGAAGCAACGTAGAGATAATAGTAAATGATGGCAACCAGCATTAACACACTTCCAAACAGCGTGTAGAGAACGAACTTGATGGCGGCATAGACCCTTCTGGGACCACCCCAGACTCCAATGATGAAATACATTGGAATCAACATCAATTCCCAGAACAGGTAAAAGAGAATCAAATCAAGCGCACAGAAAGTTCCCAGCATGCCCACTTCAAGAACGAGCATGCAGATGAGAAACTCCTTGACGTATTTATCTATGTATTTCCATGAACAGAGAATACAGATAGGACAGATAAATGTTGTGAGCAGATACAGGAAAAGCGAGATACCATCAATGCCAAGGAAGTATGTGGCACCAATAGATTCGATCCACTTGTATTTTTCAACAAACTGGAATTCGGACTTTGATGGATCGAAGTAATACAGAAGAAACAGCGAGAGAATAAGGGTAATGACCTTCTGTAAAACTTCATTCTCTCTGCTCACGAAAAACAGAGCAATTACCCCGATCAATGGGAAAAACGTGACTATGCTTAAAATGTGAATCCCTTCCATCGCTTACCTCTTAAAAAAGTAGGATAAGAAGTCCCAATACAATGCCCCATACATAGTGATAGATATAACCCGTTTGCAACTTACCGGTCAGAATGCTCGACCAGTACAGGCTCTTACCGGTTCCGTTCACAGCTCCATCAATCCCCTTCTCATCGAAGGCCTTCAATCCAAAACAGGTCTTGAGAGTGCCTTTAACGAAGAGAAACTCATAAAGCTCATCAACAAAGTATTTATTGTAGACCCACCTGTAGATATTCCGGTAAGTCTCGGCAAACTTGACCGGAATTGATGGGTTTTTAATGTAGCAGAAATATGCGATGGCGAAGCCTGCAAAGGCTACAGCCACTGAGACAATCATCAATGTATACTCTAGAGCATGCGAATAATGATGTCCCTCAATCTTGTAAGCATAACGGGTTACAGGTTCGAGGAAGTGATGGAAGTAATTCTTCCCGCCAAGCGATTCTGGAAGTCCTATATAACCGCCAAAGATCGACAGAAATGCCAGAATATAGAGAGGAACAAGCATGACATTCGGAGACTCGTGAATGTGATGCTTGGTGTCATGATCCATTCTTTCTTCACCAAAGAAGATAAGGAACAACCATCTGAACATATAAAAAGCAGTCATACCCGCCGTAATGACTCCTATTGCCCACAGAAACTTACTTCCGTATGGGCTCGAGTATGCCTGCCAGAGAATCTCGTCCTTGCTGAAAAATCCAGAAAATCCCGGTGCTCCGGCAATTGCAAGTGTTCCAATGAGCGAGACTATAAATGTCTTTTTGATGTACTTCTTAAGCCCTCCCATCTTCATAACGTCCTGCTCACCGCCCATAGCATGGATAACGCTTCCTGCGCTCAAAAACAGGAGAGCTTTGAAGAATGCATGCGTTACAAGATGGAAGATACCGGCAGAAAACGCTGCAACGCCAACAGCAAGGAACATGTAACCCAGCTGACTCACCGTCGAATAAGCGAGAATTCTCTTTATGTCACGCTGAGCAAAACCCATACTTGCCGCAAATATAGCCGTCAGGGCTCCTACAGTAGCGACCACTGCCATCGACACGGGTGCTAGAGTAAACAAGGCGTTACATCTGGCAACCATGTAAACACCGGCAGTCACCATGGTAGCAGCGTGAATCAATGCGGAAACCGGGGTGGGACCTGCCATGGCATCAGGGAGCCACACGTATAACGGTATCTGTGCCGACTTTCCAGTTGCTCCGACAAATAGAAGAAGCGTTATAGCTGTGGCCATGAAACCGTTGTAAGGCAAAACTCTGCTGGCAGTTTCGAAAACATCTTTGTAGTTCAGGCTACCGAACGTAACGAAAATTAAAAATATGCCCAGAATGAACCCAAAGTCGCCTATTCTGTTCACAATAAAGGCTTTATTTCCGGCGAAAGCATTATAATCGTCTTCAAACCAGAAACCGATTAGCAGATAGGAACAAAGGCCCACGCCTTCCCATCCAACAAACATTAGAGGGAAGTTGTTGCCCATAACAAGAATCAACATGAAGAACACGAACAGATTCAGGTAGGCGAAAAACCTTGGATAAGAAGGATCATTGTGCATGTAACCTACTGAATAGACATGGATGAGAAAACCGACGCCGGTAACAACCAGCATCATGACAGCACTAAGCGGATCGAGAAGGAAGGCTATATCGAGAGACAAGTCGCCTGAGACCATCCATTTGTAAAACACCACTTCTATAAATCTGGCTTCAGGTTCCAGATGTATGAGCTTCCAGAACGCAAGAATAGACAGTATAAAGGATATACCTATAGACCCGACTCCGATAGCCGAAACCAGCTTATCGCTCCATCTATACCCGAACAGAAAGTTAAGGAATGCGCCCAGAGCCGGAACCAGTGCCAGCAACACTATGGGCACGCTCAGCATCTTATAGACCAGAAGCAGTAACAAACCA
>CAZWJX010000011.1:602-12096 GCA_964634695.1 uncultured Syntrophobacterales bacterium | reverse complement strand
CCGCCACGCCTATGGTGTGAGACGGCTTGTCAGCCCATTTGTTACGGAAGACTCCGTATATTCCGTTAAGAAAGGCACCAAAGGCTGGAAAAAGCGGAATTAGCACTATAAAATCAAACATGTCACCACCTCTTTTATCCCTTCATGGTGTTTAGGCTATCCATATCTACCGTTCCTTTAAGCCTGTAAATCATCAGAATGATTGCCAGTCCGATAGCCACCTCTGCAGCCGCAAGAGCCATGATAAATAGAACGTATAACATTCCTACCGCCGACTGAAGATAGTTGGAAAAAGTCACAAAGATCAGGTTCACACCATTAAGCATCAATTCAATACTCATAAAGCATATGATCAGGTTTCGCCTGATTAACAACCCCAGAGCTCCTATGCCGAAAATGAGGAGCCCGGTCATAAGGAAGAAGTTCATCTGGCTTATCATCAAAACACCCCCTCTGGATCTTTACTTGACGGTTACTTCCCTTTGATGCCGCTCTACATCGCCATTAACACGTTCTTTCCTTCCCAAGACCACAGCCCCTATAATTCCAATCAGTAACACCACGGAGATAACCTCAAAGGGAAGAATGTAATTAGAGAATAAATACTTTCCTATTACCTTCGTGGAATCCAGATCTTTGGGAATCGGTAAGTCGCCGGCCTGCACCTTAATGGCCAGTGAATAGCCGACGATCAAAAGCTTCAACAATAGAGCAACACCTATAATCACCCCGAAAATGCGGCCTCTATAATAGATTTTCTCTTGCTTGGCATATTCAATGTTAAGCAGCATGATCACGAATACGAAAAGCACCATGATCGCTCCCGCATACACGATCACCTGAATAGCCGCAATGAATTCTGCATTGAGGAGAACATAGTTGCATGCAAGCATCAACATCACACCGATTAGCGAGGCTGCACTATATACGGGATTCTTCTGTATAATGGTAGAGACCGCAAGGAGCACGGCTAAAAAGGAAAATCCATACCCAAGATATTCTTGAATCATTTTACCATCTCTCCTCTTTTAAGGAGTGTATTCTTATCCAGCATTAGCTCTTCCTTAGTGTACCTGACGTTCTCATATTCTTTGGTCAGGTAAATAGCGTTTACCGGACAGACATCCTCGCATAATCCGCAGTAAATACACCTGAAGCCGTCAAGGAAGTAAGTTATGGGATACCTCCTACCTTCATGCTCACCAATCTCAATCTTGATTGCAAGCGCCGGACACACTGCTTCGCACAACCCGCAAGCAACACACTTTATACTACCATCGGGATTACGGCGAATAGCCTGGAGTCCTCTGTATGCGTCGAAGGACCCCACCTTTTCTTTAGGGTACTGCACCGTAATCGGTTTTGAGAGGAAATGCCTCAGAGTTACCCATAAACCTTTAAGAAGTGGCGTAATCATAAGCTTGCTCCCACCTATTTAACCAAAATCAACACAATGGCTGTTCCAAAAATATTGACAAACCCTAGCGGTATCATCACTTTCCAGCCGAATTTCATCAACTGGTCGTATCTGATACGTGGATAAGTGGCTCTAAGCCATATTATCACATACATGAGAATAAACACTTTGATCATGTACCATACGAATGGTGGCAGGAAAGCCGGACCGTGCCATCCTCCGAGGAACAACACAGTCCCTAAGCAAGAGCACACAATTATACTCGCATATTCCGCCATGAAGAACATGGCGAACTTCATACTACTGTAATCAGCATGGAACCCGGCTACCAGCTCACTTTCGGCTTCCGGAAGGTCAAAGGGCGTTCTTTTAAGTTCGGCCACCGACGCAATCAGGAAGAGGATGAACCCGATAGGCTGATACACAATGTACCACATATCTTTTTGCTTATTGACTATCTCAATCAGGTTCATCGATCCTGCGAGCAGGATTACACCGAACACGGAAAGAGTAAAAGCAACTTCGTAGCTTATTAGCTGAGCAGCAGCGCGGATTCCTCCCAGAAGCGAGTATTTATTGTTCTGTGCCCAGCCTCCAAAAACCACGCCGTATGTAGCCAGGCCGCCCATGGCAAAAACATACAACAGACCGATATTTAGTTCGGTGATGCTAAGAGATACCGGCTCTTTAAGCAGCCCCCAGAGCGTCGTTTTATCTCCGAAAGGTATTACAGCGAATATCATAATGGTTGGAATGATGCTGAGGGCGGGTGACAGAAAGTAAAACAACTTATCGGCCTGCTTGGTTATTATATCCTCTTTGAAGAACAATTTTATACCATCCGCTATGGGCTGTAGAATGCCATGCCACCCGGCGAACATAGGACCCAGGCGGATTTGCATGTGACCGAGAACTTTACGTTCAAGGAGTGTCAGGTATGCCACTACCAGCATCAACAAAGCAAAGATTACTATGATCTTTATTACCAGAAACACTATCATATTAGGGCTCATAGCCTATTCCCCTTTTCCAACCTTTTCTATTCGTACGGCTGTAACCTTGAACTCAGGAATCTTTGCCACGGGATCCAGTTCGCTTCCCGTAAGGAGGTTTACCCTTGCTTCAGAAAAATGAAACGTCGAGAAAACCTCCCCGCGTTTTACTCGTTCGCTCAATTTTGCTTTTACTTCTATACTTCCCCTCCTGCTTATTACCCTAACCACATCCTCATCAGATACACTGAGGGAGTGAGCATCAAGCGGGTTAATTTCCAGAACAGGCTCAGGAGCATTATAATTCAGCACCTTGCACTTCCTTGACATCGTACCGGTATGGTACTGGTAGTAATTTCGACCTGTAACCAGAATGAAGGGGTACTCTGTATCGGCTTGCTCTTTCGGCGGCTTATATTCAACAGGAACCAGGAGCCCCTTACCTCTCGCTATCTTCCCAACATGAAGGATTGGTGTTCCGGGATGGTCTTCCGTTGGACAGGGCCACTGAATTCCAACTCTATCAATACGACGATAAGTTATACCAGCATACTGAGGAGTTGCCTTCCTGATCTCTTCAAATATCTCCTCAGCATTCTTATACGGCATAGCATAACCAAGCCGTTCGGAAAGCTCTGCAATGATTTTCCAGTCATCTTTTGCTTCGCCCTTAGCCGGCAGAGCTTTACGAACTCTCTGCACCCTTCTTTCGGTATTCGTGAACGTTCCGTCTTTTTCCGAAAAAGCACATGAAGGCAGGACAACATGAGCAAAATTACATGTATCGGTGAAAAAGATGTCCTGAACAACAACCAGATCTAGCTTCTTTAGCGCTTCCTCCATGTGATGGAGGTCGGGATCGGTCAGAATGGGATTTTCTCCCATGATATAGAGAGCTTTTAGCTTGCCCTCCAGAGCTGCATGGCCCATTTCAACTACTGTAAGCCCCGGTTCAGAGGGTAGTTTAGCGTTCCACAATCTTTCAAACTTTCTCTTTATATCCTCAACATCAACTCGCTGATAGCCGGGGTAGAAAACGGGCAATCCTCCCATATCACAGGCGCCCTGAACATTGTTCTGACCTCGAAGTGGATTGACTCCAGTCCCACGCTTTCCGATATGTCCGCAAACCAGAGCGAGATTTGACAAGCTTTTTACGTTATCCGTGCCTTTAGTGTGCTGGGTAACTCCCATGCAATAAACGATGGCTGCTCGTTCAGCCTGAGCATACATCCTTGCCGCCGTAATAATGTCTTCCCTCGGAACCCCGGTTATCTGCTCGGCCAGTTCAGGAGTGTATTTCTCCACGACCTTTATGAGTTCATCGAAACCTTCCGTATTCTCTTCAACGAATTTCTTGTCATATAGATCTTCGCGAATAATCACATTGAGCATTGCATTGATCAGGGCAATATCCGTCCCGGCCTTAAGCTGGAGATGAAGCACCGCATCATCAACCAGATCGATTCGCCGCGGATCGACAACAACAAGTTTTGTTCCCTTCATACGGGCAAGCTTTCTTATCTTCATCCCAAAGACAGGATGGTTCTCGGTGGTATTGCTACCAACTATCAGGATGACCTCGGCATCCTCTATGTCATCCATGGAGTTGGTCATTGCACCGGAACCCAACGTGGCGGCCAGACCGGCCACCGTTGAAGCGTGACAGAGACGAGCGCAGTGATCGACATTGTTGGTTCCGATCACCGCGCGCATAAATTTCTGGAAGACATAATTGTCTTCGTTTGTGCATCGAGCGGAGCAAAGCCCCCCTATGGCCGACGCACCATACTGTTCTTTTATTTCTTTTAGCTTTTTTGCTACATAATTCAGGGCTTCATCCCAGCTAACTTCCCGGAAAGAATCACCCTGACGGATCAGAGGCTTTGTCAGCCTCTTGTCGCTGTTTATAAACTCAAAACCGAACCGACCTTTGACACACAGAGTACCGTTGTTGGGGGGAACCGCTTCATCGGTTGTAACCTTTATTACCTGCCCGCTAGCCACATTGAGCTCAATCACACATCCTACGCCGCAGTAGGGACATACCGTACGGGTCTTCGTTTTCTCCCAAGGTCTGGCTTTCAGCGGGCTGACCTTTTCCGTAAGAGCTCCTACCGGGCAAACGGACATACATTCCCCACAGGAGATACATCTTTCTGGATGAGCGGGAATAATTCTTGGAGCGGCATCCTCCTTTCCTACTTCCAGAACTCCACATCCTACCTTCTCCAGACAGACATGCACACAGCGCTGACATGCCACACAGCGGCTCGGGAAATAATTAATGCCGATAGTGGACCACTCTACAGGGGGCTTACTAAGCATGGGAATCCCTGCCGAACCATCCACTATCTTGGTGTCATAGCCCAGCTCATAAACGATGTCCTGAAGTTTGCACTCGCCAGCTTTGTCACAGATCGGACAGTCAAGAGGATGCTCAAGAAGAAGCAACTTGAGGATATCTCGCCTCATTTGGAGAAGTTTTTCAGTATTAGTCCTGATATTCATCCCGTCCGTAACTACCTGGACACATGAAGGTTGAGGCTGGTCGTAACCGTCAACCTCCACAATGCAGAGCCTGCAAGCCCCTATGGGAAGAAGGTCTTCGAGAAAGCACAAAGTCGGGATATGAATCCCGTTAGCCCGTGCCACCTCAAGGATCGTCTTCCCCGGCTCTGTCTGAATCTCTCTTCCGTCAATCGTTACTGTTATCATAGCCGACATCCGATCCCCTATTTTGCTTGGATTTGCTATTCAGGAAAACAATCCCTCTAATAAGCAATCATTCCTATACGGTAACACCTGAGGCATCTCTGAGCCTCGGCTATAGCCTCTGCTGGCGTGTAACCCTTTTCAACTTCGTCGAACACCCATTTCCTCTTCTCGGGATCCAGTTTTTCCAGATGCTTTCGCTCCATTCCATCGGGCACATCCACCTTCTCATTTTTGTTGAAGACCTTAACAGCTGAGAAGAAGCTATCAAAACGCTCCTCATCACTCGGACCGGGTTCTATTCCTCTAAGGTACTGATCGATTCTTTCAGCCGCTTTTCTTCCGCCTCCTGCCGCTCTCACCAGAACATCTGGCCCGGTCACACAATCTCCCGCCGCAAAAATGCCCTTTACCGACGTCTCAAACGTATCGGGATTGATAACAATCGTTTTCCATTTGCTCAGCTTAATATCATCGCAACCAGCCAGAAATGATAGATCTACTGCCTGACCAATCGCAGGAACCAAGATGTCTGTCTCGATAATAAATTCAGATCCCGGAACGGGAACAGGCCTTCTACGCCCGCTCTGATCAGGTTCACCAAGTTCCATCCTGATCAGTTCAACACCAACAACCTTGCCGTCCTGTTCTATAATTCGCGTTGGATTACAGAGAAAATGGAATACTACACCTTCCTCTTCCGCATCATGAATTTCTTCAGGATCGGCGGGCATTTCAGCCCGGGAACGTCTGTAAACCAGATGAACATCGGTCTTTCCGATTCTGAATGAACACCGCACACAATCCATTGCCACATTGCCACCGCCGACAACAACCACTCTTTTGCCCTCGGGATAAGGATCTATTCCGTTGTTGATGTCATAGAGATATCTGACGCCGGGGATAAAACCTCTGTATCCCTTATCCTCGCCTTCTATTCCCATCTTGGCACTAGTTTGAGCACCCACGCCAATGAACACTGCATCATAATCCCGATGGAGATCCATTATCATCACGTCTTTTCCGACTTCCACACCGTAACGGATTTCAACCCCGAGACTTCTGATTATGTCCACCTCATACTGTCTGAGGACATCTCTTGGGAGCCTGTAATCAGGTATACCGTACGTAGCCATCCCACCGGGCTCTTTTGACTTTTCGAAAATCGTTACACTATGTCCTTTTTGTGCAAGGTAGAAAGCGCAGGAAAGTCCGGCCGGCCCCGCCCCCACAATGGCAACCCTCTTGCCTGTGCTTACGGGGCTCCTGGGTATGTTGGGCTTCCTCCTGTGCCCCATCTCAAAGTCTGCAACAAACCTTTTAAGCCACTTTATCGATACAGAATCCTCTACCAGAGCCCTCCGGCAATTGGACTCACATGGACGAACACAGACTCTCCCGAGAGTTCCGGGAAGGCAGGTCATTCTTCTGATCGTTGCCAGAGAATCTTCGAAACGAACTTCCTTTATTTCTTCGACGTATTTTGGAATATCCAGACTGCTGGGGCAGGCGTTTAAACAGGGAGCCGTAACGGCATAGCGATAATTTCCGGGCTGGGCAGCCTTTTTGCTTGCGATTCTTTTCTCAACATCATCCGCAAAATATTCAAGGACGTGCAAAATGGGTACCGGCGCTGTTTGACCTATCGAACATTTAGATGTAGATTTGATAAGGGTTGCGAGAGACTTAAGGCTTACCAGATCATCTTTTGTGGCCGTACCTTTTGCTATCTTCTCAAGATAGGCCTTCATAAAGCGAGACCCTTGACCACAGGGAGTGCATTTTCCGCAGGATTCCTTTAACATTGCCTCGGCGTAGTTGAGAGCCATGTCTATGAGATCAACGGAATCATCGCAGATAACAATTCCGTCCCATCCAAAGAATGCTTTGATTTTTTCACCGGGCTTAAATTCTTCCGGCAGAGCGATTGCTTTGGGCTTTTTAGCCCTTTTCGCGCTTCTATTATCGACAATTTCTCCTTGCCATGAGCTGAAGAGTATCATTGCTTCCACTCACTCTATTTCTGAGGTTTCAAATTCTTTCTCTAGCGGTCAACTTCACCAAGAACGATATCAATACTGCCAAGAGCCGCTATAAGGTCGGCAACCAGGCAGCCCTGGGTCATAAAAGGCAGTGCCGACAGGTTAACAAAACAGGAAGACTTTATCCTCATTCTGTAAGGCTTAGCAGAGCCATCAGAAACTATGTAAAAGCCAAGTTCCCCTTTGGGATTTTCCACCGAACTGTAAACTTCACCCTTTGGAATCTGAAACGCTCCTGATGCTATCTTGAAGTGTTTAATTAGAGCTTCGATGTTATTCATTACCTGCTCTTTTGGTGGCAGGGTAATAAAGGGAACATCAGCCATTATAGGACCATCGGGTATGTTTTTCATGGCCTGTTTGAGAATTCTATTGGACTGACGCATTTCTTCTATTCGAACCAGATACCTGTCGTAACAGTCCCCTTTCGTTCCCGTTGGAATGTCGAATTCGTAATTTTCATAACCGCAATAGGGTGTGGCTCTTCTAAAGTCGAATTTCACACCAGAAGCTCGCAGAACTGGACCGGTCGCCCCCCAGTTGATCGCATCTTCTGCAGATAAAACTGCTACATCCTTGAGACGTGCAACCCATATGGGGTTTTTGGTCAGAAGATTTTCGTAGTCGTAGTAAACGTGATCGTCAAAGGTATCACAAAAGGCCTTCAAAGCTTCCAGAAATTTGTCGCTTATATCGCGCCTTACACCACCGATGCAGATATAAGAAGGAGTAAGCCTCTGCCCCGAAACCATTTCAAACATATCGAGAATCTTTTCGCGCTCGCGGAAACAATAAAAGAACACACTCATTGCGCCGATGTCGAGAGCGTAGGTTCCGAGCCAGAGAAGATGGGCTGCAATTCTCTGGAGTTCCGCCATAATCACTCGAATAACCCGAGCACGCTCCGGCACCTCAATTCCACAAAGCTTTTCAACAGCCAGCGCATAGGAAAGATTGTTACTCATAGCGGCGGTGTAGTCGAGACGATCTGTAAAGACAATGTTTTGAAGGTATGTTCGATTTTCCCCGAGCTTTTCAACACCTCGATGGAGATATCCAATGATGGGAATGGTTTTTTTAACCACTTCCCCTTCCAGATGCAACAGGAGCCTCAACACCCCGTGAGTCGCCGGGTGCTGAGGACCCATGTTTAGAATCATCTCTCTCCTTGTCTCATTCCCTTCTACCGTCATCGCTATTCCTCGATTCCTTCTAGTGGGAAATCTTTCCTTAACGGATGATACTTAAAATCCTCTTCCATTAATATCCTTCGAAGGTCCGGATGATTGTAAAACGTTATACCAAACATATCGTAAACTTCTCTTTCAAGCCATTCGGCTCCTCGCCAGACGCAGGTAACACTTTCCACACCCTCTCCATCATTTACAGGAACTTTTACTCTGATCCTTTGTCCGTTTTTGATGGAGAAAATATGATAAACAACATCAAATCTTGGAACTCTTTCGGGATAATCCACCGCTGTCACGTCGGCGATAAGATCGAAGGAGAGAACCTCATCATCTTTCAAAAACCTCATGAAATCGAGAAGATTATCTTTCTTAACTGTAACGACAGCGCAATCTATCCCTTCAGAAGTTTCCAAGACAAAGGAGGAAACCTTTTCCTTCACCCTGTCTAAAAGTTCCTGCTGAGTCATGATTTGCCTTTACCCTCTGTTTTTCAGCGATTCCTTATCTATTTTATCCCTCAACATCATAATTGCCGTCAAAAGAGACTCTGGTTTGGGAGGACAACCTGCCATGTAAACATCAACAGGTATATACTGATCAATTCCCTGTACAACATTGTAAGTTCTAAAAACACCTCCAGTGCAGGCACAGTTTCCATAGGCAATAACCCATTTTGGTTCCGGCATCTGTTCGTAGAGTCGAAGAACCATAGGAAGCATCTTTTTGGTGAGAGTCCCCGGAACTATGAGAAGATCTGCCTGTCGTGGAGAGCCTCTGTAAACTTCTGCACCAAATCTGGCAATATCATGGCGAGCAGAAACGGTTACCATCATTTCCAGAGCACAGCAGGCAAGACCGAAGGTCATGGGCCATAGCGAATTTTTTCTTGCCCAGTTCAACACTTTATCAAGGCAGGTTGTAACAATTCCAAGGTTGGCAAGATTTTTTTCTATTCCCATTCCAACGCCCCTTTTCCCCATACGTAGGCTAAGCCCAGCATGAGGATTGCAACAAAAATTAGCATCTCTACCAAACCCAGCATTCCCAGATTCTCATACAAGACTGCCCAAGGAAACATGAAAGCAACTTCAACGTCGAAAATTATAAAAAGCATAGCGATAATGTAAAACTTTACAGGAAACCGCTCTCTGGCAGTTCCTATAGGCACATTACCGCATTCATAAGGCATAAGCTTTGTATCGGAGGGCTTTTGTTCCCCAATAAGCTGAGACAGAATAAGGGTAACAAAAGCAAACCCAACCGATATAACCCCTAGGATTAAAACCGGCACGTAATTTTCAAGCATGGTAACCTCGACTTGCTTTTAGGGACTGTTTCACTAACGACTATGTGCAACCCCACGCACTTCGGTTTTAGTAAGCTTAAGCGCCTTTTGTCAAGTTCTAAGTGTGAAAAAAATCTCTTACTTAAAACAGAACCAGATACCGGCGTGCGATCGCCAAATTATGGCTATTCCCCCTCCCCTTTTCTATTAAGAGGAGGGGAACTTCGTTTTTGGTTAGTACTTGCTCAGAAACTCTTCCATAATATCAACGCTCTTCTTTTCGATCACCAGATCGAACATCTTGTCTTTTACGTCTCTTGGAAGCAATTCAATGCTCTTGGTTGTAGCCGAATCAAACTTCGCTGTTGGAAAAACCTTCAGAATTTTATCCTTCTGAGCGTCGTTAGCATAAACTCTCAACACTTTGAGCCCGGCGAGCATTTCTTCGCACATATCTGCAAGCCCAACAGCTTTGAGCTTTTCGTATCGCTCTTCGTTAATCCAGATATTAATTGGGTATTTTTCTTCTGCCATAACTTTATCCTCCCTCTAAAATTTGGTTATGCCAATGGCGGTATCGTAAATACAGGTATTCTCTTTTCCAAATATTCGTCTGTGACAAATGGTGAACCAAAACCGTATTTCTCGGCGCATTCCATAACCAGATCGAAAACTTCCGGACGGAAGATCAATCGCGGAGGCTTAACTCCATCCAGGATTATGCTTCTTATAACGGTTCCGCTGAATTTCTGCCATTCCTTCTTGTGGTTGCACAATCCTTCCGAAGTTACTTCACCGCAGTGTGGGCAATAGAGCCAGTTCATGGAATAAACAGGTGTAATTCGCAGTTCACTCTTAACGCTTTCCAGCAGGTGATGAGCATCATATGGACCATAATAAGTTCCCACACCTGCATGATCTCGACCATACATGTGATGTGTAATTCCAAGGTTAGTTCTTATGATCGCATGGAGTATAGCTTCCTTGGGACCGGCATATCTCATATCCCAGAAGGTTAGAGAGGTAAGATGGTTGTGATCGCCGAAGTATCCTGATTTTCTCAGCTCATCCTGGCACAGAATAATAGCTTCGTCGATATAGTCACCTTTTCTCTTCTCGCCAATGATAGCATTGACTATAACACCCACGAGCGGTTTTTCAATAGGAAGTTCCCCGTAAGTCTGGAGCCAGGCACCCTTCATGAGCCATTCGTGACCGGTATGAGGCACATTACGAGTCTGATGAGCAACAGTTCGCACCCATCCTTTTTCTTTTATAATCTTTCTCATTTGAAGTGGCGGGATGAAATAGGGTTCATAAGGTGGATTAATCTTAGGCTTGTTAATAAGCGTAATCTTACCGCCGATGAATTTGTCCTTGTAAGCATAGGTTCTTGCACATCCGGGGTGTTTATCCTCTGTTGTTCCAAAAACAGCCTGACAGATAGCTTTCTTGTCGTATTCGTAGATCTCTTCAATTTCAAAAAGTGCCATTGGATTTCCCTGGTAGGTGAGAACAACACTATCTCCCACCTTTATTCCGTAGTCAGAAATTTCAGCATCGGAAAGATCGAAAAGAAGCGGGACACTCCAGAGAACACCGTTGGCCAGATGCATATTTTTGCAAACACCGTCAAGGTCTGCCTTACCCATAAAGCCCTCAAGGGGTGAGAAAAAGCCATAGGCAATGCCTATTACTTCGTTGGCTATCTGGCTTCTTATAGGAATCTGCTTTAGTCCCTTGATCTTTTCTTTTGCCTGAGCCGGATCCATGATCCTTTCGACAATTTCCTTACCGCCATGCCCTATTTCCGCCATACCTTCTCCTTTCTAAACTTGAAGTCCTTTTACAAC
>CAZWJX010000011.1:0-592 GCA_964634695.1 uncultured Syntrophobacterales bacterium | reverse complement strand
ACTCATAACCCAAACACTTACAAATTTCACCCTGACCTGGGGTGATCTACATCCATTATTATTAGCTCATTGTGTAACTTATCACAATTCATATCACTGTCAACAGATTTTTAGATTACAGCACTATTCACAATGTTTCTGAAAGAACTAAGTCAGTGCCTCCTCCTGCGCTACTCCAGCTTCCACAGTTTCTGCCCCCTGGTCTTTCAGGTAAGCTTCTTTTACTTTCATAAGAAAGATTACAATAGGTCTGTAAGCCAGATGAGCCCACTTTGCGAAAGGCACTTCCAGAACCAGCATCGGAACAGCTACCATGAGATGAATCACGTAGAGGGCATATGTGGCAAAGGGCCAATCAAGAAGTCTCGCAAAGTGAATGAAAATTCCCGTTAGAGTTGTGAGCTCAAGTAGAATCAGGAACATCCAATCGGTTGGATGAGAATTTTTGTAAGGAGGTTTACTTTTTTTCAGACGCCCAATTATAGCGTAGGTACAACCGTACAGGATCGCCGCGGTTGAATAATACCCCAGTAAACGAATAGGATGGAGCAGTTCATATTCAATATGATCCCTCTGGAAAAGTCTTATCAAA
>CAZWJX010000010.1:20668-30055 GCA_964634695.1 uncultured Syntrophobacterales bacterium | reverse complement strand
AAAGTACATGGATCTTGGAAAACGCCTAAAAGATGAATCGGCTGTTGTTTCTCAAGAGGAACTTCTCAAAACATTCATAAGATATCTTGATTTCGTGCCAGCAGAAAACCGGATGAGAATCCTTGAACTAAAAGAGATATCGCTAAATGATTTTGAATTCGGGCAGACTGTTACTTATCGTGGGAAAAATCTTAAAGCGGAAGTCCAGAAAATATTGAAAACTCTTATGCTGTGCATCACATGGCGCACTCACTGGGTCCACGAACTGATGGTAGAAAAAGCAAAAGAACGAGGGGAAACAGAAAGCGACGTCATAAGAGACATCTTTTTGAAGAACAGGACAATGAGCCTTGTTCGTGGTTTTGAACAGGAAGGATTCCACGTAATGAAAGTTTCAGGCTGTCATTATCTCATTCTGGCAAGTAACTTTGAATACGACGAAGATCCGAATAAGGTTAATCTTGGACCTGATGTTTTCAACTACAGTGACAAAGAGATCCTTGCCAGACATTTTATGGCTCATCTTGAACAAACAAATCCC
Organism: uncultured Syntrophobacterales bacterium; assembly: GCA_964634695.1. GTDB lineage: Bacteria > Desulfobacterota > Syntrophobacteria > Syntrophobacterales > Thermodesulforhabdaceae > JAOACS01. The sequence goes on along the minus strand of CAZWJX010000010.1, from coordinate 29,514 downwards.
GACATTGCATCAAAAATAAGGATCATCAAAGGAGAACCCCCTCTCGGTCAGGGACATGCTCGAATCATAAGCGTCGGGCTGGCTATTCCGGACGATCTTTTTGCTCTTGTCTGTCGATATCTCAGAGCATTTATCGATCAATGTAGAAGTGGGTGCCCCATCCAAAGAGAAGAATTAATCCCAACGGATGATTTCATCGAACTATACCGTTTAGATCCTTTTTTCGCTTTATATCCCGAGCTTAAAATTAAAAAAGACGGAGCAGGGACCTGTTTCGTTACCTTCGGTGATTGTTCATACGGTGAATTTGACGGAACGGTTTTCGGAGAAGAAGAATATCGGGCTATCATGAAAAAAGTGAAGGAATTCGAATGGCATATGAAACTCATGGGGCAACACTCCTATGTACGGCCGTGGAGCCTTGAGGTTGACCCATTCAGACGCCATAGTATAGTCACCGCAGTAGGGATTCAGTTTCCCGTAGAGCAACTGACCCCCCTCCTTGAAAACCTTAAGATTTTCTTATCTGAAAAAGAAAAGCACAGAACCGAACCAATATTCAGAAGAGCCTTCGATCGAACAGTAGAACTGGAAGAATAACAAAAAGTCTAAATCGGAAATCTCTTGAAAGAGAAGAGGCTTATGGCTTAGATATTTAGTAATTATTATCATTTTGTAGAAAAAACATTCAAAAGTAGTTTATACCATGTTGAGAAAATGTATAAAAAGACCAAATTTTCTACGTTGCCTTCAGTGATCGGCTTTTTTTGTAGAAAATGTCGAAAGGTGGTGGAAAACTTTGTCGACTGGAAAGTCCGCAAAAAACTGGCCTGAGAGGAGTTTTAGACAATTTCCACATACCTTATTGAGGTGATGAACCTTTTGTGTATAATACCCCTTGCATCATATAGAACAAAACGCACTCAACCGTGAGGGTAGCGTATGAAAATCCAGATAGGAAAGGAACAGCTAGTAAAGGCTCTTAGCGCAATTCAATCGGTCGTGGAAAGGAAAGGACCACCAATTCTTTCTCACGTGCTGTTGCAAGCAGAAGAAGGACATTTGAAGCTCTTTGCTACAGACTTTGACCTGTCAATGCAGATATTGCTGGAAGCCAACGTTATAAACGGTGGCAGAACTACAGCACCGGCAAGGAGTTTCCTGGAAGTTGCCAAAGAATTTCCGGGACAGACTTTGGAACTAACATCGGACGAATCGGGTCGGCTGAACGTATCTACAGAAAAAGCTTTCTTTCAACTTCCGAGTCTTGATCCATCAGACTTTCCCGTCGACCAGCTTGAGAATGAGGTAGTTTACAGTACCTGCAACGCCCAACTTTTGAAAAAAGCCATCTCCAAAACGTTATATGCTATTCCATTAACAGGGAGTTCTTTCAGCATCCCGGGGCTCTACATTTCCTGCGATTCCAGTGGGATGTGTAAGTTCATATCCTGCGATGCCTTCAGGCTTGCCAAATATGAAGCTCCCCAAAGCGAAATCGGACTGGATTTCGCTTTAGAAGAGATCATTATACCTCGTAAAGGGGTTCAGGAAATTATCAGGGTTGCAGAAGATGCCGTTGAAAATAAAATCAGCCTGGGTATTCACGAAAACGTTTTCTACGTTAAAAATGAAAAAACTACTGTTTCTATGAGGCTCATGGAGGCATCTTTCCCTGCTTTCGACTCGGTACTTCCACCCCGACGTCCCTTCGGAGTTGAAATTCCTGTGGATTTGTTCCTGCAGGTTTTGAAGCGCATGGCTATTTTCACCAACCAGACCTGGCGCCATGTTAACCTTTATATTGCTCAGGGGGTCCTTGAAATTTCTGCAGGCAACTCAGAAATAGGAATGGGAAGAGAGGAGATCCCCATTCCGTATAATGAAAACATCACCTTTTCGGCGACCTTCAACCTGAAATATCTCAGCGACGCCGTTAATGTAGTTTCAGGAAGTTTTTTCCGTTTTGAATGGAGCTCAGAGATGGAGGGTGGGTTCATCACCGATCCTGAAGATCCAGGCTATCTGGCGTTCTTCATGCCCATGGTTGCCGAATAGAGAGATGGTCAACTCACATAGGCTATGACTTCAATTTCGACAAGAGCATTTTTAGGAAGCTGGGCTACGGCAACGCAGGATCGAGCCGGCTTATGCTGGTCGAAAAATTGAGCATAAACTTCGTTCATATCGGAAAAATGTTTCATGTCCGTGATAAAAACTGTTGTCTTAACTACGGACTCCAGAGAACATCCGGCTTCTTCTAAAATTGCTTTGATGTTGGAAAGAACCATCGCTGTTTGTTTTTTAATATCGCCGTCTATAAGATTGCCCGTTTTGGGATCGATTGCAATCTGACCTGAAAGAAAAAGAAAGTTTCCGACCCTGATGGCATGACTGTAAGGACCTACAGGTAATGGAGCTTTTTTGCATTGGATGTATTCCATAGGTTATTCCTCCGTTCTTGTGACTTTTGTTTCAATGGCTTCTTATATTGCAAAATGGATTAGAAAGCAATTGACAATAAACCTTGCTTTGGATATTTGCATGAACGTAGAAGTAAGTTAAAATCGATTGTGAAATCCTTCTTTCGATTTAGGTTGAGTGAAGGTATTTTATGAAGTGGTTTCTTTTATCCCGGTGGCATCATCCAGTTCGATAGAATTATTGATGAGGTAGCGGTTTGTGGAACTTTCTGTTAACTGCGAAGGGTCGATAGAGGAACCGAGAATTGTTGCCTTCTGTTGCACGTATTGTGCTTATGCTGCAGCAGACGCAGCAGGATCGATGAGATTGGTGTATCCCCCTAATGTCCATATTGTACTTATTCCCTGTTCGGGACGGATAGACGATCTCTTCATTCTTCAAGCCTTTGAAAAAGGTGCTGACGGCGTTTATGTGGCAGGTTGTGAAGAAGGGTCCTGTCATTTTGTAAGCGGCAATTTGAGAGCAAAGAAGCGAGTAAATAGCCTGAAGGGTTTGCTGAAAGATATAGGCATTGAACCTGAAAGGCTTGAGATGTTTCACATAAGTGCCTCACAGGGTGGCTTATTTGCAAAGGTGGCGAGAGAAATGACAGAAAGAATCAGGTCATTGGGCATCATTAAGTGGAATAAGCCGTAATTGGACGGCTTGTCCGCCAGAGTAAAACTGTTGCCTTCTTACAGGGAGGAACCGTCTAATGGTTGTTGCAGAAAGAAAACCGATACAAGAAATCATGGCAATGGTTGCCGGCTACAACAAGATTTTGCTTGTTGGCTGTAAAGGTTGTGTTACCGTTTGTTGTGCCGGCGGCACCAAGGAAGTAGGGGTCCTCGCTTCTGCTTTAAGAATTGCGAGGGCTAAAGAGGGAAAACCTCTTGAGGTTATAGAACGAACACTCGAGCGCCAGTGCGATCCCGAATACATCGAACAGGTAGCCGATGTCGTTGAAAAAGACGGTGTCGAAGCAATCCTTTCAATGGCTTGCAGTGTTGGCCCCCAGTATATGGCGAAGCGCTACAACGTGCCGGTTTATCCTTCGCTAAATACAACTTTTATAGGTGGCTCCCTTGAACACGGTGTATGGGCTGAGTTCTGTCAGGCATGTGGTAACTGTGTTATCCACTATTTCGGCGGAATTTGTCCTATATCGCGTTGTTCGAAGAGCCTTTTTAACGGACCTTGCGGCGGATCATCGAAAGGTAAATGCGAAGTCAGTCCTGAAATCGACTGTGCATGGCAGCTCATATACGATCGGATGGTGGCTCTAGGAAAGCTTGACGAACTTACAAAGGTTTTTCCTGTAAAAGATTGGTCAACCAGTAGGGACGGTGGACCACGGAAAGTGGTCAGGGAGGATATGAGACTATGAAAGCTGGAAGCAGATTAGAAAATTTGCTGGCAGCGGGGCATTTTGTTGTAACCGGAGAACTCGGTCCACCAAGGGGCGCCGATGTGGAAGTAATAAAGAAAAAAGCGGAGCATCTTAGAGGGGTTGTGGACGCTATCAACGTAACAGATAATCAGACTTCGGTTGTCAGAATGTCAAGCGTTGCAGTATGCAAGATTCTTGTAGATATGGGTCTTGAACCAAACCTTCAGATGACATGTCGCGATCGTAACAGGATTGCTATCCAGAGCGATCTTCTTGGTGCCTATGCTCTTGGAATCCGTAATTTACTGTGCCTCTCTGGTGACCACAATAAATTCGGCGATCATCCTCAGGCCAAGAATGTTTTTGACCTGGACTCCATGCAGTTAATCCAGGTTGTGAGAAAGATGAGAGATGAGGGAAAGCTTCTCAACGGCCAGGAGTGTGAAGGAAAGGCTTCTTTCTTCATAGGTGCAGCGGTAAACCCCTTTGGAGATCCTTTTGATTTCAGACCAATCCGCCTTGCCAAGAAAATAGCTGCCGGTGTTGATTTCGTTCAGACTCAGTGTATTTACAACATGGACAAATTCCGTGAGTACATGAAGCGAGTTGTCGACATGGGGCTTGCCGAAAAATGCTATATTCTTGCGGGAATTACGCCTCTTAAATCTCTTGGTATGGCCAGATACATGGCTCGATCCGTTCCAGGACTCGATGTTCCCGACTATTACATAAAACGTCTGCAGGGTGTTCCCAAAGACAAGCAGGCAGAAGAAGGAATTAAAATAGCTGTTGAGCAGATTCAGCAGATCAGAGAAATTCCTGGAGTTGCTGGGATTCACCTTATGGCCATAGAGTGGGAACACAGGGCAAAAGAAATTATCGAAGCCGCAGGATTGCTGCCCAGACCAGAGGTAAATTAACCTATTCTAGACTAGGAATTTTAATAAAAGCCCTCTGTGATGGCCGATCATAGAGGGCTTTTTGCTTGAGTTTATCACGGGATGGGGCTTTGTCAGATAAAGAGAAAACGTAGAGGACGGCATGAATCACGAGGCTGTAATAGCCGGAGATATTGGCGGCACTAATGTAAGACTTTCTCTTGTAGGTAGAGAAGGGAACATACACCTGTTGACAAAAAGAGAAGTTAAGGAAGCGTCCAAAACAGATCCATTACTCTTTGTTAAGGTTGTTAAGGAATGGATCTCTGAGTTGATAAAACATGGAGATAAACATGGGCTTTCAGTTTTAGGCATCGGACTTGGTGTGGCCGGAAAACTCGACTACACGAGGGGAATCATCTCATTTTCGCCAAATCTTCCTCATTTAAACGGCTTTCCGATTGTTGCTGAACTTTCAGAAAGTTTGTCTCTCCCGGTTATTATCGAAAACGATGCAAATGCCTTTGGATTAGGAGAACACTGGGTAGGGGCTGCAAAGACCTGGAATAACTGGCTTGGAGTGACTCTTGGAACTGGGGTTGGTGGTTGCATATTCCTTAACGGAAGGCTCTGGAGAGGAGATGATGACGCAGGGTTTGCCGGCGAAATTGGTCATACAACAGTAGTCCCGGAAGGGCTGAATTGCGCCTGTGGGAAAAGGGGATGTCTGGAAGCTTATTCTTCTGAAAGCGGGTTAATAAGGCAGGTGATTTCCGATATTCAGAACAACTGGAAAGATGCTCCTGTGAGACCTTCTGATTTCGAATATTACTTAAAAAACGCTAATTCAATTACTGCAAAAAGTTTGTATGAAAAAGGGCAGGAGGGAGACCGATACGCAGGATTCCTTTTCGAACGATTTGGCGAAGCACTGGGAATTGCTATAGCTAACGTATTTACAACTCTTGGGATCTTTCAGGCCGTGTTAGGGGGTGGAGTCAGCGGTGCCTGGGATCTTTTTGTACCCTCGCTTTATAAATCGCTGAAAAAGAATTGTTCCATGGTGGATTTCAGCAAAATCAAAATTACCAGAAGCTCTCTGGGAGACAAAGCCGCCCTTCTTGGCGCTGCTAAATGTATCTTCGATTTATTATCTTGATAATCTCTCCATTGTGTGTTTAGTAACTCCTCATCTGAATGTGATGTTGAAAACGAAAATGAGGATCGAGAAGAAAGGAGGAAGTAATGAGTTCTAAGTTGGTGAAAATTGGCATGGTGATGGTTGTTTCGTTGTGTTTTATGGTTATTTGCTATAGTCTTGCCGTAGCATGTCCTACTGTGGAACAGGTTCAGGAGGGGATAAAAAAGGTTTTTGACAGGGAGTTTCAGGTAAAGAAAGTTCAACCTTCTAAGGAACTTCCCGGAATTTGTGAGGCACATGTTATAGTGCAGGACCGGTATAATATTTTATATGTTGATCAGAGCGGCAAATATTTTTTTGCGGGTAACTTAATCGAAATTGCGACCGGAAAAAACCTCACTCAAGAAGCAACCCAGGAACTTAATAAGCTTACTGCTGATGATGTGAAAAAGCTGGCATCACTTACGGCTTTTACGATAGGAAAGAATGGGCCGGAAGTATATTTTGTAACCGATCCTCAATGTCCTTATTGTAAGAAAGCCCTGCCTGTAGTTAAGAAACTCGCCGATGAGGGAAAAATCAAAGCTCACTTTGTATTGTTCCCTCTTTCTATACATCCGGGAGCCAGAGAACAATCGATCGCTATAATCTGCGATAAAAAGGGACTTCCAGGGTTAGAAGAGGGCTACAAGTCAGATAATCAGTGTGATGATGGCAAGAAGAAAATCGATGAAGCCGAAAAATTTTTGCAGGCCAAAGGCATTCGTGGCACTCCATCCTATGTCTTTCCTAATGGCAAGGTTAACGTTGGAATGATTGATTCGGAAGAAAACCTTCTGAAGATGGTCCAGGAAAACCAGGTGGAAAAGACAAAGTAGTGTGAGTGTCATTGCGAGGCCACAAAGTGGCTGTGGTAATCTCATTAGGTAAGAACAAAAAGAGATTGCTTCGCCGTCCGCCAGAGGCGGACTCCTCGCAATGACACAAAAAAGAGTCATTGCGAGTCCATCGTAAAGTGGCCGTGGCAATCTCTTTACTAGCCCGAGTTTGTAGGGGCGACCCGTCAGGTCGCCCCTACTTTTTTGTGACACTGTCTGTTATCCTTACCCTTCTAATACACATAGCATGGCATGTATGTCACATTTTGAAATCGAAACCACGATATAAAAGCGAAGGATTAACGTCGGTTTATTAAATAATTGTAAGCTGAAAGGGCTGCCTTGGCTCCTTCACCTGCCGCAACGACAACCTGCTTGTAAGGAACGTTCGTTACATCGCCGCAGGCGAATACTCCTGCAACGCCCGTCCTGCACATTTCATCAACAATTATTTCGCCCCGTTCATTTGTTGCAAGCACGTCAACAAACAATGCCGAATTGGGCATTATCCCTATCTCGACAAAAACTCCCTCTACAGCAAGTGTCTTCTTTTTGTTTTCATCAAGAGACAGAATTTCAATGGCTTCTACTTCCCGGGTTCCTGTAATGGCGATAGGCTTGTGCCGAACTAAAATATCTACATTGGAAGCCTGCTTGACTTTATCTTGCAGGATGGGATCGCCTGTAAGTTCGGTAAGAGATATAACGTAGATGTGTTTTGCTATGGGAATAAGATCAATTGCGGCTTCGAGAGCCGAATTTCCTCCACCTATAACTGCTACGGTGGCTCCGGCGAAAAGCGGAGCGTCACACGTGGAGCAATAAGATACACCTCTTCCAAGGAATTCCTTTTCGCCGGGAATGTTCAGCTTTTTGTGCTGTCCCCCTGTTGCTATAATTATCGTTTTTCCGTAGAAAGACCTGCCGTCTTTTATCGTTACTCGTTTGATTCGTCCTGTAATGTCCGCCGATATAACCTCTTGACCTATTATAGTTTCCACGCCGTATTTTTCTACATGGTCTCGAAATTTTTTAATTAGATCCTGAGCATTTACCTGACTGAAGCCCAGATAGTTGTCAATATCATATGTCCAAGTTACCTGTCCGCCGATATTTCCACTGATAACCAGAGTTTTCATAACCTTGCGAGCGGTATAAATTGCGGCACTGAGTCCGGCGGGACCGGCTCCGAGAATGATTACATCGTAAAGTTTTTCTACCTTTTTCCGGTCTTCAGAAAGTGTCATTCCGAGTTTTTCGTAAAGAAGACCGGATGCCTCGTAGAAAATTACATCAAGGTATCCGCCTATAGCTTCATCCCCGACAAGCACCTGAGGGAGAGCTCCACTTCCGGTTTTTCTTACCAGTTCGAACCATTGATCGCTCTGAGGAGGCGCTTCAATTTCGATGAAATCAATGCCTCGTTCTTTCAGCAAAGCCTTGACGCTTTCACAGAAAGGACAACCAGAGACCGTGTATACCGTGACTTTTGCTTCAGACATGATTATATTCCACCAGCCGTATTCTGTAAGAATCTTTTTTTCCTTCAAAGTTCTTATCACATCAGCTTCTTCGTAGCCTACAATTACAGCATCATCTATGACAATGACCGGAACCGTGCGAGCTCCTCCGGTTATTGTTCTCATTTCTTTCAATCCTTCCGGATTTGATGTTACATCAATATCTTCGAAAGCAATTCCCTTTGAAGAAAGAAATTCCTTAGCTTGCTTACAATAAGGACAGGTTGGCGTGCTGAATATTCTTACTCGGGCGGACATTAACTATCTCCTTTTGCTTTGATTTAATCGATCAAAACCGACAATTCCTAATAAGCAACGAAATTATCAACGAAATTATTTTTCGATCTGAATCGCATAGAAAGAGTGACAGGCGATTTTTTAAGTTTGGTTCGCCGTCACTCGTTATTCAATCAGGCTTTCTTTCTATTATCCTTTTAGAACTCTTCGAAGAGCCAGAGAAAGCCGTTTTACGTGCTCCTGTTCTTCCTTTATGAGGAGATCAATCATTTCCCGGCCTTTGGTGTCATCAGTCGCTTCTTTCATGCTAACAAAGAAAAGAACGGAATCTTTTTCGAA
>CAZWJX010000010.1:5457-20580 GCA_964634695.1 uncultured Syntrophobacterales bacterium | reverse complement strand
CCTGGAGAGACGATATTTTCTTTAGCTCCTGTTCAACTCCTGCTGCCTTGCTGAAAATATGCTCATCGGCCATCATTTTGATGTAAAGATCAAGTTCGTTAGAAAGGTCTGGAACCGTGGATTCTCTAGCTTGCGGAGGAATAAGCTTTTTCAGCTCCGTAAACCGGGCTTTATGAACTTCTTCTTCCTGAGCAAGTTGCTGAAAGAGAGTTTTTACATCGGGATCATCAACCATCTGGGCAGCCCGGGTATAAAAGGTTTTGCCGTTTTCTTCGATGTTTATTGCGATGTCAAACACTTCTGCTGCGTTAAATCCAAAAAGCATCTGGTTACCTCCACTAAAAATGGTTAATTTCGATCAACCTGATTCTATAACAAATAAGGGCGCAAAATAAAGCGCCCTTATTTCCTGGTTCTTACTTTAAGCTTTATTCCTTTTCAAAGTCACTTTTGCTGGCTCCACACACAGGACATGTCCAGTCATCTGGAAGCTTCTCAAATGGTGTGCCAGGCGGAATGCCTCTATCTGGATCCCCTTTAGCCGGATCATAAATGTATCCGCAGATTGAGCAAACGTAGCGATCCATCCCGTCCTCCTTTAACTTTACAGTTCTTCTGTTTTTGCTTATCATTAACTCAACTTTTACTTCACTATAAGAACTTTGCGAATACTTGCAAGACTTATGTCAAAATATGAAGTCCTTACCGGCAGTAGCGGCTGATAAATCGTTCGTGTTCTTCAATACTTAGGCGCACATTCTACACTTGAGCACCGGGACTAAAATACCTATAATTAGGTTTCCAAGGAAACTTTTGAGACGAGGAGGAAAATTATGTTTAGGATTAACAAAGATGGTTTTCTTATATATGACCCTTTCATGAAGGAAGGGGAAAGAGTCCTTGAGAAAAAGCACGACTGTGCCGACTGTTACTTTTGTCAGATGTGTGCGGAAAGCCGTTGTAATCTGTGTCGCAACAGACGTAAGCAGGCAAATTGTGGAGTAAGAAAGCTGGGTCTTAGAGAACAGGTTGAACTATACGAGAGATTGAATCAGACTCACCACTGCTAACTTTCAGGAGATCTCGGATGAAAAAAACGGTAAAGCGGTTTATCATTGTTCTGATCTTTGTGATTGGGGCATGGAGTCTTCGTGAAAGCGAAGCCAACTGGTGTGTGACTCTTAGAGACCTTACGAAGCCGGATGTGATAACTGCTAGAGCAATCGTGTCTTTTTACAAAGAACCATGGACAGAATGGCTGCAGAAAGTTCTGGCCAGTAAATTTGCAAACAGGGAGCTTAGCGATCTAAAAACCGTTTACAAAATGACTTCAGGCAATTTTCTTTTTATTGACGCCCAATTTAACCTAAAGCCTTCCGCCAATGCTATCATCAGAGAATTCGCCGGCGAAGTTAAAAATAGAGAACAATTAGGAGCTCTTGTTCATGATCTTGAGAAAATTCGTTATGATCTTGCTGTTCAGTTTCCGTCCGGTGTAGATCCTGATGTTGTTATGGTTTGTCCTTCTCAGGATCCCGAAAAAGCTTTTTACACCTCAGGCGAGCCACTTGATAGTGAGCGAGAAAAAGCCGTAATTAAGTGGGCAAACAATCAGAAAAAGACTTACGAAACTCTTGCAGAAAAGGCTCTTCAACTTGATTCTCTGTTCGTTGTTTCCTTTGTGAGCTTTCTTAGAAATAAAACTCCTTACGCCAGTTTTTACTGGGTTTCCCTCGTCGATAATGAAACTGCCATGGTGAACTTTCTTAAATATGATGGACTGGATAATCTCTCCGCATATAAAATCCTCAGAAATTCACTGCCTAAATACGAGCAGCTTGCTAATTCTTCACAGGTCACTGTGACCTTTACCGAAAAGCTGAAACCGGGTTCCCGTGGGGCTGCGGTATCAAAAATCCAGCAAAGACTTATTCAGGAAGGCTACATGGACGGTTCTCCCAGTGGGGTTCTGGATGAAGAAACAAGGGAAGCTTTAATAAAGTTCCAGCGAGCTCATTTTGTAACCCCTGATGGAACGGTGGGGCAAAAGACCATAGAGAAAATGAACATTCCCTTCACTAAAAAAGCCGAATGGATCATAACAACGCTGGAAGGATTGGCTGAAACTCCACTTAGAATTTATAATCGCTTCATCTGGGTCAATATCCCAACCTTCTCTCTGGAATATTACGATGACGGAAAGCTGGTTTCACGACACAAGGTTATTGTGGGGCGTGCCGATGGGAAAGAAATGAAGATAAAGGGCAAGATAATAAAGTGGAATAATACTCTTCCGCTTGTGAGTGAGATTAAATCGGTGGTCATAAATCCCCGATGGTATGTCCCTGAACGCATACGCATAGAACTGGAAAAGGAAGCCATGAATGACGAATTCTATTTTCAGAAGCGAGGGTTCAGGGCGCTGGATTCCACCTATTCCTGGGGTGAACCAAGGCTTTATCAACTTCCCGGCGGCAAGAATCCTCTTGGCAAAGCCAAGTTTCTCTTTGATAATCCTTACGGATTTTACCTTCACGACACGCCGGAACAACATCTGTTCAAAAGAGCTTCTCGCGCCATTTCTCATGGTTGTATACGGGTGGAAAGGGCTCTGGATCTGGCGCGAGAAATTCTTACGAAAGAAAATCCAAAAAGGGCAGAACAAATTGAATCGTATCTTAAAAAGCCTGATCAAACTTATATAACTCTGGAGAATCCGGTTCCGATCGTAATAACCTATTTCCCTGTATCTGCCGGTGAAGATGGTCTACTGGAGTTCGGTGGTGATCCCTATGGTTGGGAAGATACGAACGGTTTTAAGGGATTTTTCTATGTTAAAAACGATCAGGGAATGTAACGCTGTATTTAACGTGTCAGCGTAGCTCAAGTTTTGCAACGCATTCCACGTGTGGGGTGTGAGGAAAGAGATCAAAGGGCTGGACGGCTTTAAGGCGATATTTTGTAAGCAGCAAGCCCACATCCCGTGCAAGAGTTGTCGGGTTGCATGATACGGCTACAATCCGTGGTGGTGCAAGATCAAGAAGCGCCTTCACCACTTTTAGGTGCATACCTGCTCTGGGTGGATCAGTAATAACCACCTGGGGCGAGCGATGCGCCAGAGTCTTTATTACATCTTTAATGTCGCCAGCATAAAATATGCAATTTTCAATGCCGTTATCTCTGGCGTTCCGCTCGGCATCCCTTATGGCGTCCTGCACCAGTTCAATCCCCACCACCAGCCGCGCTTTGCCGGCAACGAGAAGCGCTATTGATCCTGTACCGCAATAGAGATCCCATACCTCTTCAGAGCCGTTCAGATCTGCCCATTCTACTACACGGCTATAAAGCTTTTCTGCACCGAGAGGGTTGGTTTGAAAAAATGAATGTGCGGATATGGCTAGATTAAGGTGCAGGCATTGTTCCCGTATTACTCCAGAACCCCATAAAATTCTGGATTGTTCACCTACCGCCACCTGTGATTTCTCATCGTTTATCGAATGAACGAAGGTTGTAATTTCAATCCCCGATTCAGAAAGCTTTTTCAAAACCTGCCCAAGAGCGTCAATTACCGGTTCTACACCGGCCATCGAAGAAGTTATTACGTGAACCAGCCTCTCACCTGTCTTCTTGGCTTCTTTTACGATGAGAAAGCGCCAGAATCCCCTGTGGTCTGAAATACTGTAAGCCGGAAGCCCGCTTTCCTTGCAAAAATTCCTTACCGCCTTAAGAATTTCAACAGCTTCTGGCGATTCAAGAAAGCATTCCTCGACATCAAAAACCCGGTCAAACGCACCGTAAACATGAAGACCCAATCCACAACTTCTGTCCAGTAGTGTTTCCTGAGATTGCTGTATTTCCTGAGGTGTAAGCCATCGTCTTGCCGTAAAGGTAAATTCCATCTTGTTTCGGTAGTATCTGTTGACCGGGGATGGTTCTATGGGCAAAACAGGGATGGATTCAAGCCCGGCTATATGAGCCAGAGCTTCTTCCACATGGCGGGCTTTCCATTCAAGTTGAGCCTGATAGTCCAGCCTCTGCCATATACACCCGCCGCAATAACTTTCGTGCTTACAGAATGGTTCTTTCTCCCATGGTGATGGTTCCAGCACTTCCAGAACTCTGGCAAAAAAGGAATCCTTCTTTTTACGAATGATCAAAGCTTTTACGACCGAACCGGGAAAGGCCCGTTCTACAAAAACAACAGCGCTGTTTATTTTTGCTATGCCTGCACCACCGTAAGCGAGTTTTTCAATCTTGAGAATTACTTCCGAACCCTTTTTCAATTCTTGCACCTTAACCTGTTAACGATAGCCTTCACTACACCTGCACCGATGACATTCGTTCCAGTTCCGCCTTCTCAAAGAGATTCAAAACATCGAGAAGTATTTTCACCTTACCGTTAGATTTTGCCATAGCCCGTATGTATGGAACACTCACGCTTCCACCAAACTTGGGTGTCGGTTCCACATCGCCAGCCTTGATGGTTTCAACGTGCGATACCGTGTCAACCACTACTCCCACATGAAAAACGCCTCGTTCCAGAGGAATTTCCAGAACGATGATACAGGTTCGTTCGTTATATTCTACGCTGGGCATATTGAGCCTGAGACGTAGATCTATCACCGGAATGACCTTTCCACGCAGGTTTATGATACCTTTTACGAAGGACGGTGCCTGAGGAATTTCCCTTATGGGCATTATACCGACTATTTCTTTCACGTTGAGCACATCGATTCCGTATTGCTGATCATGAAGGTGGAAAATTAGATATTTCCCTTCTTTTCCCAAAAGGCTTTTTGCGGATACTCGTTCTTTCTGAAGATCTTCTGACACTTTCGCAATAAGAGCCTTTATGTCCATCAGTCGAGGAGGTCGAGGCACGTAGCCGCTTGCGTGTCTGTAAGCCAGATCAGAGAATGTCATGTCCACGAAAGAAGGAATATCAACGCCGAGATTTATTCCCATGCTGTCTTTCATGTAAGAGACCATCTTGTTGAGCGATTCTGTGTCGGGTCTTAGATCATCTGTCTTGATTCCCTGAGCTTCTGTCAGAACGTTTTTGAGAATGGGGACCTTGAGTCCAAGTGTTTTTTGAGGATCAAGGAAGGCAACGCCTATTTCCGCCGCTCTTTCCGGTTTCTTGGATATAAAATCGCCGGCTTCCGTAAGCAACCTGACAAATTCCTCCACGGCCTCGCTGTATTGATCAATAATTTCGGAACGCATTGCCACCACGCAGCATGGGTGATTCTGCCACACTTCTGCAGAAAGAAAGAGCTGTTCGGCAATACCTTCGGCTATGGCTTTAGTTCCAATGGGTTCCGCCACCATGAAACCGCTGGCATCGGGATTCATCTTGAGAAATTCAGGCATTCTTACAGGCGGAACAACCTCGTAGAAAAAGTCCCCTTCCCGAATGCCGGCTATACCTGCTCTGAGCCCTAACTCACTCATGAACATGTGTGAAATAATGTGATGAATTGATAACTCATGAGGAATGCAGAAGGTTTTTCCTTTGAAAAAACTTTGAAGCGAAGAAATAGTTTCTTTCCTTCTAACGCATATGCTCCCGTTCTTATGAGCCAGCAACACAACCTTTACTGGCACCCTATAAGCGAAAAGATCCATAGCAATCGGAGCAAGGATTAAAGCGCCATCCACCGTGCCCTGTTCCAGAGCTTCCTGAACAGGGTTCCAGCTAGTCATGCATATCGTATTAAGACCTGAAAAATGCTTGGGTGAAACCTTGCCGGTTTCGATGAGATTTTTGACCACGCCAAGAGTCAAATGGTCGGTGATTTGTATGTGAGCGATATGAAGGATCGGTTTTCCCGCGGCATCCAGCACAGGTTTTCGTTCCGGTATTTCTCTGGATGCCGTTTGCAGTGTTTTTCCGGCAAAGGTTTGTTCCAGAACTTTCATCAATTCCGGCGGCGCAAAGGGCTTTGATATGATGTTGCTTGCCCCGGCTTCTGTAGCTTCTGCCACTTCCTTTTTCTGAGCTCTTCCCGTTGCCAGAATGAACGGAAGATCTCGATACTTTTCCTGCTGGCGGATGTACTTGAGAAGCTCTATACCGCCCATATTAGGCATGTTCCAGTCGCTTATAATGACCGCCACATCGGGATGTTTTGCAAGAAGCGACAGAGCGTGCTCTCCATCATCGGCTTCAACAATGTTGTTGAATCCAAGGTCGTTCAAAACCTTGGATTCCATCCTTCTCGTAATCTTCGAATCTTCTACCAGCAAAATCTTTATCGACTTATCAACCGCCATCTTCTTCCCCTGTATAAATGCTGTTAGTTACTTCTGAACTCTTCCAGTATGGTCTTCACATCATCAGATGCTGGGTAGTATGTCCCTGCAAGCCGATCAAAACCGGTTTCACGGAAAAAGTCTTCTCCAAAAACGGGTCGTGATTCCATTTTGAAAAAGACACCGGTAAGCATGGGAGGAGCTGGCACAAGAGAAAGTTCCAGAGCTTTTTTAAAATCGGTAGGATCGTGATCCGGATTCAATGGTTTTACATTGCTGCGAAACCAGTCGAGAGGTCTTGGATCCCAGGTGATGCAGGGCTGTATAATGTCAACATAGGAAAAGCCTCTCACCGATATGGCTTCTTTCATAATCTCTTTCATCTGATCTCGCTCAAGAGCGAAGGCCCTCGCTACAAAGGATGCCTTATGAATAATTGCTGTAGCGATGGGATTCAGTGGAGGTTGTGATACGCCAGCGGTGTGAAGACTTCGTTTTTCTCCCTGCGGCGTTGTTGGTGATGCCTGACCCTTTGTCAGGGCGTATATTGCATTATTATGAACGAAAAGGGTAACGTCAGGGTTTCGCCTTAGAGCGTGGATAAAGTGATTTCCGCCTTCTCCGTAGCAGTCTCCTTCTCCTGTTGTGACAATCACGGTAAGATCGGGATTTGCCACGGCAATAGCTGTGGCAACGGGTAGGGCTCTTCCATGCAATCCGTTGAAGAAATTACACTTCAGATAATGCGGAAGTTTCGCCGCCTGACCTATGCCTGATACCAGACATATTTCATGTGGTGCTTTCCCCAGTTCTACAAGAGCCTCCTTGAGAGTGTGCAAGATTATGTGATTCGGGCAGCCCGGGCACCACTGAATTTCGGCGTTTGAATGAAAATCGTTAATTGTCGCCATAGAAGCGTCTCCTTATATCCTGAGCCGTTACAGGCAAGCCGTTGTAAAAAAGCATGGTTCTTATATTTTCAGTCCGCAATTCTCCGGCCAGAAGCCTTGCGAACTGCCCCGTGGCGTTTTGTTCAACGACGGTGATGCTTTTACCGGGGGCAAATAAATCATTATCGAGTTCCGGAAATGGCCATATTTCCGTAAAGTTAACGGCTCCTACCTTTCTGCCGTCATTTCTGAGCATTTCAACTGCTTCGAAAATAGCATTTCTGGTACTCCCCCATCCCACTAATATGTCTTCCGCATCGTCCACCATGAATTTCTCCGGCGGTGCCATTTCTTTCTTCAAGCTTTTGATTTTTCTCAGCCGTTTTTCCATCATTGGAACTGCCGTTCCGTTCAGGTCTTCCGTTATGTGCCCTTCCTCATCATGTTCGTCGCTGTCTGCCGTAACCAGATGTCTGCTCTGCCCGGGATAAAGCCTTGGAGAAATACCCGATGGAGTAACGACATATCGTTTGTAATTCTCTATTTCGCTTGGGTTGGATAAGAAGAACACCGGTTCGGATGCTTCGATGTTAAAATCGGTAATGGAAAATTGGGAATCGGCAAGGAATTGATCGGTCATGACGATCACGGGCATTTGATATTTATCTGCAAGGTTGAAGGCTCGAACCATCTTGTGGAAGGCATCACGGGGGTCCGACGGAGCCAGAACGGCTCGTGGAAATTCTCCATGCCCCGCATGGATAGCGAAGAGGAGATCTCCCTGAGCCGTGCGAGTTGGTAATCCTGTGGCAGGGCCGGGTCTCTGAGCCAGAACAATCACAACCGGAACTTCAACCATTCCGGCAAGACTTATCGCTTCAACCATCAGGGAAAATCCTCCGCCCGATGTTGCCGTCATAGCTCTTGCGCCGGCAAACTGAGCACCAATAGCCATGTTAATTGCTGCAATTTCATCTTCAGCCTGTTCCGTAAGCACCTTGCATTCACGCTTATGCTGGGCGAGGAAGGTAATAATTCCCGTTGCGGGCGTCATGGGATATGCCGACATGAAACGACATCCGGCCCTTACAGCCCCTATAGCGATGGCAGGATTTCCGGCGATCAAATAGTATCTTTCGGGACGTTTTTCCAGTCTCCATGAACATATTCCCTGACAGGACTTTTCGGCATAGGCGTAGCCATCTCTTGCCGCTTCGACATTGGACCTGATCACTCTTTCGGATTTTCCGCTGAATTCTTCTTCCACCGCTTTCTCAAGTGCTTCAAACTCTCCGCCTATGACCGACCATAAAGCACCCACGGCGATGGTGTTGGAATATATGGGATTTTGCCACTTTTCACGAGCCAGTTTGTTAAAGGGAACGAAAATTTCAATTGCACCGTCTGAAGCATCCCGTTCATCTGCGATGATAAGTCCCTGAGGATTCAACCACGAACGATATTTTGTTCTGGCTTCCTTCCTCAATGGAAGTAAAATGTCGGCATCCCGGCGAGGTGCGTTTTTGACCGACGTAGAAACTCTTATGGAATAACTATTCAGCCCACCCCGTATGCGGGATTCGTATTCCTGCCATGAAAAAACGGCCAGTCCGCATCGTGAGACGGCTGTTGAAAAAATTGCCCCCACCGTCTGAATCCCTTCTCCGGCGGCTCCACTGATAACGACATTAACGTCCATCATTGCTCTTTTTCCCTTTGATAATGTTCCTAAGCCATGACAGGCTTAACTTCCTGGGCTGTGGGGCTCTTTCACTGATCCAGGAAACGAAGCCTTTTACCCATGAGTCAAAAGAATCACTGACTTTCTCAATTCGTCCCAGAGTGTCCACGTAAAATATTTCAGATGTTTCGGTGTTAAGAGCGACAAAAACGTCGAGTTCTGTTTCCTGATGATCAATGATTATTTTCTTGGGGCCTATATAACCGATGATGACAAATTCTTTCGGAAAATCTTCGAACTGGCTTCTAAAAGCCTGAGTCGTACCCAGCACAAAGGATAGATTTCCGAAGCCTGACTTCCAGCAGCAGTGGTCCGATGGATCGTCGTCCAAGTCCTTAAAGTGCGATGTCAGAAAATCCAGATAGTCCTGCGGAAGTCTGACACCCAGCGAACTGTATATCATATCGTCCTGAACTCTGGAGTGGGCCATATTTTTGCCTGTTCCTAGAATTTCACCATTTTGACGAGTTCTTCGTATGCTTTTATCTCTTCGGGCGTCAATTCACGGTACATGAGCTTTTTATTCACGAAAATCGGGATCTTTTCATGCAAAGCCAGTGCAACGGCATCACTTGGACGGCTGTCGAATATTCTTTCTTCACCCTGAATTCGAGCATAAACCTTGGCGTAAAAAGTGTTTTCCCGTACGTCGTAGATTTCTATCTTTTCGAAGCTTACACCCGCCTGATGCAGGATGGACAGATAAAGATCGTGTGTAAGAGGCCTTTTGGGTTCGACAAATCCTTTTTCTTTGGCAATGGCCGTTATCTCAGCATCGCCAACAAACATCATGAAGTAGTAGGGGGAGTCTTCTGTTTCCTTAAGGATAACCATATTACCCTGAGTTCTGTCCGTCTTTATGTAAACTTCCCTGGTTTCTACGAAATTATCCTGTTCGGGCTTTTGTTCCTGAATAAATTTTTCTTCCATAACGATCCCCTCCGTTAAGCCTGAAGGCATCCTAAACCACACGCCATCTCGTTCCCTGAGGAGTATCTTCAAGCTGAATTGATTTTTCGGCGAGCATGGCCCGGATGCGATCGGCTTCATCAAATCTCTTTTCCTTTCTGGCTTCCGCCCTCTTTGCGATCCACTCTTCCACTTCCTGAACCGTCATGCCGGTTGCCTTCAGCTTCAGAAGATTCTGCTCCCGGAAAAATTCTTCCGGGGTCCGCTCCAGTATGCCAAGAATGGCACCGGATTCTCTAAGGAAGGCAATTGTCAGAGTGACAAGTTCTGCTGCCGGGCCTTTGAGCTTCTTCCGCCCTGACGATTCGAGGAAGCGCTGTAACGAGTTACGAAGATCGAACATAAGCCCGATAGCCTGCGCTGTGTTAAAGTCGTTATTCATGGCCTCGAAGAATTTATTCGGAAAGGAAAGCGTCTTTTCTGCCAGTTCGCTGTCAACTGCCGTATGGGCTTTTGACTGCTTCAAGGATGCGATCAGGTCCTGATCCATGAGCCATTTTTTAGCTTTGATGTCCGGTAGAGTTCCTCCCAGCCGGTCAACGGCGTCTGAGATGGTCATGTAGAGTCTCTCTAGCCCTCGTTCGGATTCTTTAATAGTCTCATCTGAGAAATCAACCGGACTCCGGTAATGTTTGCTCAACACGAAAAGCCTCAAAGTTTCCGGATGAACCTTCTCAAGAATCTCTCGAATGGTAAAGAAGTTTCCGAGCGATTTAGACATCTTTTCATTGTTTATGTTTACAAAGCCGTTGTGAAGCCAGAAGCGAACGAAAGTCTTTCCCGAAGCTGCTTCGCTCTGAGCAATTTCATTTTCGTGATGCGGAAAAATGAGATCTTTTCCGCCGCCGTGGATATCAAAAGTATCACCCAGATACTTGGCGCTCATTGCGGAACATTCTATATGCCACCCTGGGCGACCCGGACCCCACGGACTATCCCAGGCCGGCTCCCCTTCTTTACTTCCTTTCCAGAGCACAAAATCAAAGGGGTTTTTCTTGTGTTCATCAATTTCCACTCTAGCCCCGGCCATCATGTCTTCAAGACTTCGCCCGGAAAGCTTTCCGTAACCGGCGAAGCGTTCAACGGCAAAATAGACGTCTCTACCCGATTGATATGCGTAGCCTTTTTCAAAAAGCTTTTTAATAAGTTCTATCATCTCGGGAATATGTTCGGTCGCTTTTGGTTCTACGGTGGGACGAAGCACTCCAAGGCGATCCATATCTTCGTAAAAAGCCGCAATGTATCGTTCTGCTATCGTCTTGTAATCCGTGCCCTCTTCCTGAGCTCTACGGATGATCTTGTCATCAATATCGGTGAAGTTTCTTACGTAGGTCACATCGTAACCGATGAAAGAGAGATAACGATAGATTACATCGAAAACCACGGCGCTTCTGGCATGCCCGATGTGGCAATAGTCGTAAACCGTGACTCCGCAAACGTACATTTTAACCTTGCCGGGTTCAAGAGGTATGAATTCTTCTTTGTCCTTCGTGAGAGTGTTGTAAACGATGAGCTTCATAATTTATTCTCCGTCAGATTTTTTATATATAAGCGACACGGCGTAAACGGCGATTCCTTCTTCTCTTCCGGTAAATCCAAGTCCTTCTGTGGTTGTAGCTTTGATGCTGATTTGAGCCGGTTTTAGGCCGGTGGACTGTGCAATGGTTCTTATCATCTGGTCTCGATATGGAGCGATACGGGGTTTTTGAGCAACTACCGTAACATCAATATTTCCCACTTCGTATCCGGCCTGATTTATCATTTCAAGCACTTTCTGAAGGAGTACCATGCTGGAGATGCCTTTGTATTTGGGATCGGAATCGGGAAAATGGCGTCCGATATCTCCTAGTCCGGCAGCTCCCAGAAGTGAATCGCAGATGGCGTGAAGCAATACGTCGGCATCGGAATGTCCTGCCAGTCCGAATTGGGATGGGATCTTAATTCCGCCGAGTATAAGCGGCCGGTCCTTAACAAAGGGATGGACATCGTAACCCATCCCGACTCTTACTGAACAATCTTTTTTTGAAGGCGCCATAGGAGCCACTCCATGTCCTCTTTTGAGGTTACTTTGATGTTAAGTGGGTCTCCTTCTGCTATAGCCACCGGATAGTTAAGCCGCTCAACCAGAGAAGCATCGTCTGTTCCGGTGAAGTGAGATGCAAAGGCCTCTTCGTAGGCCTTCATTATTATGTCTCGCCTGAATATCTGCGGGGTCTGAGCGAGCCAGACGAATGATCGGTCAAGAGTTTCAGTAATGATAGCATTTTTCGGGGGCTGTCCCACCTTTTTCACTGTGTCACGAGCGGGTATTGCAGCTATTGCGGCTCCGACGGAACGGGCCTTTTCGAGCACTCTGAGAAAGAGAGCCTGAGTAATGAGTGGACGAGCGCCATCGTGAATGGCGACCCATTCTGCCGAATCGGGAAGGTTTTTAAGTCCTTCCCATACGCTTTCCTGACGTTCGTCACCACCGGGCACAGTCAAAATATTTTTGACGTTGTGCGATTCTGAGAGATCTTCCAGCCATGATATGACCAGATCACGGTAAGAATCGAAGTTGCGTCGGGGAAGAACGATCACGCAAAGATCGATGAGCCCGGTCTCAAGAACAGCCTTAAGAGTCCAGAATAGCAGGGGTTTTCCCATAACGGGCACAAATTGCTTGGGCATATTTCCACCGAATCGGATACCCTGTCCCGCGGCAGGTATAATTACGGCAACCTTTTCCACGAAGGAGCTCCTCACGTCCACAATGTGACTGCAACTTATATGAAAGGCGTTTTCCTTCTGAGTCATTGCGAGGCTGCTGTAATGACATTACATTACGTCACTGCGAGGCCACCGAAAGGCGGCCGTGGCAATCTCATAAAAGGACAATGATGAGATTGCTTCGCCCTCACTTCGTTCGAGCTCGCAATGACACCCCTTTTCCAGTCATTGCGAGCGCCCGAAGGGCGCGTGGTGATTGCTTCACTTCGTTCGCAATGACGAGATTGCTTCGTCGCTTCGCTCCTCGCAATGACACGAGGGAAAAGGGCTCGCAATGACGAAGAAGGGGAGCTGGCCTGTAAGCCGGGTTCTGTCATGCCGCCCGACTACGGGCGACAGCACGATCATTTCTCTGGTCCCAATCGTTGCCGATGGGATCTAGCGACCTACCCGGGAGCTCAGGCGGGCCACCTTCAAACGCTCCCCTATTTGGTCTTGCTCCAGGTGGGGTTTGCCTAGCACCCGATGTCACCATCGGGTCTGGTGAGCTCTTACCTCACCGTTTCACCCTTACCTCCAGGCTTTCAGGGGGTTACCCTCAAAACCAGAAGGCGGTCTGTTTTCTGTGGCACTTTCCTCCCGTCACCGGGACTGGGCGTTACCCAGCACCTTGCCCTGTGGAGCCCGGACTTTCCTCCCCGTGATGAGCTTTCGCTCTCACGGAGCGATCGTGCGGCCTGCTCCCCTTTTCTCCGTATGCGAGACCATCGCATCTTTATTTTTAACATCCCGAATATTGTAACGCAAGGGAGGGAGAGAGGAAAAAGATTTTCCTGAAAGAACAGAGACATTGTATCGTGGATGTCTGAAATCTACAGGGTTCCCTTTGTTGAAGGAATATCACGATAGAATCCCCCTATGGAAGAAGCCTTGTGCAGGGCTTTTCCCATGGCTTTGAAAAGTGATTCCACCATATGATGAGAGTTTGTGCCGTAGAGGATGCGAGCGTGTAGAGTTATCCCTCCGTGTTGAGCGAAGGCTCGCAGGAATTCCGGGACAAGTTCCGATTCCATAGATCCGATCCTTTCCGCCATGGGCGGCGTTTCATACACCAGATAGGGTCTTCGAGAAAGATCGACCACAACCTGAGAAAGGGCTTCATCCATAGGAATTAGAGCATGCCCGTAGCGATTGATTCCTTTGCGGTCACCCAGAGCTTCGTTAAAGGCCATTCCCAGCGTAATACCAACGTCTTCAACAGTGTGGTGATTATCAACGTCTGTATCACCTGATGCATTAATCCGGGCATCAAATCTTCCGTGGACTATCATTAGTGTTAACATATGATCGAAGAACCCTATGCCTGTTTTTACGGAAGCCTCACCCGTTCCGTCGAGGTTTAAGGAAACACTGACAACCGTTTCTTTTGTTTTTCTTTCGACTTGTGCTTTTCGCTCTGCCATCGTGTCTTCCTTTTTTCACGGATATGGTTGAACTCTGCGAGCTTGTCTTACTTCAGAACGAATGATATGGTCAACCCGAACTGAAGATATGGAGGGGGTAAATGCACGAACTGGGAATTGCTGAAATGCTTGCGGAGATCGCACTGGAAGAAGCCAAAAGAAACGCGATCTCAAAGGTGTCGTCTCTCACGGTTCAGGTTGGAGAAATGACCGCTGTTGTGCCGAATCTTCTCACTTTTGCGTTTTCCATCATATCTCGGGGAACTATTCTAGAAGGTGCTGAACTCCATATTGAAGTCGTTCCGATCGTTGCTAAATGCGACCGTTGTGGCGAGCTTTTCGAAGTAGAGAATTTTTCCTTTAAATGTCCTGATTGCGGCGTTGTTACGGATCATTATATAAGCGGGCAGGAATTGTTGCTCGTATCAATTGAAGGAGAAAGGGGAGAAGACGTCCATGCCTGAAGTTTCCGTGACTGTTGTAAGAAACATTCTTGAAGCGCAGGAAAAAATTGCAAAAGCGAATCGAGATCTTTTTGAAAAGCACGGGGTATTTGTTGTTAATATTATGAGCTCTCCAGGAGCCGGGAAGACGTCCCTTCTTGAACGGACCATCGAAGCTTTAAAGGGTTCATACCGCATTGCGGTGATTGAAGGAGACATTCAGTCTCAGGAAGATGCCCTGAGGATAAAGCGACTTGGAGTCGACGCCGTTCAGATCAACACCGGTGGAGCCTGCCACCTTGATGCCAACATGATTCAGTCTGCTTTAGAAAGGATTTCGTTAGATGCCTGTGATCTGCTCATCATTGAAAATGTGGGAAATCTTGTCTGTCCTGCCGAATTTGAACTGGGTGAACACGAAAAGGCAATGATTCTCAGCGTGACCGAAGGCGATGATAAGCCGCTCAAGTATCCGCATATGTTTTCGGTGGTGGATGTGCTGCTGATTAATAAGATCGACGCGCTGGCTTTCTTCGATTTTGATTACGAAGCGGTCAGCCAGCGGGTGAAACAACTGAACCCGAATATTGAAATTATCCCGATTTCAGCCAAAACCGGTCAGGGCATTGACCAGTGGGCCGCTTGGATTCGCC
>CAZWJX010000010.1:0-5447 GCA_964634695.1 uncultured Syntrophobacterales bacterium | reverse complement strand
GTATCCTCTGATGTTTCAGAAATCCTCGGTGCTTCTTATTAATAAAATCGATCTTTTGCCTTACGTGGACTGCGATGTGGAAAGGATAAGGAAAACGGTGAAAGAACTGAATCCTCGCATTGAAATTTTCGAGATCTCCTGCAAAACGGGCGAAGGCATTGATCGCTGGATCAACTGGCTTAGCACCAAGATGAAAAAGTGGGGCAACGATGAGGGGTAACCACATAGGTAAGCATCCGCCTTTGGTGGTCCCCCTGCGGTCTGATCATCTATTTTTGCCCCGTTCCATTAACGGTTTCCTTCACAATTTCCTTGATTACGTCAGTAACTTCATATTTCATTAACTCTTAATGGTTGTGTTTGGCTCTTTAGCAAACTCCCGGTACAGAACCACGCAGAACCGGTTAAATATATACAGAGTCCTGAATCTTTTGCTAAAGCTGTAAACAAAGGTAGCAAAATGAACATAGACGAAGAAAGAAAAAAGTATGCGGAGTTGTTAAAGGAATCTATCGAGATTGTTTTAAAAAAGCTTGGTGGTAAAGTAGAGAAAATAAGTGTTTTTGGCTCTTATTCGAAAAGAAAAGATATTTTCACGGATTTGTATATTCTCATCATAATGGAAACAGACAAGCCGTTTCTTGAAAGAACAAAAGAGATTTATTCTCTGCTCGCACTTCCGGTCGATGCAGATATTCTTTGTTACACACCTGAGGAGTTTGAGAAGTTGAAAAGCAGACCATTTTTTAAAGAGATCCTGAAGGGGGCGCTGGTTCTTTATGAGAAGGGAAGCAATTGAAGAAGGCAAAAGGTGGCTTGAGCAGTCAGTTGAGGATTTAAAATGGGCAAAGGATCTTGCAGAAAGAGGAGGATATCATATAGCATGCTTTCTAGCTCAGCAGGTCGGAGAGAAGGCTCTGAAGGCTTTCTTATATGCTCAGGGAGAGGAAATAGTAATCGGGCATTCAATAGAGAGGCTGTGTCATTCTGCATCGAGATTTGATGCTGAATTTTCTGAGAAGGTAAAGAGTTGGTCAATCCTCGATGGCTACTATGTACCAACAAGATATCCAAATAGCTTGCCGGATAGCATTCCAGCGAGAATTTATACTAAAGCTGCCGCCTTAGATGCTGTGAGGCTGGCAGAGGAGATAGTTAATTTTGTCAGTGAAAGGATAAAACAAGCTCAAAACTCTCAATCGTCATGATAGAGATGTTAATGAAATTATGCTTAGGTTAGGTGATTTGACTCCTGCTCGATTTCGGATTTTGGTTATAATTTTAAACGGGTTGCCACATTCTCATAGTTTGGATCCTCGGCGTAGAGTTTTTCGAACTCCTTGCGTGCCTGCCGGTGTTTCCAGAGGACATCATATGAGTATAACGGCTAATCGATGTGGGGGTATTTTTGTCATCGCCCTTTTTCTATTTGCTTATTGACGGGTGCGGTGTTATATATTATTACATTTTTTGAGATTTATGGGGATGGAGTCCCCCGTTAACCGCCCGAGCCGGGCTGATGACTCCTACCGACATTAATGTTCGGTTGGGTTTTGGATGGAGAGGCTCGCGGGCGGTTTTTTTGTTCCTGATGTGCCAGCGACCTCCCAGCACAAGACCCCATTTGAAATGGATGCTTCGTCGACAACAGGGGGTTAACGATGATGCGAGAGGCATCTTTACCATCTTACTTCCAAAATCCCCGGCTTTCCAGTTTGCTCTCTAAGGCAGCCGGGATTATTTCGGATATCGGGCCGCAATTCTCCCATTACAGTCAGAAGCTGAACGATTTGTTATCCCGCTATTCCGAGGGCCGATTTCACTTGGCCGTCCTTGGCCAATTCAAGCGTGGCAAAAGCACACTGCTAAACGCCCTGACGGGCGAACCTATATTACCCATAGGGGTGGTTCCACTGACTTCGGTCCCGACTTTCATTCAATATGGCGAGGTAGCGAAGATTGTCATTCAATATCAAGGCGACCGCCCGGCGGATGAATTCACCGGCGCCTCGACCGCCGAGAGAAGCGCCTTCCTGGCCGACTTTGTTACCGAAAAAGCTAACCCGAAAAACAAGTTGGGCGTTGCTGAAGTTCAGGTGTACCTGCCAGCTCCCATTCTTGCTGGCGGAGTGGTATTTATTGACACGCCCGGTGTCGGCTCCACCTATCGCCATAACACCTTGACTACCCTCAATTTTCTTGAGCAATGCGATGCGGCGCTGTTTTTGGTTTCGGCCGACCCGCCCATCACCGAGGCGGAGCTCGCGTTCCTGCGGCAGGTTAACGAAAAGGTACCGCGCTTGTTTTTTGTTTTGAACAAGATCGATTACTTAAACGAGAAGGAACTTGAAGAGGCGCTCGATTTTTACAAGCGTATATTGTCCGAGGAGCTCGGCTGTGACCGCGACCATCCGGTTTTTTGTGTATCGGCCCGTAAGGGGCTTGAAGCCAGAATGTCTAACGACGAAGAGGGGTGGTTCAAAAGCGGCATGGCTATGCTGGAATCCTTTCTGGTGGATTATCTTGCCAGAGAAAAGTTCAACGCCTTGACGGATGCTGTCTGCCGAAGGGCGATTGAGTTTATAGACGTTACACTAATGGAGGCTGGCATAGCCTTGCAGGCGCTTAAATTGCCCCAAAAGGAACTTGAAGAGAAAATAAACATTTTCCAGCAGAGCCTAAAACAGGCTGAAAATGAGCGCCGGATGATCCAGGATCTTCTGGAGGGCGATAAAAAGCGTGTAACTGCCTTTGTGGAAGAACAGGCCCGCGAGCTTGCCCGTCAAGCCGAGCAATTCCTGAAGGAGATCATGCATAAAGGTTCTGCCTTGGGAAGCCACGGCAAATCTTCGAAAGCCGATATCCAACAGGCATGGGCAGAGGCTATTCCCGAATTTTTCGAGGAGCAGCAGCAGGTGCTCAACGAACGTGTCAAAGAACGATTGCTTGAGTGCCTGACACCCCATGAACAGCGGCTTTCCCAACTCGTTGAAACTCTGCGACGCACAGCCGCGGACATGTTCCAGGTGCCTTACAAATCCCTTTCGCCGGATGATGTCCTGGAGATCAAACAAAGGCCCTATTGGGTGCTGAGCACGTGGAACACAGAGCCGCTGCCATTTTTACTGTCCATAGATCAACGCCTAGATGGACTGGTACGGCGCAATGTGGAAAACATCCGCTGGGCCACGCTTCAAAACCTGAATATCTCTTTTGCGAGATTTGCACGCAGAGTCCGCGAACGGATTGATGAAACCGTGGCTGCCACTCAGGGAGCCATGCAGGCGGCCCATGACCTGCGGCAGGCCGGCGATGGGAATATAGAAGCCGAAGTAAAACGCATGTCAGATCGTATGGCTGCCTTGGAGGCGGTCAAAGTGGAGTTAGCCGACTTAAAATCAAGCTTGTCGCAGGCGATGGCCCCAAAAGCACCTGATCTCATGTAGGCGATTTCTAATTAATAAAGCTTTCCTGCGGGAAGCGTTAAGGTAACCGGGTATGACGGGGACGTCGCTTGCTCAAAGACTGGAAATGGCGCAAGTCTGGCGGTGAGCATATCGGTGAGTCGAGGCTAGGGGATATCACAGGTTTTGGGCTTCAGGCTGGCGAAATTTTTATGATTTCATTTGCGTCTTCACGCTTTTTATTGGATTTAACCAAGAACCCCGTAATTGGCGGATTGAAATACGGCGCCCCACTTGCAACTCTCTTTATAACCATTTTTCACCATCAGGATGTTGCCTAACCCATTGATGAACAACATCTTTTCACAGGGCGGCACATTCCCGAAGGGACGGAAACTGTGTTGATTCGGATTTCCTTTACACTCCCAACCGAACCGCCACATCCTCGTAGTTTGGATCCTCGGCGTAGAGTTTTTCGAACTCCTTGCGTGCCTGCCGGTGTTTACCAAGGGCATCATAAACGAGAGCCCGCTCGTACCGTAAAGCCCGAAGCAATGCCTCTGACCGGTTTTTCTTCGAGCGCAGGGCACCTTTCAGGGTTTCTAGCGCTGTGTCGAAGAGCCCGAGCAGGCGCAGTGCTCTGGCCCTGTAAAGAAGCAGCCCGGTGTGGATCGGCGTTTCATTCTCAATTCCTTCGGTCAACTTCACAACCTTCTGGCAGACGTTCTTGTTGTCCGGACGGGCCTGCAAAAGCAGCTCCGCAAGGGAGAGCTTTACTACCACGTCGTCGAGTTTGAGCCGTTGCAGCTTTTCCAGACAGGCAATCGCCTTCTCCCACTGTTCCTGACGCTGATAAACCTCAACTAGCCCCAGCAGAACACCCCGGAGATCCGGCTCCACATGTGCCGTCACCTCGTCCGTGATGGGAATATTTATGGTGGCGGATATGCCATACTTGGAAAAATACCTGCCCAGTTGTTTGTACTTATCTGCGGCCGTTTCCAGATAGTTCGCGGCTTCTTCCAGTCTGTCCTGCTTTAGCGCTAGAAAACCGGCAAGGTAAGCGCCATCAGCCAGATGAACGGCTTTCCTCAGGTATTCAAGAGCAGACCCTTCGTTGCCAAGGGCCAGCTCCCGGCACCCGTCTACCAGAGCTTCCTCATCACGCGGCGTGATAAGGCGCTTGAAGAAGCCGAGCGTAAGTCTGTCTTCCGGGCGGACTGTTGGGACGTCCGGAGCGGAGAAAGACTCGCTTTCCCTGACGCTCGACCTCCTACTCGGGAACGTGGCTGTGTAAAAAAGGCCTGTTCCCGGTATCCCCAGCGTGACCCGTTTACCCCCCGGACCGATAGTGAACTTCGCCCCTCGTGGCCCAAACGAAAGAGATGCGCCTGACTTGCTAAGATTCAACGTCACGCCCGGTGCAATTTTAATTCGGTGCCAGAAACGAAAACCCATGATCTATCCCCCTTCGTCTTTGATGGGACTTCCTCGACTGCTTCGACTGTATCTATATCGCGCTCAGAAGACGGATGCATCAATTTCGCGTCGAGCAGGACGTCGAAATTTGCCCGATTCAGCGTCACGACTTCATATTAAGCGAAGAACTATAGCCCGGCCAGATTCAGGATAACACCCGGTCATCACACGGAACTTCGGTCTGTGCCTCAGAAATGTACTTGAGAAAAATCAAGCCCGGCACTATGTGCTTGTATTCGACCGCGTCCATGTGACCGCAGGGCTTACCGACCATTTCCCAGAGCTTGTCTTCAAAGCCAAGATCGGCAATGTTTGATTTGATGGTCATTGTGTTGCCCCTTCTTTGACCCGGGCCTTCCAATGTTTTTGCCTTTACGGTGTTTTTATGGCGCGATCAGATTGGCAGTTCTGCCGAATAGTTATGATATCATGGACGGGGAGAGGATATGAAAATAAAAAAGGTAGAACCACCGTCAAGTGTGGACCTACCTGGTAAGTTCCATGATTTTATGGCTCCCCTGATTGACGGCTCTTTCAAAATCTGGACAGGCTCCTGATGGGCAA
>CAZWJX010000009.1:11091-30111 GCA_964634695.1 uncultured Syntrophobacterales bacterium | reverse complement strand
TAGAGATTGCCACGCGCCCTTCGGGCGCTCGCAATGACACACACATTCGTCATTGCGAGGAGCGAAGCGACGAAGCAATCTCGACACTACTTTTTATGAGATTGCCACGGCTGCCTTGCGGCAGCCTCGCAATGACGGGGAAGAATCAACTTCGCCAACCTAACAATGACAATCCGAAATTGCCACACGCCCTTAGAGCGCTCGCAATGACTCAAAGGATGCTTCGCCTGGGCTCACAATGGCACTTCCCGGTCCTAGTCCTGCTCTGAAGCAAGCCTTTTTACAAGACTTTCCAGTTCTTCCACTCTTTTCTTCAGCCTTTCGTAAGATCTCACGTTCCTGTAAAATTTGAAATACTCCTCTTTTGGCATAGCCGGAATGCCTACAATATCAATGTGAGGTTTCACATCAGACGCAATTCCGCTTTTGGCGCCAATTCTCACCCCATCACCAATCGTCACATGGTCAGCAATGCCAACCTGTCCCGCAATGATTACGCCGTCCCCGACCGTAGAACTTCCTGCAATTCCCGTCTGCCCTGCGAGTATGCATTTCTGACCAATTGTTACATTATGGGCGATCATAACGAGATTATCTATTTTAGTGCCCTGCTTAATACGTGTCTCTCCGAAAGTGGCTCTGTCTATCGTGCAGTTAGCCCCAATTTCCACATCATCTTCGATAACAACCGTTCCCAGTTGTGGAATCTTTACGTGTTCACCTGCTTCGTCCTGAGCATACCCGAAGCCATCACTTCCTATGACCGTCCCGCTGTGAATAATGACTCTGTTTCCTATCCTGCATCTGTCCAGAATAATCACTCCCGGGTAAATAATGCATCCAGATCCTATCACCACTTCAGGTCCGATGTAGCATTGGGCCATAATCAGGCTTCTATCACCGATGACCGACTTGCTTCCAACGTATGTAAAAGGACCTATGCCCACACCTTCACCGATGGTCACTTCTGAATCTACCCAGGCCATGGGATGAATACCTGGCACTGGAGCGGGACCTATACCGTGAAGAATCTGGGCGATGCGGGCAAAGGTCGCCTTTGGTCTTGAGGAAACGAGAAGTGGGATTCCCTCAAGAGCACTGGCAAGATAGTGACTGGTCACAACTGCACCGGCTTTGATCATGGAAGGTGAAGGAGGAAGATATCTGGGATTTTCCAGAAAAGTTATGTGGCTCTTTTCGGCCGATGTAATGGGAGCAGCACCCCGAATGATAACTGTCCCGTCCCCGTGGAGTTCCGCTCCACAGAGGCGGGCAAGTTCGGCAAGAGTATATTCCTGCACCGATCGCTGCATTGTGCTATTTCTTCTGTTCTGCCGGTTTGGAAGAAGGAGCAGGTGCTACAGTTTGAGGCTGCTTATCCAGTTCCTGAATAATTTTCTGGGTCAGATCGTATTTATCATCGCCGTAGACAATGCCGCCCCTTCTGGCTTCTACAACGATGTCAAACTTTTCCTTTTTGGCAACTTCCTTTACGATCTCCATAATCTTATCCACAAGGGGTTTCATCAACTGTTCCGACATAGTCTGAAGCTTTTTGTTGGATTCAAATAAAAATTTTTCAGCTTCTTGCCGTTTTTCTTCAAACTCTTTCACCTTCTGTTTTTTTGCTTCATCAGCCCCTTTCCCCTGTTTGCTCTTTATTTCATCTTGTATCCTGGACAATTCTTCTTGCTTGGTCTGAAGCTGAGAACGAAGCTGGCCTTCTTCTTTTTTTAGTTTCTCCTGAACCGATTTACCCCACTGAGAATTACCTTCTCCAGATCAAAAAATCCTATCTTCTGCTCTGCCCATGAAGCTGAAACGCTTACCGCAAAAATCACAGTAACCGCCACACAAAATGAAACAAACCACCGAGTGTTTTTCATGAAAACCTCCATCCAGATGTTTTTTCTTTCGCTCTTTCCGAGCGAGGGGACCGTCCCCTTTTTAATTCCAGAAGCAAAACGCTTCTGGATTTGAGCCCGTAACCAGGCAACCAAAAGATTGCCTTTACCACTGATGACAGGGATCCGCAATAACGGCCTAAAAGTATCATTGCGAATCATCCTCTACCCGCACCGTTTCGGGGAGCGCTTCTTCTAAGTCATTGAGAGGCTATCGCAAGGGAGCCAGCCGTGACAATCTCAAGAGATTGCTTCGCCTTCGGCTCGCAATGACAAAATAAACGTAGCCTCGCAATGACACATTGCTGAGACTGTTTCATCGCTATCCACAGGAGGACTTCTCGCAATGATAAAACAGTAAAAGCAGCCTCACAATGACACCCTTTAGAAAAATGCTCCCATCGAAAATTGCCATTTGCTTCTAGAATCGCCAGGTCCCGGATCGGGATTGTATGCCCATTCGATTCTAAGGGGACCCAGCGGAGAAGCCCATCTTAAACCAACGCCTACGCCCGTTTTGAACTTGAATATATCTAGATCCTCACCTTCGGCGAAAGCATTTCCAGCATCGAAGAATACCACTCCCTTAAGGTTTATTTCTTCGACTATCGGGAAAATCAGTTCTGTATTAAAGAGCCCGTACTTGGTGCCCCCTATTTTGTCCCCTGTCTCCGGATCTTTTGGACTAAGATCACCCCAGTCGTAGGATCTCACCGAATTTATACCGCCAAGGAAGAAACGATCTGAAATAAGAATATCCTTGTCCCCTGTTTTTATAATCCACCCCATTTCTCCTTTAACAAGCCAGACCAGCTTCCAGAACAGGGGAAAATATTTTCCTGCTGCCACTTCATATTTGGTAAAGTCGGTTTCACTTCCAATATAACTGCTCGATTCTTCAACCGATGCTCTTATGATAGAACCTTTCGTCGGTATGAAAGGATGATCGGTTGAATCTCTTTCTACACCCAGAATCACACTGCTTTTAATATGACGTCCTTCCTGTCTTTTGATAATAGATGAAGCGGTTTCGGAAACATCCGTTATGTTTGTATTCTCAAAGACATAGCCAACCGTAAATTTGCTCCAGTTTCCAAAGGCTCTACCCGATCTGAGCTGAAATCCCTGAGCCTCCTTTGTGAAATCGTCATATTCACGGACCCAATCATAGATGTCTGTTGCAAAGAAATAGTAAGTGTCAAAAACGCTCGGTTCAATAAAACTAAGCATATAGCGTTGAGCTGAACCCCCAAAATGAGCTTTAAGAGATAAAAGTTGTCCCCGACCAAATAGATTTCTCTGTGTCACTTCTCCACCGACAAAGAAACCTTCGTCAGACGAATATCCACCTCCGGCTCCAATGTGTCCGGTCAATTTTTCCTTTACGTTAACATCTATATTCATCACTTCCGGATTTTCCGTATCTACAGGATTGACCTTAACCTCCTCGAAATAATCAAGGCGTTTCAATTTTGATTCACTATTTTCGAGTTTTGTAGCACTGAAAGTCTCCCCTTCAGCTATCACGAATTGTCGTCTGATCACTTTTTCTTTCGTTTTCGTATTTCCGGATACATTTATTCTCCCAATAGAAACCTTGGGACCTTTCTTTACCTCAAGCTCAATATTTGCTTCTCGCCTTTCCGAATCTTTCTGAACATGAGGATCAATTTCTGCTCGAGCATAACCCTGATCCAGGCAAAGTCTGGTAAGGTATTGGATATCCTTTCTGAGTTTTTCCCTGCTGAAGTATTCCCCGACCCTGGTCTGGATTTTTTTCGAAATATTTTCTTTGGCTTCGATAGGATCGCCGGTAATTTTAAAAGAGCCAACCTTATATCTGAAACCTTCCACTACAGGTATCTGGATGTAAAACCCATCGCTCTTTTGTTCAACCTTCGGAGTTCCTACTCGAGCATCCATGAAACCGTTGTCCTGATAGAAGGCTGTAAGACGGTCCACGTCTGTCTCCAGAACGTCATGTTGCAACACGCCCCGTTCTGTGCTCCAGAAGAACAGGATACTTTTTTCTTTTGTGTGCATAACGGACTTAAGTTTTCTTTCCGAAAACGATTTATTACCCACGAATGTTATCTTTCTGACGAAAAATTTCTTACCTTCCTTAATTCTGAAAGTCACCTGAGCCTTTCTTGGATCTCTTGGAAATTCGACCACATAGTCCACCTTTGCATCGTAAAATGCCTTCTGACGATAAAGGTTCAGGATGTTCTGCACATCATCGGCGAGCTGCTTCATCTTCAATACGGTGTAAGGCTTAGTCTGGATTGCTGCGAGTATGTCCTTTTTATCTATCTGCGAATTGCCTTTTACTTCAACAGTATCCACTACGGGGTTTTCTTTGACAATGAATACAATCTCTTTACCTTCGGGTTTATCTCTGGCATCCACTCGAACGTCTTCGAAATATCCCATATTATAAATGGCTTTGATGTCTTCCTGAAGTTTTGCCTGAGAAAAGGGTTGTCCCTCAGCCGTTTTAATGACTGCTCTGATAGCGTCAGCTCCGATGCGTTCGTTACCTTCCACTCGAACACTAACAACCATTTGTTGCGGAAATACTTTCGATGCGACCTTATCGGCAATGTCTCCCATTGCCCTGTCTGTGTCCTTTATACCTCTGGCTTCAGAAACAACCGGAACACCCGGGCCCGGTTACTTTACGGGAACAAGCCTGAGATCTATACTGAACACTTCTCCCAGAACCGTCACGGCGCCCCAGAGAGCATAGTCCCAACCTTTCGTACTGCCGATTCTCTTTGCTTGATCGTCTGAAGTGAAGGAATCTCGTTCAACCAATACCCGGATTCCTTGCTTTCTCAGCTGTTCTTCCAGTGAATTCATGATGGTCTTTTTGATTGTTTCTACATCCTTTGCTCCATGAATTACAGGGGGAGAAATTCCAACAATCGTTTCTCCCCAGGCTTGCCCAATACCCGTAAAAACAAAAAATAAGGCACTAACACAAAGTAAATTGACCAGTCTGCCTTTCATTATCTCCCCCTGTTTAGTTGCTTTGTTCCGGTTTTATTTTTCCTGAATCAACCGCCCATCAACCAGTCTGAGAGATCTGTGCATCATGTCTGCAAGTTCCATATTATGAGTTACCACAATCATCGTTAAGCCCATGTCCTCGTTCAGCTCAACCAGCATTTTGTGAATTGTTCTGCTGGTCCTGCTGTCCAGATTACCTGTAGGTTCATCGGCAAGGAGCACCGTGGGGGAAAGAACGAGAGCTCTGGCAATGGCAACTCTCTGCTGTTCTCCACCCGAAAGCTCTCCAATCCTGTGAGAGACCCGACTGCCAAGTCCGAGCCGTTCAAGCCAGCTAATAGCCTTCTCCTTGAGTTCCTTTCTCGAGAGTCCGGCTATAATTCCAGGCATCATGACGTTCTCGAGAGCGTTAAATTCCGGCAGGAGGTAATGCATCTGGAAGACAAAGCCTACGTGCTCGTTCCTGAAATGCGCTCTTTTTTCGTCACTCAGACTCAAAACGTCCTTCCCGTTGTAATACACTCGACCCGCCGTCGGTCGGTCGAGCAATCCAAGAATGTGAAGCAAAGTGGACTTGCCAACCCCTGAAGCACCCGTAATGGCTATCCGTTCACCGCTGTTCACCGTAAGGTTCAGGTCGCGAAAAACTTCCACCTGCCTTATCCCTTCCCCGTAGATCTTTGTAAGCCCTACAGCCTGTATGAAAGGGATGTCCGATCGTTTTTCACTCATACCTCAACGCCTCAACAGGATCAAGTCTCGCAGCCTGATAGGAAGGATAAATCGTAGCAGTAAAACTTATGAGAATCGCAGCAACGCAAACGAAAAAAACGTCCCAGAACTCAACTCTAACGGGCAACGTCGATATGTAGTAAATATCCTTTGGTAGCTCTATAAAATGGTAACGTTTCAAGATCGCGCAAAGAGAAAAACCCCCGATCAGTCCCAACAGTGTTCCGCAGATTCCGATAAACAGCCCCACAAGCATAAAAATTCTACGAATGCGAGAAGCCGTGGCTCCCATTGCTTTCATTATAGCGATGTCTTTGGTCTTGTCCTTCACCAGCATGATAAGAGAACTCACGATGTTGAAGGCCGCAACCAGCACTATAAGCGTAAGGATTATGAACATGGCGGTCTTTTCAAGCTTGAGAGCGGAAAACAGATTTCTGTTCATCTGCATCCAGTCACGCACCCAGTATGCATAGCCGAGTTTTTGCTGGATAATCCCGGCAACTCGACCGGCTTCATCCGGATCCGAAAGCCAGATCTCTATGCCCATCACCCGGTCTATCATCCCGCAGAGCTGCTGAGCCTCCGTGAGGCTTACAAAAGTAAACGTCTGATCATAGTCATACACACCTGATTGAAACAATCCTACAACTCGATAAGTTTTGCTTCTGGGAACCTGACCCACAGGGGTGATGCGCCCTGAGGGGACAAGAACATTGACCGTATCGTTGATGTGAACATTCAACTGTCTGGCGAGTTCAATACCGAGGATAATACCGGGAAGAGCGGCTGAGTCCGGACTGTCCCCACTAGAAGGCACAAGGTCTGAGATCCGCCCCATAACAATATTTTTCTCGATCATTTCAGAACGTTCACCGGAAACATCCACACCCCTTATAACCGCCCCGTTAGATCTCCCTCCGGCACTTATCAGACCCTGCAAGTATATAAAAGGTGATATGATTTTGACCTGAGGCTCCTGAGCGATCTCGCTTATGACTCTTTCGTAATCGGGTATGCTTCCCTGAAGGCTTCTTACTACAACATGGGCTGTTACCCCAAGGATTCGCTCCCTGAGATCGCTCTGAAAACCGTTCATTACGGCAAGCACCACAATAAGGGCCATCACACCTACAGCAACTCCTGCTATCGAAATTGCCGTAATGAGGGAAAGAAACCCTTTCCGTTTTCGAGTTCTGAAATACCTGAACCCCACGAACCACTCAAAGGGAAGCCGTTCCTGAAGTGACACGGTATTATTAACCTTTCTTTTCCGGTTTGAGATGCGGAAACAGTATTACATCTCTTATTGAAGGCATATCGGTAAATAACATCACTACCCGATCGATGCCAATCCCTTCGCCTGCGGCAGGTGGCATACCGTATTCAAGTGCCCGGATGTAATCTTCGTCCATTTCATGCGCTTCTTCGTCTCCAGCTTGCTTTGCTTCAATCTGCTTCAGGAACCGTTCTCTCTGATCACGAGGGTCGTTCAATTCCGAAAAGGCGTTCGCTATTTCTCGCCCGGCTATGAAAAGCTCAAATCTATCCACCAATTCAGGATTTTCATCATTCTTTCTGGAAAGAGGCGACACCTCAAGGGGATAATGGGTAATAAAAGTCGGCTGAATAAGCTTGGGCTCAACCTTCAAATCGAAGAGTTTTGTAAGAAGCTTTCCGTGTCCTTCGTAGCGTTCTACTGGAATCCCGAGAGATCTTGCAAGCTCTGCCGTCCCTTCGAACGATTTAATCTTATCTTCTGGCAGGCCACCTATAGTGACAAGACTCTCCATAAACCGGTAAACACGCCATGGCGGGGTAAGGTCTATGGTTTCTCCCTGATAAACAATCTGTCGGCTTCCATTGTTTACAGCATCACAAATGGCACCAAATAATTCTTGCGTAAGTCCCATAAGATCTTCGTATGTAGCGTAAGCCTGATAAAATTCAAGCATTGTAAATTCAGGGTTATGTTGAGTCGAAATGCCTTCATTTCGGAAATTGCGGTTGAGTTCAAAGACCCTTTCAAAACCTCCCACAAGAAGACGCTTCAGATAAAGTTCCGGGGCGATTCTGAGATAGAGGTCTATTCCCAGAGCGTTGTGATGAGTTTTAAACGGCCTCGCCGTTGCTCCACCGGGTATGGTCTGCATCATGGGTGTTTCAACTTCCATGAATCCTCTGTCTGTGAGAAACTGCCGGATAGTCTGAATGATTCTGGTTCTCTTCCGGAAGACTTCCCGGACGAAATCGTTCATTATCAAATCCACATATCGCTGGCGATATCGAATTTCCACATCCTTCAATCCATGAAATTTTTCGGGAAGCGGTCTCAGGTTTTTTGTAAGAAGGACAAAATCTTCTACGAGGATTGTCAATTCTCCGGTTTTAGTTCTGAAAGCAGGTCCCTTGACTCTGACTATGTCTCCAATATCAATCTTCTTCGCAAAGTTGAACTGATCTTCCGGCATGCGATTCTTCTGGAGATAAATCTGAAGGCGAGCCACATCGTCCTGAAGATGCATAAAAATTGATTTTCCAAAAGATCGTATCGCCATGATCCTGCCGGCGGTGCAAAACCGCTCTTGGGACGCTTCCAGTTCTTCGGCCGTTTTATCTTGCAGCTTTTCAACAATGTCGGAAATTTTGTGATCTACTCTGTAATGGTTAGGATAAAGAGCTATTCCTTCCCGCTCGAAGGCTTCGGCTTTTTTGATTCGCTCTTTCATTACGAGGCTCAGGTCTTCCATTTTTCTCCGTCCTTCACCGTGAAATTCTGACTTACACCCATCACACGAATCTGTGACGCTAGAAGAAAGTTTCTTTTCAGTCAAGCTCTGATTATTGATCACCGCGATTTGCTATTGTTGTCATCTTCCCGGTCCTTAAAAAAGCCGGAGATTGTGAAGCCCAGGATGAGAAGACCGAGGATTGCAAGGGTCCACTCATCATTCTTAACAATTCTTATCACCCCGGAGATCATAACGCCTATGGCACCGATAAGACAAAGAATTCGCATCCCCGTGCTCACGATCTTTCCCCCATTTTTCGAGATAAATTGAAATACGCCAGAAGGCACACTATTATAAAAATCCCTTTTTCTCAAACATGGTATTGTGCTCTTTTACGTTTCGTCATGGAAAAAGTCAAATTAAGAGTGGGAGTAACTCCATGGCCGGTTCACTTTCCGATTTCGCACAACGTCAAATGATGGGAGACTGCCGTGTCCTGCAGGAGCAAAAACTACATTCTTTCTTTTAATCCCGTTGTTAAGGCCGATGTTTACAGAACCTGCGCCGGAAGGAAGCCTAACGAACGGGATATTGCCATCATAAAAGGCGCTAAAGCAGTAATTCTGCCGCAGGGATGTTCTCCAGAACTGTACTGGACGGCGGTCCGTTACTGCCGGAGAGTTTTCCCGGATTATCGCTGTCGTTTTCTTTATCCGGGCAAATCGGGGCAGATTCGCCTGTTCAGGGCTTTTGGATTGCCTCATCCCAGAACGAAGTTGTTTCGATCTGTCAAGGACCTTTCAGAATCGGTTCTGGATTCGCTCGATTATCCCGTTGTTGTTAAAAGTGACAGCGGCGGCGAAGGAGAAAACGTGTTTTTCGTGCCCGATCTTACGACAATGAAGAAAGCCCTTAATGAGCTTTTTCTTCTCGAAAAATCAGGTTTTCCCGGTTTTCTCGTTCAGGACTATATCCCCAATGACGATAAGGACCTGAGAGTCGTCATTATGGGAAGACGGCTTTATGCCTACTGGCGAATTGCCCCCGGGGGCGAGTTTTTACACAATATTTCAAAGGGGGCGGCATACGAACCGGCATCGGACGATCGTAGAACACAGGCCGGGTTGAGGCTGGCGGCGACTTTAAGGGAGCTTACCGGGATAAATCTTGCCGGCGTTGATATTATTTTTCACCGCGATGACACCGAAGGTAACAACCCTTTGTTGCTTGAGATAAATTATTTCTTTGGACGAACCGGCCTTGGAGGAAATGAAGCTTACTACAGACTTCTCAATGAAGTGGTGAATGAATGGCTTTCATCGCCGGAGAAAGACTAACCACCGCCCACTGCAGGAAAGAAGGCAACTCTTTCGTCGCCTTTGAGCAGGTGATCCAGAGAAGAATGGATTCCATTGACCATAACTATCTTAATTTCCTCTTTTGGAATGCCCATAATCCGGGCAATATCCGATACGGTTTTGCCAGAATCTACTGAAAGGATCACACCCGTTTCCGGGTTGTAATCAGGAACGTAACGTCTTAAAGTTGCAGCCAGAAAAACCTGTAGAGCCATGGTATTCTCAGCCTGCGTTTGTTGTTTGAGTCTGTGGCTGTCTGAAAACCCGCTTTACGTGCACATTAGAAACAAGGGCTGCATAGTCCTTTCCCTGTTCAACTCTTACGCTTATAGATTGATGATCGATTTCCATATATTTTGAAAGCACTGCAATAATCTCGTTCTTTATCTTTTCCATAACTTCCGGTTCGATACTGAGTCTGTCATGGAGAAGAACAATCTGCATTCTATCTTTTGCTACCTTACCGCTTTTTTTATCACTGAAAAACCTCTTTATGGCATCGAGCATTTGCTTCTCCTTTTATCTGCCTAGTTATGACCCACTTCGAGGACAAGTCATCCGGCTCGGAAAATCTTTTTCATCATTGATAGCAAACCACCTTCGTGGTTATCCGAAGGAATAGGGATATTTTCACCTTCCAGTCTCGCCGCTATACGTTTGAAAGCTGCGGCAGTGGCGCTTTTCTTCTCATGCACCAGAGGCACACCCCGGTTGGTGGAAATAACCACTTCCTCGCTTTCAGGAATAACACCTATCAACGGGATGGAAAGCAGAGAACAAATGTCCTCGGTGGACATCATATCCCCGCGGCGTATCATCTTCTGGTTAACCCGATTGATTATGAGATGAATATCTTTTAACATATTGGCTTCCAGAAGTCCTATGACCCGGTCGGCGTCGCGAATTGCCGATACTTCCGGAGTTGTCACGATCAGGGCTTTTTGAGCACCGGCAATGGCGTTTCGAAATCCCTGCTCGATGCCTGCAGGGCAATCCACAAGAACATAATCAAAGGTTTCAGCAAGCTGCTCGCAGAGCTTTTTCATCGCTTCGGGCATAACAGAATCCTTATCCCGAGTCTGGGCTGCTGGAATCAGATAAAGAGAATTGATCTTACGATCGCGTATCATGGCCTGCTCTACTCGACACCGCCCTTCTATTACATCCACAACGTGATAAACTATCCTGTTTTCAAGTCCCATCACCACATCAAGGTTTCTAAGGCCAATATCGGCGTCGATGAGAACCACCGACAGGCCTCTCATGGCGAGTGCCGACCCCAGGTTAGCCACCGTTGTTGTTTTACCCACTCCCCCTTTTCCAGAGGTTACTACAATAACCTTTCCCGGCATATCCTGTAGCTCCCTGTTCGTTGAGATTTAAAAGCTTGTAACCTGTATTTGTTCGTCTTTTATTTCGGCTATTTCATAGCGTTTGGAGCGGGAAGATCTGTCCTGCGGGGGTGGAACAGCAACGAGATCTGCTATTCTGAGCTGGCTGGGTTCTATGGACAGAGCCCATATCTTGGATTGCCTGTTTCCGTAAGCTCCGGCATGAGCCACACCCCTTAAGACGCCAAACACGACAATATCCCTTCCCGCAATTATTTCTGCCCCGGGATTAACATCACCCAGAACTATGCAATCCTGCGGGGCCTCTATTCTGGTTCCTGATCGACAGGTTTGCCTTATTATCACCGGCTCCGGCTCCCTTTCCTGAGCAGGCACCTGATAAATGGGAATACCAATCTGTTGAGAGGCCCATTCAAAAAAGGAATCAAACCGATGGCCCAGACGGAGTTCGGTAATTGTGGCGTGCCATTTATTCCTGAGAAAATCTCTTAGCGTCACTATTTCGTCAAATCTGAAAGGGCGAAGCCCCAGATCTATAATTATTCTTGCCGATCTGAAGAAACGATTTGATTCTTCCCAGCGTTTTTCCAGATACCTCAAAATCATCTGGAACGGAAGGGATGGATCGAGAATAAAAACAAACTGCCCGTCTCTC
Organism: uncultured Syntrophobacterales bacterium; assembly: GCA_964634695.1. GTDB lineage: Bacteria > Desulfobacterota > Syntrophobacteria > Syntrophobacterales > Thermodesulforhabdaceae > JAOACS01. Next base: position 18,366 of record CAZWJX010000009.1, on the reverse strand, counting down.
TGGGCCCGCACCTGAACAGCAACAGTTATCTCCTTTTCCATCCTCTCCTCAATTTTACCGTCCTTTATGGCCAGACAACAAAATTTTCCATTTCCTGCCAGTGAGAAAGTCTGGGAAAACCATCACCTTTTCGAGTCCAGGGCTGATCATACACAATAATTCCAAATCCTTCAGAGTGTAATTTTAAGCATGTATCCCATCGATCCTCAACAAAGAATTTCACTTTCAATTCTTTCAAAATCGCGCTCTTTTTATCCGGATCACCTGTTGCGATAACCTGTATAGATTCTCTGGGCACATCAGGCAAAAGGTTGTAAAGCCATTTAGTTATGGATTCGGGCCACACTCGCGCCGTAACAAATCTAAGGGGCGTGTAGTAACTCAGCTTTTTCAAAAATTCAGGTGCTCCGGGACATGGAGGCACTCTGAGAGTGTACTCATCGCTTAGAATCAGACAGATAATCTCGTTTAAAACTTCCTTTTCGACTCCGGGCAAGCACCTGTGAAGTTCGTATTCACAGATGTGTTCCTTTGAAAAGTCGGAAAATCCAAGTCTTTCCCTGACAACATCCACGAAAACAGCCATAGTGTCAGCAACTACACCGTCTATGTCGAAGGCCAGTTCCCAGGGGAGCACACAGAGCTCTGGCTTACTATCAATTGTCGGTGATGCATACCTGAGCAGGCTCGTCGAATCTAAACCATATTTCATAGACGCCTTCCTCTAAATGGCTGTGAATCACATATCCCACCTTATGAAACACGCTCAACATCTTTCTATTAGATGCGAGCACGTAAGCGCAGAATCCACTTATCCCCTTACTTTTAGCAATTTCGGTGAGATAGTGCAGTAAAAATGTTCCTATACCCCGGCGTTGGTATTCCGCTCTTACGGCAAAATCCACTTCTGCCATATTGGTTCGCTGATCGAGAATGTAGCGCCCGAGAGCTATGATTTTCTCGTTTCCAATGTCACCCAGTATACCCACAATCGCCATTTCATGCTCGTAATCTATGTTACACATCGCTTGAATGTCTCTGTGAGGAAAGACCTTCATGGCAGACAGGAATCGGTAATAGATATCCTGATCGGGCAAAGAGTAGAAAAATTCCTGAAGAGCCCGTTCGTCGGTTGGTTTGATGGGCCTGAAGAATACTTTGAGATTTCCGGGGAAAATCTGATAAACTTCCCACTGTCCCGGATAAAGAGGTTCGTAAATCGGTGGAAGAATCTGATCCTGATATACGTATCGGATTCGTTTGGCTTCAGCCAGCAGTCGCTCACGAAACTTGGGATGGGCGATGTTGATTAAAGCTAATGCCCTTTCTCGAATAGCCTTCCCGAATAGATTTGCAACGCCAAATTCGTTAACCACGTACCATACTGTGCTCCTCGGACTTACAACTCCGGCACCGCTTGAAAGGTGAGTAACTATTCGAGACTTTCTGCCGTCAGGGCTCGTAGACGGCACAAGAATAATAGTCCTGCCTTCCGGGGCTTTAGAAGCCCCAACCATGAAATCCGTATATCCTCCGATACCGCTGTAAATCTTGTGTCCTATTGAGTCAGCACACACCTGGCCAGTAATATCTATTTCAAGAGCGGCATTGATTGCCACCATCTTGTGATTCTGGCTGATTATCATGCTGTTATTGACATATTCGGTAGGATGGAGTTCTACCTGAGGATTGTTATGGACAAACCTGTAGAGCTTTTCCGTTCCAAGGCAGAAGGTAGCAATAGCTTTGTGAGGATGTAAGGTCTTATATCGTCCTGTTATTACCCCCTTCTCCATTAATTCCATGTGAGCGTCTGTGATCATATCTGAATGTAGTCCGAGGTCTTTTTTGGATATAAGATGACGCACAACTGCATCGGTGATTCTGCCTATACCCGTCTGTATGGTTGCGCAGTCATCCACAAGTCTTGATACATACTGACCTATCCGGTCGTATATGGCGCTTTTAACGTAATGCGCCACTTCCATAAGAGGTTCGGTGTGTTCGACGAAGTAGGATATTTGAGTTACATGTAGAAACGTATCTCCCAGGGTCCGGGGCATTTTTTCGTTAACCTGAGCTACCACAAACTGAGCGTGTTCTGCTGCCGTTTTGGTGAGTTCGACAGAAATACCTAGAGAACAGAAGCCATGTTCATCCGGGGGCGTTACATGGATAAGACAGACGTTTATGGGCATTGAGCCTCCGGGTTTGAAAAGGTTTGCAATGGATGAAAAATAGGCCGGAACATAGTCCGCAAGCCCCCAATTGACGGCTTGTCTCGAACGAGGCCCGAGAAAGAAAGTTTTGAGCCGGCAGTGCTTTTGCCAGGGAGTCCAATCTTCCGGTAGCTCGCCCATGGAAAGATTTTGAATCAGTTCAACGTCCGTGTAGTGATGTATGACTTTGAACAGTGCTCTGACCAGATATCGAGGTTCGGCGCATCCGGGAGTGATATAAACTCGACACCCGTCAGACAGAACCGCTTTAAGAGCGGTTTCGGCATCCACCGTTCGTTCTCTGTAATATGTTCGCCACGACATTATTAACCCTTTGCGAGCGTTAAAACGTTAAAAAACCTGTTGCAACACTATTGTTTCGTCCCGTCCGGGACCGACAGAAATTATGGAGACAGGCAGTTCGACCAGTTCTTTAATAGTTTCCACATACTTTCGCGTTTCCCGGGGCAGGTCTTCATAGCGTCTTACGTTTCGTATATCTTCTTTCCAGCCGGGAAGCTCAATATATTCAGGCTGCCATTCACTGAAAGCTGTCAATTGAGAAGGCAAAGCATCGGAAATGGTCTGCCCCTTATATCGGTATCCCGTAGCAATCCTTATGGTTTCAAGCCCTGTGAGGACGTCAAGCTTCGTTATAGCGAGTGACGTAAGGCCGTTTAGCCTTTTTGCAACTCTCACCATGGTTGCATCGAACCAACCGCATCTTCTCGGTCTTCCGGTTGTGGCTCCGTATTCGCCTCCCCTCTCCCTGAACCATTTACCAAGGTCATCATTGAGTTCGGTTGGAAACGGCCCTCCGCCAACCCTTGTGGTGTAAGCCTTTGCTACTCCTATGATTTGATCCAGAACAAGGGGCCCAACACCGGAACCACAGCACACATTACCTGCAACGGTATTGGACGATGTTACATAGGGATAGGTGCCGTGATCTATATCCAAGTGTGTTCCCTGGGCACCTTCAAAAAGGATGTTCTTATCATCTCGCCTGGCCAGATCGAGTTTTACGGAAACGTCATCGATGAAAGGAGCTAAACGTTGTCCATAACCAGCATATTCTTCCGCTATTGCTTCTGCAGAAAAAGGTTCCTGATTGTAGTAATGCTTGAGGAGAAAGTTTTTCTCTTCCAGAACACATTCCAGCTTTTCGAGCAGAGTCTTCTTGTCAAGAAGATCTTCCATTCTTATACCGTTCCTTGCAACTTTGTCTTCATAGCAGGGGCCGATGCCTCGTCCTGTGGTTCCTATTTTGCTCTTTCCCTTTCGTGCTTCTCGAGCAACATCGAGGGCTTTGTGGTAAGGCATTATTACGTGCGCTCTGGGACTAATTACAAGCTTCCCTTGAGACACAGGAATATTGTTTTCCTCCAACTTCCTGATTTCCTCAAGGAGAACAGATGGGTCTATAACCACTCCATTTCCAATCATACACACAGAAGACCTATGCAGAATACCGGATGGGATCAGGTGGAATATATATTTATTTCCGTTTACGACTAACGTATGTCCGGCGTTATTTCCACCCTGAAATCGAACCACAAAATCAGCTCGTTCTGCAAGAAGATCGATAATTTTTCCTTTGCCTTCGTCACCCCACTGAGTGCCTATGATAGCGACCGTTGCCATGGACTGTTGAACTCCTTTCTCCTTCAGAACTGTGGATGTCCGTCCCCATCCACCTTCTCCATATCCTTTTCGCTAAAAACCCTGGAAGCTCATTTCGAGCCCCAGGGTATATAAGAGTTCTACGCCAAAACTTTTTTAATTTTTATTCGCTTTTTTGAGGCGCAGCACTTTTTGGCATAACGACCAGAGTGCCGTATTTATCGTAAGTTACGTACTTTCCTTCAACCTGCGACAGAACAAAGTTCTTCACAAGAGTTGATGCCGCATCCTGAATGGCTCTGGCCAGCAATACGTCCGGATCGTGTTCACCGTAAACAGAGCGAGGAGTCGTCTTTACTTCTGCTCTGTTCGCCCAGACAACCTCACCCGTATCAGCATCCTGAACGATAACTCTCAGGTGAACGACAGCCTTATCCACTCGGCCACCCTTATCGGCGAGATAGGCTGCTCCTGCTCCCACCGCCCCCCATATGGCCAGATTGGCAGCTTTCCATTTGTTCGATTCTACGATGCCACCACCAAAACGAGGATGTCCTTCAACGGATTTATCGGGTTCAATTGGAACCCGGTTACTTCCCAGCGTCAGACCCATTAGTCCACCGATGGCCATTTTGTCGATCATTTCGTAGGTATCTGACTGAGCAATACCGAAGACGGTGCGCGAACCCACCTTGAAGAAGAAAGGCAGAATGCCCGTCTGAGCCGGATTGAAAGAGTCTTCCTGTCCGGTAGATACGTCAATTACTCGCCCTCTAACTATAAACCTGGCGTTGAACTTTTTGCCTAATTCGTTGAGATTCTCCTTCGTTAGCGAAACTAGGCGCTGCTGATTCCAGAATTTTTCATCTTTGCCCTTGTATTGCGCCATATTCTTGTAAATAGCCATGGCGACTTCCTGCTTCATAATATCGCTCCAGTTAGAAGAGAGTTCTTCTTGGAGTGCAGCAACTTCAGGATGAACGGGCGTATTAACCTGAGCCTCCTGAATTATGCCTTTTTCAAGCAGATATTTGATAACGTCCTCTTCAATTGCCGTCCCGAATCCATATTTCTTAAATTCATCCTGCAACGCTTCCATAACAAGAATGTTACGTCTCCAGTATTCATAAGGTGTGCCGTTGGGTGTGTAATCGGCAAAAGGCAAAATAACAACCTGATTATTACCACCGAAGGGTGATTGTTGCACAACGGGATATATTGTCTCAACTGACCTGTGACCGCATGAAGCCGTAATTACCAGTGCTACAATGCAAACGCCCAACAAACAAAAACGACTGACTTTAGTTTTTACTTTCATAGGATCACCCCTTCTACATGGGAAACACACTAAAATTCCTGATTGCCCCATTTCTTCTCAAAACAATCAAAAAGCGATTTCTTTGTCAATAAAGTTTATGAACCCGCTCGAAAAAACTGATTTAATGGATGACAATAGGTGTATTTCATGTAGAGCTTAGACAAGTAAGGGCAAGTCATTGCGAGCGAAGCGAGGCAATCTCGCCATTGCGGGCCTTTCTACCTTGTGTCATTGCGAGGATCGAAGCGACGAAACAATCCCTTATATACCATGAGATTGCCACGCCCGCCTTCGGGCGCTCGCAATGACACACACATTCGTCATTGCGAGGAGCGAAGCGACGAAGCACTCTCTCATTTTACTGAAATCTAGAATGCCATAGCTCGGAGACGTCTAATACGCTCTTCTATAGGGGGATGAGTGCTGAAGAGGTTCATAATACCTCCCCCTGTGAGAGGATTAACTATGAACATGTGGGCTGTTGCCGGTCTGGCTTCTTCCATCGGGATTCTTTCCACTCCATAAGCCAGCTTTTCGAGAGCGCTCGCAAGAAATTCAGGATTACCGGCAAGCTTTGCTCCTTCCTCGTCAGCAAGGTATTCTCTCGATCTTGAAATAGCCATTTGTATGAGCATAGCAGCCAGCGGGGCAACTATTGACAAGACAATTGCCCCAATCACTCCCAGTCCTCCGCCTTCCTCTTCGTCTGATTTCGCACCACCAAAAATTGCCGACCATCTCGCCATATCGGCAAGCACCATTATCGCACCGGCAAACGTTGCAGCGATAGAGCCGATCAAAATATCTCTATCCTGTAGGTGAGCAAGTTCGTGACCGAGAACGCCTTTCAATTCATGGGGCTTTAAAAGCTTCAGGATTCCTTCTGTAACTGCCACAACGGCATGTTCAGGGTTTCGTCCTGTAGCGAAAGCGTTCGGACTCTCACTCGGGATTATGCAGATTTTCGGCATAGGAAGACCGGCACGCTGAGCAAGTTCCCTGACCATAGCATAGAGCTCGGGAGCTTCTTCTTCGCTCACAGGCTGGGCTCCATACATGGCAAGAACAATCTTATCCGAAAACCAGTAACTCCCGAGATTCATCAGTGCGGCTATTACCAGAGCTACAACCATGCCGTGAGCCCCCCCGATGGCCCGGCCTATAAGAACTATCAGTATGGTCAGAAGACCGAGTAACAGAAAAGTTCTCAACTGATTTCCCATAATCAACCCTCCTTTGATTTATTAATTATGGATCACACAATTCTTACTCCATTTTGTTATGATTTCAGTAGAGCCCTTTTTCCGTTTCTGTAATGACAATCATTCATTAGAAGGTGACCAGAAAGAGCCTACAGCTTACATGTCGACTACAAAAGATCCCGCATACACTTATCGAACCATCGAGCCTTGAACATCTCTACGGCGGATTGGCGGTTTTCTTTAAAATGGTATCGATGACCCTGGTAAACGTCGGCAATGATTTTGAGCATGAGATCTCTTTTCTCTCCGGAATACATAATCCTTACCTTATCCATCAGGTCGGTCATATTTGTTCCTTTTTGTCTTTCACGAGCTACATCCCCGGCCCATTCCGAAATTTCCCGACACTTTGCTATTTCTCCCTCGCTTTTTGCGAGGAGGTATCCCGGAAAGACCCCCATCATGCAGACAACCATAATCGTCGCTAAAAATTTAACCATCTCAAATTCCCCTTTATTCTAAAGTTCTAGGTTGTTCCGAAACTTATAAAAAAGCACCTTTTGGAATTGTCAAGAAAAACCGGAACATGGTTTTAAAAACCCGGGAACGTTTATAGTTTACAGAGGCGTTCTGACGTTCAGCTAACTATCATCCTTTTATCATCGGCAAACCACCTTCCAATCAGTGAATTACTCCTCGACTGATGCGGTGACTCCAGGTAGGGATGTATACTTTTACCGACATAGAGAGAACGGTCATCCCGGTTCAAGAAACTTAACTCTGTTCGGCCGCTCATCTTCCTCTTTTCTTACGAGACTCCGTATGATAATTATAAAAAGAGCAATTGGCTTGTATCATTGGATATAAGATAACACCGGAACAGGAATTTTTACGAAAGAAAACGACTGATGAA